>JAUVGW010000347.1 GCA_030593565.1 Phycisphaerae bacterium | reverse complement strand
GTGGATCCTGGCAGTCATTGTCATCGTCACCGCCGTGATGGTCGGCTGGATGGCCATGAAACCGGACGCAACGCTTCAGGTCATTCGGCCCACGACGGGGACGATCCGCGCATACGTCGAGGAACGGGCGGTCACGGAATTGCCGCACGACACTCTTGTTTCGATGCCCATCGCCGGCTGGCTGGAGCGCATCGAGCTTCGCGAGGGCGATCCGATCAAGGCGGGCCAGGTCATTGCCAAGCTGGAGACGGACGATCTGCGCGACCAGGTGTCGCAGGCCGAGCAACGGATCGCGGTGCTCGAGACGCGCATTCGCCAGACGTCGGACCATCGCCTGGAAGACAACATGATGGTGGAGGCGACCGCCACGGTGAAGGCGATCGACGAGACGGTCAAGGCGGCGGATGCGAAGATCGAGGCGTCCAAGGCCGTGGCCGAGTTCGCCCATTCGGAGGTCGAGCGGTTGCGCAAGCTCCGCGAGACCGATGCCGCCGCCGATCGAGAACTTCGCCAGATCGAAACCGAATACCGAAAGGCCAACGCCGAGTACCGGAGCGACCTGCTGGAGCTTGCCGCGCTGAAGACGCTCGCGGCGGTGAGCTACATCGGCCCGAAGTTCATCCACGACTACAAGGATCGTAAGTCGTTCGAGGTGGAGACGTATCAGAAGCAACTGGTCGAAGCCAAGGCCCAGCTTCAGATCGAGCAGCGCAACCTCGCTCGCGCGGAGGTCAGGAGCCCGATCGACGGCGTCGTGCTGAATCGGCATCAGACCCGGCGGCAGTATCTGTCGGCCGGCACGCCGCTGTTGACATTGGGCCGTGCCGAGGACATCGAGGTGATCGCCGAGGTGCTGACGCAGCGGGCGACGCGCGTCTCGCCGGGCGACCCTGTCGAGATCTTCGGCGACGCCATCGTGAACGGTCCGGTGTCGGGAACGGTGTCGCGCGTCTATCCCGCGGGGTTCAAGAAGATCAGCTCGCTCGGCGTCGAACAACAGCGCGTGAACGTCGCGATCAAGCTCGACGCGCCGCCGGAGCGGCTTGGCGTTGGCTTCCGCGTTCATGTGCGTATCACCTACGATGAAGCGATCAATTCGCTGATGCTGCCGCGAACCGCCCTGTTCCGCGGCGATCACGGCGGATGGCAGGTCATGGTCGTACGGGACGGCAAGACGGCTTTGCAGCCGGTGCGACTTGGGCTGATGAACGAGGACAATGCCGAGATCATCGACGGACTGACGGGGAGTGATGATGTCGTGGCGCGACCCTCGAGCGAGATCACGGCCGGGATGAAGGTCGAGACTGTCGGCGACGAATAACCTCACATCGCAAAGTCGTTCCGTCGCTCCCGTTGGGGGCTGCGGATTTCGTGATCCGGCGTCCCAGGGCTTGCTGCGCTTCGCCCTGGGCTTCTCATTCCGCCGCCGCCCGTGATTCCGCATCGATTGAAGGTGGCCTTGATGGCGGTGCAGCCCTTGCAGGCGAGCTCGGGCGGGACTTTCTGCGGTCTCATCGCCCTGGTTCTTGTCCCCTAAAGGGGGAGAAGAACCCTTTTTTATCGGGCGGAAAGGCATATTTCCGGACGCATTTGGCGTGGTAGAGGAAACGCAAGAACCTCCTTATGCCGCTCCTCTGATGACTCGATGACTGGATATGTTGGATAGTCCAGGCCGTTCATTGGATGATCGCTCCGACATTTGCGTGGTGGCTGGACCGGATGCGAGCTAGGCTCTGTCGGAAAACTCCAGTAGCGTCCGACCCCCGTGTCGGACGGCGAATACCCATGTCCATCGACGGCCGACAGGGGCGTCGGCCGCTACGAAACGCGGGTTTTCCGACAAAGCCTGGCCCGTTTGGCCTCAGGCTGTTGACATGAACGTGGCGACGTCGCGTGACCCCACACGAGGCGGACAGAGGTGATGCGATGGACCAGGAGGTGATCGATCTCTGCGGAAGAATCTGCCCCTATCCGGTAGTGGAGATCATCCGTGAGGTGGAACGGCTACGCAGCGGCGAGACGCTACGGTGCGTCATCGACGATCCGCTCGCGCTGAAGTCCGTGCCGGAGGAACTCGCAGATTTCCCTGACGTGACGCTCACGATCACTGAGCACGACGCTGCCTGGGAAATCATCGTGTCACGAGAATAACGGCACATGCAGGAGAGATATGGCATGAAAGAACTTTCGCAAGCCGACGGCCCTTCGCTCGAAGTGCTCGAACGCGACCAAGAGAAGGACACACAGCCCCGTGCGGTTGTTCAGGATCGCCTGGTTGGGGCGTCTACCCACGAGGCCACGCACGGCGCGGCTCGCGGCTCCCACGGGCAGTCCGTTGAGAAAACCGTGCGCCCAAACAAGCGACGGCTGACCAGCCCCTTGTTCATGGTCGGCTACTTCGCCGTGCTCAACGTCATCATGTATTTCACCATCAGCAAGTTCTGGATCGGTGGGAGCAGCTTCCTGCCCATGATCGGAATGTTGGGGGACGGCAACAAGTTCCTGTTTGCCTTTCTGGTGAACATCGGCGTCATCGTCGGTGCGTTTCTGGGTGCCTACACGAGCGGTGAATTCCGCCTTCGGTATCCCAGAAAAAGAGATCTGGCCAAGGCGATGATCGGCGGCACGCTGATCGGCATGGGCGTCACGGTCGCGCCTGGCACCTGCACCACCGCCTTTGTCACGGGCATGCCCATGCTGTCGGTGTCCTCGTTCCTTTCGGCTGCCGGCATCTTTATCGGCGCCTACATTGTCTACAGTCACACGCTGGGGAGGCGATAATCATGTCATTCCAACTGCTGGTAACACTCGGCATTCTATTCGGCATCGGATTCGGTTTCTTCGTACAACGCGCCGGCCTGTGTTTCGCACATGGCCTGGGTGAGATCTTCATCGGAAGAGGTAAGCGCATCATCCGCCTGTTTCTCGTGATATTCGTGATCACGAGCATCGGGTTTTTGCTGAGTGGATATTTCTTTCCATCGCTCGGCCTCAAGCCCATTGGACAAGTGCGCGGATTCGGCTTTTACAACTTGCTGTCGGGCATGTTGTTTGGGGGCGGGATTGCCCTGTGCGGGGGATGCATTCTGGGCACGTTGCGCCAGATCGGCGAGGGCAACCTCACGTTTCTGATCGTGATGGTGTGCTTCATTCCCGGCATGGCCCTTGTGGTCTTCGGTCTCAATCCGCTGCTAGAAGGTGGCTACAACGTTCAGAAGCTCCTGCTGCCGGGCATGTTGGGTGTGGCAGCCCCGTATGTGACGGCCACGCTGGCGGCGGGTGCGGTGATCTGGTTCCTGGCTATCCGTTCACGGAAACGTCGCTCTGTATGAACACCGCCAGCGCGAAAGGGAAGCGGACTCCAGACGCGCGGGCTGCGCGCTTGCTGGAGAACCGCAATCGAGCCTTCCGGGTCCTGTACGATACGGTGATGGAAGTCGAGGGCGCCTCTGAAGAGAACGTCTACACGATCCTCTGTCACAACGTCCGCCGGATCTGCAATGCCCGCTACGCCACGCTGAGCGAGTACAACCCCGCCACGAACACCCTGACGTTCAAGGCCGCGAGTTGGGAAGACGAAGGTGAGGTTGCCGCTGAGGGCGAGGCGGGATGCCCCTGCGCACACGTCACGCCGACCATGTTGAACCGGTATACGGACCAGCAGGTGCGGTCTTGCACCAGACACGCCGACTGCGCCATGGATGCGCTGGCCGGGACGCTCCTTCAGGAGAGAACTGCGGCCGAGAGCACCGTGGCCTGTTGTCTCTCCAGTGTTCGAGAGGGGACGCTGATCGCCGTCGCGAAGGTGTATCTTCCGGCCGGCGAAAGGCTGAAGCTCAAGGACATCGTTGACACCTTCATGAATCTGGCCGGCATGATTTTGCAGCGGGTCCAGACAACGCGGGCCTTGAAGGAATCACTCAACGAACTCGCGCGACACAACAAGGCCATGACCGGGCGCGAGATTAGGATCGTGGAGTTGAAGGCCCAGGTCAACAACCTGCTCGACGAACTCGGGCGGGAAAGAGCCTTCGGGGAGGCGGAGCAAGCGTCACGGGAGTTTGACGGCTTGCGGGACGCGGAGCGGGGCGAGCAACCCAAGACGTCATTCGACGTGGCCGATATGGTTGAGGCAACAAAGGTGCTGCAGGGGCTGTTGGAGAGTTTCTGCGAGTCGGTTGGAATCGCCGCGGGCATCGTTGACCTCAAGGGAGAAGTGCTGGTCGGCGCCAGGTGGCAGAGGATCTGCACCGACTTCCACCGGCAGAATCCAGCCACATGTCGCAAGTGCATTGAAAGCGACACGGTTCTTGCCAATCAGATGCACGAGGGGGAGCACTTCTCCGTTTATACCTGCAAGAATGGTCTGACGGACGCGGCATCTCCAATCATCGTCGACGGAAAGCACATCGCGAATCTCCTTGTCGGCCAGTTCCTGCTCGATTCGCCGGATGTGGGCTTCTTCCGGAAACAGGCCGTCGAATGTGGCTTCCCCCAAGACGAATATTTGAGTGCCCTGGCCGACGTGCCCATCGTTGATCGCCCGAAGCTGCAGGCCATCCTGGCATTCCTGAGGGAGTTCGCCATCCTGGTGGGCTCCTTGGAAGCCGGGCAGTCCAGTCTGGGCCGGGCGAACACTGATTTGAGAGATAACCGCGAAGCCCTGCTGAGCATGATGGAAGACCTGATTGGAGCCCGAGAAAAAGCGGAGGAATACGCCCACAAAGCCGAAGACGCCAGTCAGTCCAAGAGCGAGTTCCTGGCCAACATGAGCCACGAAATCCGTACGCCGATGACGGCCATTTTGGGGTTCGCAGATGTCCTGCTCGAACACGGCAACATCAAGGACGCGCCTCCCGAGAGGATCGAAGCCGCCCAGACGATCAAGAAGAACGGCGAATATCTGCTCGGCATCATCAACGACATCCTCGACTTGTCTAAAGTCGAGGCGGGCAAGATGAGCGTGGAGCACCTCGCCTGCAACCCATGCACGCTCATTGCCGAGGTGGCGTCGCTGGTGAACGTGAAGGCGGATGGTCAGGGGCTCTCGTTCAACGTCGAGTACATCGGGGCGGTGCCCGAGACTATTCAGACCGATCCAACTCGCCTGCGGCAGATACTCATCAACCTGATCGGCAACGCGATCAAGTTCACCGAGGTCGGCGGTGTGCGGTTGATCACCCGCTTCGTCAATGACAAGGACGATCCGGTCATGCAGTTCGACGTGCTGGACACCGGCATCGGCATGACCGAGGAGCAGGTCGCCAGGCTGTTCCAGCCGTTCACGCAGGCCGACGCCTCCACCACGCGGAAGTTCGGCGGCACGGGGCTGGGATTGACCATCAGCAAGCGCTTTGCGGAGATGCTCGGCGGCGGCATCTCCGTGGTCGAGACCGCCGAGGGCGCCGGGGCGAGGTTCCGCGTCACTGTGGCCGCGGGATTGCCGGATGGCGTGAAGATGATCCGCGATCCCATGGCGGCCACCACAGTGGCC
>JAUVGW010000094.1 GCA_030593565.1 Phycisphaerae bacterium | reverse complement strand
CGGGCGTCGGCAACTGTGCCAGCTCGCTGTTGCAGGGCATCGAGTATTGTCGAACCGGCGTGTCGACCGACAGCGCCGGCCTTCTGCACCCGGTGATCGGCGGATACCGGCTCGAGGATATCCGCGTGGTGGCAGCCTTTGACATCGATCGCCGAAAGGTCGGCAAGCCCCTCGAGGAGGCCGTCTTTGCACCGCCGAACTGTACCACCGTCTTCCATCGCGAGCTTCCCTCCAGCGGCGTGACCGTGCAGATGGGAAAAGCCCTGGACGGCGTGGCCGGCCACATGGGCAACTATCCCGATGCGCAGGCGTTTCGGGTGGCGGATGAAAGTCCCTGCGACACGACCCGTGTGCTGAAGGACTCCGGCGCTGAGGTGCTGGTGTGCTACCTTCCGGTCGGTTCCGAGGATGCCGTCCACCATTATGCCCAGGCCTGCCTCGACGCGGGCGTCGCGCTGGTCAACTGCGTGCCGGTATTCATTGCCTCGCATCCGGAATGGAGCGGGGAGTTTCGCAAGAAGGGCCTCCCGGTCGTCGGCGACGATATCAAGAGCCAGTTCGGCGCGACGATCGTCCACCGCATGCTCGCCCGGCTGATGGGCGATCGCGGCGTCAAGCTCGATCGCACTTACCAGCTCAACACCGGCGGCAACACCGACTTCCTGAACATGCTCGAACGGAGCCGCCTGACCTCCAAGCGGATATCCAAGACCGAAGCCGTGCAGTCCCAGTTGGATGTGCCTTTGGAGGGCGACAACATCCACATCGGCCCCTCCGATTACGTGGCCTGGCAGAAGGACAACAAGGTTTGTTTCCTGCGGATGGAGTGGCGCGGCTTCGGCGACGTGCCCATGAACATCGAGCTGCGGCTCAGCGTCGAGGATTCCCCCAATAGCGCGGGCATCGCGGTCGATGCGATCCGCTGCGCAAAGCTGGCGCTCGATCGCGGCGTCGGCGGGCCGCTCCTCGAGGCGTCAGCGGTTTGCATGAAGCACCCGCCGGAGCAGTTCCGTGACTCGGAGGCCCGAGAGCACCTGGAGCGGTGGATCGTGGGACAATAGGAGGAAGCGGCCGGCGGCATTACGGATTAACGATTGCGGATTGGACGGCCGGGGGGGCCAGGTTCTCCGAACCTGGGGGAGCGATTGCTTCGGAGCCCGACGGCGGAGTCCATGATTTTGTCGGCAGCGAGATCGAATCGGGACCCCAGGTTGAAACAACCTGTGCCACCCACCACAAGTTGGGTGCGGTCGAAGGCTGCGCTGGGGGGTGTACCCGATTTCCAGGCGCGGTGTCATTTGCTGTAGCGTTTCTTGAATTCCTCGGCGGCCTTCTTTCGGCGGGCTGCTTCTTCCGGGTCCGTCTTGCCGAGGAACCACTTGTGGTCGTCGGAGTTCAGGACTTCGTCGAGCTTTGCCTGAAGCGCATCCGCCGCCTTGATCCGTTCGGGATTGCCTGACTTGTGGGCCTGTTCGATCAGTTCCCTCATGGCCGGCACATAGTGTGTATAGAACGTCTTGGCGACTTCGTACGTGCCATGCCAGTGGGTGTAGTCCGGGCCCATCATCGAAGCGCCGTGCCGCGCGCGGCGACCCTCGTGATGCCACAACTCCCACCATGCCCAGTCGACGTCGTGCGTGAAGTTCACGCTCGGAAGTTCCTTCGCCGCCTTCGCGAAGCCATAGAGCGCCTTGCCGGGCTTGGCGAATTTTTCGTTGTACAGGTGAACGAGGCCGTCGTACTGAACGTAGAAATTGTCGACCCACTGCTTCTGGTGGCAGTTCAGGCAGACGTCCTTCATGTTGTTCCGCCGGGTCATCCAATCGACATCAGCCCCGGCCAGCCCCATCTTCTTGTCGCTGACTTCCGGCCGTACGGAAACCATCGGCCGGTTGTTCCAACTGATCCGCATCCCGACGTCGTGTGTAACGGATTGGCCCTTGATGGCGGGCCGGTCCTTGGTCGCCGGCTTGCTCGGCGTGGCGCTCATGTGGCAGGTCGCGCACGTGGGTGCTTGGTGGTAGTCCTCCCCAACCACCCACTTCGGCGAGTCCATCCGCAATTCATCCTTGTGCGCCATGAAGGCGATGCCGTGCTTGGATTCGTAGTAGATCTCCTTCTGCGGGTGATCGGGGCCCATGTGGCACTTGCCGCAGTTGTCCGGGTTGCGGGCCTGCTCGACGGAAAACGCATGTCGACTGTGGCACGCCGAGCATGAGCCCTCGGAGCCGTCCGGATTGATCCGGCCGATGCCTGTATTGGGCCATGTCGCGGGATCTAGCTTGCCGCCCTCGAGCACCTTGACCTGCGAACCGTGACACTGCCAACAACCGTTGACGGCCGCCGCGCTGTTGCCTTCCGGGAAGCCCGGCGTTACCAAACCGCGGTTGCCCTCGACCACCTCGGCCAGGACGTTGTCCAACGACCCGAGAATTCGCCCGGCCTTGGCGTGGTGGGACTCGGTCATTTCGCGGGCGGCGACCTCGTGGCACTTGGCGCAGTCCTTGGGCGAGACAATGGTGGCGATCCATTGCCCCTCGTGTTTGAACGCGTCGACCTCGTCCTCCTTCGCGGCATGGCACTCGAAGCACCCGATCTTCGCGCGATGGTGCGCGCTGGATCCCCATTGCTGATACAGCCCGGGGTCCTCCTGTTTGTGACAGGCGGCGCACTCCTTCGTTTCCTCGGAAAACTTGGTCAAGGCCCAGGTCTGGCCCGAGGCGGAACCGGCGAAAGCGGATATGGCCACCAGGCACGTAAGACTGATCATCACGGTACGACTAATCATGACGATTGCACTCCTTGGACCCGACGCGCGGGCTCCCCGTAACGTTTCTCATGAGTCAATTCGCCGGCGAGCACCGGCACCGAAATCCGCACAAAGACGGTGTAAAGCAACAGGCCGAATGCCCATATCCCCACACATACCATGATCTCGTGTGCGGTGGGAACGTACTCGACGATCTCCCCGAGCGGCGTCGGAACAAAGGCCGGTATGATGAGCCCCATCCCCTTTTCGATCCATATTCCCAGCACCGCCAGGATGCAGGCGATGTTGAGCGTGCGCAACGCACGCGACGCGGGCAGCACGAACAGAACAGTCGCCACGAGGTTGAACACGATGGCGGTCCATATCCACGGCACCAGGCCGCTACGACCGTGCAGGCCCAGGAACAAATAGTGGGCGGAGGCGGAATGGGCGGAGTCGGTGTAGAACTCCGTGAACACCTCGCAGCCCAACAGGAAGGCGTTGATGATCATCGCGACCTGTACGATCCGGCGCAATGTCAGCAAGGAATCATCATTGACGCGGTGGCGCGTGTATCGTCGCACGATCTGGAGCGTCAGGATGATGAACGCCGGCCCCGCCGCAAACGCGCTGGCCAGGAACCGCGGCGCGATGATCGCCGAATTCCAGAAAGGCCTCCCACCGAGGCCGACATAAAGGAAGGCCGTGACCGTGTGAATACTGATAGCCCATACGATGGCGATAAAGACGAACGGAATGTAGAAGGCCTTGGACGGCTCGCGACCGCAGTAGGAACAATAAATCAAATATCCGCAAATGTGCAGATTCAACAGCAGGTAGCCGGTCAGGGCGAGGACATCCCACGTGAGCATCGAGATCGGGAAGTTGAACCGCTGCAACATGTGCAGGAACCTGTCGGGCCGGCCCAAGTCGACGGTCACAAACATCAAACACATGATGATGACGGATACTGCCAGCAACTCACCGAATACGACGACATCGTACAGTTGCATATTGCGGTACACGTACACCGGGATAACGAGCATCGCCGCCGCCGCCGCCATCCCCACGAGGAACGTGAAGTTCGCAATGTACAGCCCCCACGAGACCTGGTCCGTCATCCCCGTCGTTACGAGGCCGTGTACGAGCTGCTGGCAGTACGCATACAGACCGATCAGCGACAGAATCGTCAGCACTGTCATCCAGGTGTGGTATCGCCATCCGCCGACAAAACTGATCCGGCCGCATTGCCACAGGAACGAGAAGTACCGCTTCACGCCTCACCTCCCGGCGCCACCGGCGCGATGGGTTCGTGATAGCGGCTGCCTCGCTCATCGAAGTAGTAGAAGAACCGCGGCAACGTCCCGAGGTCTTCCTTGAAGACGAAGACGCGCTTGTGTTTCAGGATGTAGGCCACCTCGCTGTCGGGATCGAGGACGTTTCCGAATTTGCGCGATCCCGTCGGGCAGACCTCGACACACGCCGGCAACCGGCCTCGCCGAGTTCGCTGAAGACAGAACGTGCATTTCTCCATCACGCCCTTGGGACGGGGACGGTTAGATAGGTAGCCCATGTCCGTGGTTAGTTCGTCCCTCGGAATCGTCGGCTCGGCGAAGTTGAACCGGCGGGCCCAGTAGGGGCAGGCCGCTTCACAATAGCGGCAGCCGATGCACCAGTCGTAGTCGACGACCGTAATGCCGTCCGGCTCCTGCCACGTGGCCTCGACGGGGCAAACCTTGACACAAGGTGGATTCGCACACTGATGGCACTGGACGGGCATGTAGTAGCTGTCGTGTTCGGGCACCTGCGACGGATCGTAGTGGTGATCCGACGTCTCAACGTCGATGCTGCCCTTTTCCATCTTCAGTACGCGGATGTACTGAATCTCCGGGCCGCGCGAGCAGTTGTTTTCCTTGACACAGGCGAAGACACACTTGCGACAACCGATGCAGCGGCTCAAGTTCAACGCATACAGGAACTCGACGCCGTCCAGCGGCTCGTGGGCCTGAACGTCGGCGATCGCGCAGTGTCGATTGGCGACTTCACGCTCGATGCGCTCCAAGACGGCTTGCTTATCCTCGGGCGTCATTTCCTTGTAATGCTTCTGGAAGAACTTCTCGGCCGTCGGGATGTCGTTAGGTGACAAATGTCGCAACGGCGAAAGCGCCGCGGCCACTCCCGCCGCGCCCGCGAGCACGGCCGCGCCCTTGCCGATGAACCCGCGACGCGTCACTGTGGCACCGGCGTCTCGCCGGTGTCCCCACCGGCGAGACGCCGGTGCCACACGTTGGCGGCGGCTTGGGCCGCCGAGCGAATGTGAGTGTGACGCCATCAGTCCGCCTCTCCTGAAGGACGGTTTTCGCCACCGACGCCGGATTCCGCATCGATCCCCAGCGAGCCGGGCCGTCCCCGGCCCGGTCCCTCCCCCAGCGAGCCGGGCCGTCCCCGGCCCGGTCCCTTATCGGCCGCCGTGGCTCGGTGATAGACCCGGAGCGGATCAGCGATATCCCCGTGGTCGACCGGCAAGCGCTGATCGCCCATCCGCAACGTGTTGGGCGGGGGCGCCGGCGCCATGGGCGGGAAAGGCGGCTGGTGCGGGTCATGGCATTCGATGCACTTGCGACGTTCCTGCGGGCCCTTGCTCGTGTCCCAATATTTGTTCGTGCGCCCGTGGACGCCGTGAAGCCAATCGCGATAGACGGGGCCATGGCACCTGGCGCATAGCAGTTCGGGCCGGTTGTACGGAATCAGGCCGCCGGAATCGTCGACGAAGGCCTCCCGCGTCGTGAGGTGGTGACAGTTCAGACAACGCGTGTTGATCCCGTGCTTGAGCGCAATGTGCGAATGCTGCGTCAGCGTACGGGTCGTTTCGGGCGGAGAGGGGAACAAGTCGTGGCAATCGCCGCATCGGTAGGTGAAGCTGGAGATCGTGATCTCCGGCACGAGCGTTGGATGCCTGACGGTCGTCACCTCCGTGACCCACTCGGGCACGACAGTCGCTGCCGGGACCGGACTGACAAACGGCTGAGGATCCAAGTGGAGGCAAAGCGCTGTGAGGGCCAGCGCAACGGCGACATACAACGCATGGGCGGTCGGCTTGGCTGGATTGGTTTGTCGAGGGGTAGATGCCGGCCTTCTCATCCGCAGATTCCTTCGCTCAGCGAGACACAGCCTGATGCGGCCTGCAGATTAGCAGACCATTACATCCACAGACTTGATCTAGATCAAGCCTCCCGACTTTTTCGCCTGAATCCCACTCCGCACCAGCGACATGCAGCCGTCTATGTCAGCGAAGTGCAGTCGCCGGCGCTACGTTTGTCAAGGGGATTTGAGAAAGACAGCCACATTGGGGTTCACGATAGATCCGGCGGGACGCAAATGAGCGATGTGGCCTCCGATTTTGCCGACCATGAGCACTCGATCCGAGGCCCGAACGCAAGCGAGTGGGAGCCAACCACGGCCAGGCTTCGCTTGACCCTGCCACCCATCATGCGACCCCGCGGGCGTGGTGTACTGCGGCTAGGTTCATGAGTGCGCCGGCATCGTTGCAGACAAGCGCTTGACTACCTCGGTCAGAACCTCGACGGTCCGATCGATGTCGGCGGGCGTGGTGAAGCGCGACAAGCTGAGGCGAATCGCGCCGTGGGCGACGACCGGATCGATGCCCATGGCCCGGAGCACGTGCGACGGTTCGAGCGAGCCGCTGCTGCACGCGGCGCCGGCGGACGCGCACAGCCCGCGCTCACTGAGGAGGATCAGGATGGCCTCGGCCTGCAAGCGCTCGAAGCCAATGTTGCTCGTGTTGCAGAGGCGATCGGCCGCGGCGCCAATCACGTGGGTGATCGGAATCGCAGCCTTCACGCGCGCCTCGAGGTCGTCCCGTAGTGCGCGGATGCGGTCGATGTGCTCCGTGGAGGTGTTGGCAGCATCCTCGGCGGCAACGCCGAAGCCGATGATCGCGGGCACGTTCTCCGTTCCCGGTCTGAGGTCGCGCTCTTGCCGGCCCCCGGTGGTCAACGGCGCGATACGCGTCCGCCTGCGTATGTACAACGCACCGGCGCCTTTGGGACCGTGCATCTTGTGGGCCGAGAGGCTGAGCAGGTGGACGGGAAAGTCGTCGACGGCCACCGGGATCTTCCCGACGGACTGAACGGCATCGATGTGGACGCGAATGCCGTGCCGCTCGGCGATTTCGCAGATTCGTCTCACGTCGAAAACTACGCCTGTCTCGTTGTTGGCGTGCATCACCGAGATCAGGGCGGTGTCATCGGTGATCTTGTCTTCGAGTTCGGCAAGATTCAGGCGGCCGTCACGGTCCACACCGATCTCGTCGATGTCGTAGCCTTCGCGGGCAAGCCGGGCCGCCAACCGGTGAACGGCGGAATGCTCGATGGCGGACGTGATCAGTCGGCGCCGGGTCGGCAAGGCTGCCAGTGTTCCCTGGATGGCTAGGTTGATGGCCTCAGTCCCTCCGCTGGTGAAGATGATTTCCTTCGGGTCGGCGCCGATCAGGGCGGCCACTTGCTCCCGGGCGCGTTCGACGGCGCAGCGAACGTCTTGGCCGAATTTGTGAAAGCTCGACGGGTTGGCGTACTGGTCGCCCAGGAATGGGCGCATGGCCTCGACCACACTGTCCAGCGGCCGCGTGGTCGCGTTGTTATCCAGATAGATCCACACGAAGCCCACTCCAACAAGGGATTGACTTGCGGAGACACCATCAATAGTCTATCATTTCAATGGACTTTTGGAAACAAGGCAATGCGGGTTTCGACACGAGGACGATATGGCTTGCGAGCGATGCTCGACCTGGCCCAGGGCTTCGGCGCGGCGCCGGTGTCGACGCGCGCCATGGCCGAGCGGCAGGGCCTTCCCCGGAAGTACCTGCACGCCCTGCTGACGGCACTGAAGTCGGTCGGCCTTGTGCGCAGCGTCCGAGGACCCGGCGGCGGCTTCG
This sequence comes from Phycisphaerae bacterium, assembly GCA_030593565.1. GTDB lineage: Bacteria > Planctomycetota > Phycisphaerae > UBA1845 > UTPLA1 > JAFGQA01. Next base: position 9,151 of record JAUVGW010000094.1, on the reverse strand, counting down.
CGTTGACCCGTTCCCCCGCCCAGATCAGCCTCGGCGAGATCCTGCGCGCGGTGGAAGGCCCGTTGTCGCTCGTGGATTGTGTGGCGGATAGGCGGGTTTGCGGTCGGGCCGAGCGATGCACGGCCCGTCGGGTGTGGGAGGAACTAAGCGACGCCATCGGGGAGATGCTCGATAGCGTGACGCTCGAGGATTTGGTGGCCCCCGGGGCCAAGGTGCGTTTCAGACTTAATGGGAGGGAGCGTGGGCGTCCGAAAGAACGCGTGAGCCGCAAGCCCACAAACAGGACCTCCCGAAAGCCATGTAGGACAGGTGTAAAATGATCAGTATCGCGGACGACATCACCAAGCTCGTTGGAAGGACGCCGCTGGTTCGGCTGAACAAGATCGGTGCAGGGCTCGGCGCGCAAGTGGTCGGGAAACTGGAATCATTCAACCCGTGTTCCAGCGTCAAGGACCGCATTGGCCTGAGCATGATCGAGGCGGCCGAGCGCGCAGGGCGCATCAAGGACGACACGATCCTCATCGAGCCGACGAGCGGTAACACGGGCATCGCGTTGGCATTCGTCTGTGCGGCCCGAGGTTACAAGCTGACATTGCTGATGCCCGACACGATGAGCCTGGAACGGCGAAGTCTGCTGAAGATTTTCGGGGCGGAGTTGGTGTTGACGCCCGGCGGCGAAGGCATGCCCGGTGCGATTCGCAGGGCGGAAGAGCTGGCGGCATCGGATTCCCGGTGCCTGCTTCTTCAGCAATTCGCCAATGCGGCTAATCCGGACGTTCACCGGAGAACGACGGCGGAGGAGATCTGGAACGACACCAACGGCGAGGTCGACATCTTTGTGTCGGGCGTGGGGACCGGTGGCACGATCACGGGCGTGGCCGAGATCATCAAGCCACGCAAGCCGTCGTTCAAGGCCGTCGCGGTCGAGCCCACCGGTTCGCCGGTGCTGTCCGGCGGCAAGCCGGGTCCGCACAAGATTCAGGGCATCGGCGCGGGCTTCGTGCCGGAGGTGCTGCGGAAGGATCTCATCGACGAGATCATCCTGGTGCAGCATGAGGATTCCGGTGAGGTGGCTCGGCGCTTGGCTCTGGAGGAGGGCATTCTCGTCGGGATTTCGGCCGGAGCCGCCGTATGGGCCGCGCTCGAGTTGGCAGCCCGACCGGAAAACGATGGCAAGATGATCGTCGTTGTGTTGCCCGATACCGGTGAGCGATATCTGAGCACCTGGCTCTTCGCGGACAATGATGGGCAACGCTGAGATCGACCACACAACGGGGGCGAGCGGCGGCAGCCGCGTTGCACGGCGCACGAAGCCGCCCCGGGTGATTCGGGCCAACACGCGCCACAGAAAGGGCATTGTCTGTCTTCGACCCGCGTCTGTGCAGGTATGCCGACATGAAATCAGAAAATGAGACAAATCGCGGGGCATCGGGGGCAGGTGTGGCGGCGAAGCCTGCGTGGCGGCGGTCTGCCATGAAGGCGTTGAAGTTGGCGGTCGTCCTGGTCGCGGCCGAGTTTGCCGTGATGTGTATCCTGCCCCTGCTGGGTTTGGAGGGCGTGTGGGAACTCCTGGCCGACAGCTTGCTGCTGGCGTTGTTGGTGTTGCCGGCGCTCTACGCCTTGGATGTGTTTCCGGGCAGTCCGGTCGAAGTTGAGGGTGCACACCGGCACACGCGCCTCGAGAGGCGGGTGGTCCTGCTCCTGGTGGCGTACGTCGGGATGGTCGTGATAGTCATCGCGGTCTTCGGCCTGCTCGCATCGAGGCAGGCACACGGTTCGAGGGTGATCAATGTGGCCGGCCGGCAGCGGATGCTGTCGCAACGTATGGTGAAGGCCGCCATGTTCGAGGCAATGGAGCTGGCACACGCCAGATACACGGGAAGGCAACCAGGCCCGCGCAAAGACACTGAACAGATTGCCGTCCAGTTCGAGCAAGCGCTACAGGGCCTAATAGGGGGCGATTTGAGTATGGGCCTCCCTCCGTGTGCGTCGGACACGGCCTGCCGTCGCTTGTTCGTCGTGAAGACGGCCTGGCAGACGCTACGGGACTTGACGCGTCAGACCGGTCAACTTTCCGACATGAGCGACGGAGTGGTCTACTACGGCCGGCTCCACGAGGCCGGTGATCGCGTGCTGGCTGAGATGGAGGCGGCGGTCGGCATGCTGGAACACCACTATGACAGGAGCGCGAAGCTACTGAGTACGCTGCTTGTGGTGTCTGTGGTGACGGCGTGTGGAATCGGGCTGGCTCTGGCGGTCACATTTCGCCAGATGATGAACCATCGAAAGCGACTGGATGCGGTTCTCAAGCAGAGTGAGGCCAAGACCCGAGCCATCGTGGACGGTGCGGCGGATGGCATCATCACGATTGATGAGACCGGCATCATCGAGTCCTTCAACGCGGCGGCCGAGCGGATCTTCCATTGCACGGCTGGCGACGTCATTGGTCAGAACGTCAGCGTTTTGATGCCGGCTCCGTATCGTGATGAACACAACGACCACCTGCATCGTTACCTCGTCGGTGCTTCGAAGAAGGTGATCGGGATTCGCAGAGAAGTCGTCGGCCGGCGATGCGACGGTTCCGTCTTCCCGATGGACCTGCACGTGAGTGAGGTGCGCCTTGGCAGGCGGCTGGTCTTCACGGGGATCGTCCGCGATATCACCGAGCGCCGGCGACTCGAACGGGAAATCCTGGAAACCAGCAGGCGGGAACAGCAACGCATCGGCCAGGACCTTCACGACGTCATGGGACAACACCTGACGGGCATCGCCTTTCTGGCGAAGGCCCTGCAGGCCAAGCTCGCTGAGAAGGGCGCGCCCGAGGCCGAGAGCGCCTCCCGGATCGCCGGCATGATCAACGAGGCCGTCGGCCAAGGCCGAGCGCTGGCCAGGGGCTTGTGTCCGGTTGACCTGAGCACCGACGGCCTGATGGCGGCGCTGCGGGAGTATGCGGCCAACTTCGAGAAGTTGTTCGGGGTCGCCTGCCGCTTTCGGTGTGACGAGCCGATCCTGGTTCATAACGATTCAGTCGCAACACATTTGTATCGCATCGCGCAGGAAGCCACGACCAATGCCGTCAAGCACGGCAAGGCCGGACAAATCGAAATCGGCATGTCCGCCGCCGACGGGCGCTCCGTCTTGACGATCGTGGACGACGGCATCGGCCTGTCCGAAGATGATCAGGAAGGCGACGGTATGGGATTGCGCATTATGCGCTATCGGGCCGGGATGATCGGTGCGACGCTCGACATTCATCGAGATTCAGGGGGGCAGACCATCCTGTCGTGCTGTTTTGAGAACGACACCACGGCGAAAGAGTGAGAATCAGCCATGATCGACAAGCAACCAGACCGAGATGCGAACCGCCCAGCCATGATCTCTCCGCCGGCCAGGATTCTTCTGGTGGATGATCACCCCATCGTCCGCCAGGGGCTGGCCGAGTTGATCGATCAAGAGCCGGATATGTCGGTCTGCGGCGAAGCCAAGAGCACCGCCGAGGCGTGGCAGGTCATCGAGACCTCACGGCCTGACATCGCGATTGTGGATATCTCCCTCCAGGACACGAGCGGCATCGAACTGATCAAGGACCTCAAGGTCCGTCACCCCGAACTGCCCGTGCTCGTGCTGAGCATGCACGACGAAGCCCTCTATGCGGAGCGTGCCCTCCGTGCGGGCGCAAAGGGGTATGTCATGAAGGAGGAGGCGACCGAGAGGCTGATGGCCGCACTCCGCAGGGTCCATAGCGGCGAGATGTACCTTAGCGAGAGGATGTCGTCGCGCCTGCTCTCCAAATTGGTTGACGGCGCACACGAAATCGGAAGTTCCCCGATGGAACGGCTCAGTGATCGCGAATTGCAGGTCTTCGAGTTGATCGGACGAGGGTGCGGCACGCGCCAAATCGCCGAGAAATTGCACCTCAGTATCAAGACGATCGAATCCCACCGAGAACACATCAAAAGCAAACTGAAGCTCGCGAATTCCGCGGAACTTTTTCAGCACGCAACCTATTGGGTCCAGTTCGAACGGCCAAGCCCATGAACACATCACACATGCATGTGTCGGGTCCGCGGACCCGAGCTACCTGACTCAGCAGTAGGAAGGGCAGCTCGCCCGGCTCGCTGATCTTGACCCAGACTTCCACGCCGATCCCGCCCCGGCAGGGTACATCAGGGATTCCCCTATGGCGAAAACCGGACTCCCCCCGATGGTGTGGAATGGGCGGCACCATCATCCTGGAGTAGGCGATTGATAACACTTGACGCTCAGAACGCTGGAGGCATCAGCATGTGGAGGGAGCCCCTCGTTCATCCGCCTCGGGCGAGAGAGAAGATACCCAGATGACCCAAAGCAGTCGTGGAGAGGATGTCTGTGTCTCCGGAGGCCCGCGCCGTGTCGAGCCGGCGGATCGTGGGGCTCGCGTCTCGCCTGAGCAGGTGGATGCCGCGTTCGAGTGGCGGAGGTTCTTGACGGGGGCGACGCTGGGCCTTCTCGTGTTTGAGACGGTCACGGGCCTGACGATCTACCTGTTGCCGTTTTCGCGGTTCAACCAGTTTGCCGTCCTGTGGCACACGGTGGTCGGCATCGTCATGGCCGTCCCGGTCGGCTGGTACCTCGGCCAGCACTGGTGGCGCCGGTTCCGGGGGAATCTGAATCATTACCAGTTGCTTGGATACCTGACGGCGATTGCGGTCTTGGTTTTGTTTGTCAGCGGCGTCGTTTTGACATGGCAGGCGTTGTTCGGCACGCGGATCAGCCGTGCGTGGGATCTGATTCATATTGTCGTGGGGTTCGTGCTTATCGCGGTTCTCGCGGCCCACCTGATAACGCTGGTTTGGCGCAGGGTGGGTAACGAAACGGCTCGCCGTTTGATTCGTCGGGCTCACTGGTCGAGCCTGGTGCAGACAGCCGTCTGGGGCGGCGGGCTGACCGGGTTGTGTTGGTTGACCTCCGTGGGCTACAGCCCCGTCGAGTACAACGACACGTTTCCATCAGACTACAGCTTTCGGTATGGCGCGGATCGGCCGTTCGCACCTAGCCTTGCGCGCAAGGACATGTCCGACATTGAGGACCGCCTTCGGGCGGGGGTTCTTGCCGCGTTGGACGAGGATCAGGGGCGGTTCTTCCTGGCGAATTTCAGGGCGGACCCGACGAAGCATGAAGGCTTGGTCAGTGTTGCGGTCGAACTGTGTCGTGGGATGTCATTGAACGAGACGGCTCGGGGCCGGGTTGACAACGCGATTCGGCGAGCCAACTCGGAATACCGGCAGCACGGTGCTATCGACGCCCGTCGCTTGGCCGGTTCGACCAAGTGCGGCACGAGTGGTTGTCACAGCGAGATTCTCGATGAATGGCTGCCGAGCGCCCACCGCTATGCCTCGATGGATTTCGTGTTTCAGAAGGTACAGGCCGATCTGGCCGAGCAGAAGGCGCCCGAGGCCACACGGTATTGCGCCGGGTGTCACGATCCGATTGCCCTGTTCAGCGGGGCAAAGAACGTCGGTAACGTGACGCTGAGCGCCGAGGGGGCGGACGAGGGCGTGTCTTGTCTGGTCTGCCACAGCACGGTGCAGACAGATGTGCGCGGCAATGCGGACTATACGATCCGACCGCCGGAGCCCTACATCTTCGAGGCGCGCGAGGGCAAGCTCGCCAAGCTTGTCAGTGATTTTCTGATTCGCGCCTATCCACGGGAGCACATCGCCTCGTATTCGCGACCGCTGTACAAGACGGCCGAGTCATGCGGGGCCTGTCACAAGCAGTTCATCGACGAGGAACTCAATGATGTCGGCTGGGTCCAGGGCCAGAATCAGTACGACAACTGGCGCAAGAGCCGGTGGCATCATGAGGGTGATGTGGAGAAGACGATCGCCTGTCGCGATTGCCACATGCCGCTGCAACAGAGCGATGATCCGGCCGCGGGTGATTCGCAGGATCCCAATCGCAGCCCGGACGATGGCAAGCACCGAAGCCATCGCTTCCTCGCGGCGAATCAGTTTGTGCCGCGCCATCACAAGCTCGAGGGCGCCGAGAAGCAGTGCGAGTTGACTGTCAAATGGCTGCGCGGCGAGGTCGACGTGCCGGAAATCGCCGAGCATTGGACAACGGGGCCGGTCATTCGACTCGCGCTTTCGACGCCGGAGCGTGTGCGGCCCGGCGAGAGCGTGCGGATTCAGACCATCCTGACGAACAACAAGACAGGCCACGATTTTCCGACCGGTCCGCTGGACATGATCGAAAGCTGGGTCGAGGTGACCGTCACCGACGAACATGGGAACATTGTGTTCGCCTCCGCCCGTCCGGACGAGCGGGGGTATCTGGTGAATCCGCAGATCGTGTTCAAGGCGGAGTTGATCAATCGACTCGGCGAGCTGATCGGGCGGCATGAACTGTGGACGCTTGTGGGGGCGCGGTTCAAGCGGGCATTATTTCCGGGCTTTACCGATACGACTGATTTTGTGTTCGAGTGTCCGGCCATGGCGACGGGCGGAAAGACCGGCTCGAGACGAGCCGGCTCGCTTGTGGATGATCGGGCGAGCCTTACGCCGGAGCAGTCGCAGTCCTTCGCGCTGGCGTCGGATTTCAGCGGTCGTGAGTTAAGGGTTACGGCGATCGTGAAATACTGCAAGTTCAGTGCGCCCTTCCTCGATCGTCTTTTCGGTGAAGACGCGGGGCTGCGGAGCGACATCACAGAGATTTCACGGGCCGAAGCGGTCATTCCGGTGGTACATGAAGACCTTGCATCCGTTCAATAAGCGTCATCGACTGCTGCTCCGCTGGGGCGGGGGGTGTTTGGCGGGCACGCTATTCGTGGCGGCGATCGTGTTGGTCGTGAGCAGGCCGTCACGCGAGGCGGTCCAGGCGGCCGGGGCCGATGTCGACGGGCTGACCAGCATCCTGGCGCGGGATCGTGTCGGCAATGCCGGCACACCAATCCGCCTTGAAGATGTGACGGCCGATGTCGGTGTGGCGTTTCATCATTTTCCTTTCACACGGAAATCGGTGCTGCCCGAGGACATGGGGTCGGGTGTCGCGTGCGGGGACTACGATTCGGACGGGTTCACCGATCTGTTCTTCGTTAATTCGACAGGCCTGGCGGGGAGTATTACCGGCGCGTCGTCGGCGCCACAGGAGAGCATCACCGGCGAGACGCCGGTGCCACAGACGCCGGCACCACAGGGGCCGGCGCCACAGTTTGCCGCCGGCGCGAAGCTATATCGCAACATAGATGGCAAGCGTTTCGAAGATGTCACGGAGCGCTGCGGCGTCGGCTTTGTGGGCTGTGGCATGGGCGCGGCCTGGGGCGACTACGATAGTGACGGCGATCTCGATCTGTATGTCACGGCCTATGGTGCGAACGTCCTGTACGAGAACCGGGGCGATGGGACGTTTGAGGACGTGACCGAGCGTTGCGGCATTCAAGATACACGCTTCGGCGCGGGGTGTTCCTGGGCCGACTACGACCGTGACGGCGACCTCGATCTGTATGTCTGCAACTACGTGGATTTCGTCTTTCGGGAATCGGATCGCGGCGTCGTCCAGCGACAATACGCGGCCGAGCAGCCCTATACGTTGAACCCGTCGTCTTATGCTCCTCCGCCCAACTCGCTGTTTCGTAACCGGGGTGACGGGACATTCGAGGAGGTGGCGGCGGCTGTCGGCGTTGCTGACCCGAAGGGCCGAAGCCTGTCGGCGAGTTGGGTGGACATGGATAATGACGGGTGGGTGGATCTGTATGTCGCCAACGACGTTTCGATCAACGGGGTGTTTCGGAATCGGGGCGACGGCACGTTCGAGGACATCGGCCCGTCTTCGCTGGCCGCGGACTATCGCGGCGCGATGGGGCTTGCGGTCGCCGACTTCGACCATGACCTCGATCAGGACCTGTTCGTCACACACTGGATCGCTCAGGAGAACGGCTTGTATCGGAACATGGCCCTGGACACGGAGCTGGGTTCTTCCGACGTGAGTGGAGTCTGGTTCATGGATGATGCCGAAGGGTGCGGGCTGGGCCAGGTCTCGCTGGACATGGTCGGCTGGGCGACCGGCTTCTGCGACTTCGACAACGACGGTCTCCTCGATCTGTGGCTCATCAACGGCAGCACATTCGAGGACACCGCCGATCATCGCCTCTTGAAGCCGCAACCATCCTTCCTGTTTTGGAATCGTGGCGAGAAAGGATATGTCAATGTGGCGGTCGAGGCTTCACCCGGGCTGGCCGCCCGATCCGTCGGCCGGGGCGCTGCTCGGCTTGACTTCGATCGAGATGGACGCGCCGATCTCGTCCTGCTTGTGCATGGCGGCGATGCCGTGGTCTTGCGAAACACCTCCGCCCCAACAGGAAACTGGCTGCGTGTCCACCTGCGACAGACTGCCGGCAATACGCGCGCATTGGGCGCGAGGGTGTACGTTACGTCAGGCGGGCACACTCAGATGGCGGAAGTGGGCAGCAGTTCCTCCTATCTTTCACAAGATGAATTGGCGCTGCATTTCGGCTTGGGCGAGGAAACTGCCGTAGATGAACTTCGCATCGTCTGGCCCGATGGGAAGGAGGAGTCCCACCGGAATGTCGTCGGAAATGAGGAGCTGGAGTATGTTCACGCGGCTGAATACCAGGTGGACATGACGGCCCGGCCCGGCTGACTCGGTTCTGTGATGGTCCCAATACCCAAACGCAAGGCTACTGCTCGTCGTTATAGCGGTTTGCCTGCTTTTCGTGGCGGCTGACGCCCGTGTCGGTCGGCGGAAACCGTTGGTGTTCAACGTCCGACACGGGGTCGGACGCTACGGTTGTCCTGAATCTGCTTTGGCCGCCCGAATTCGCCCGGATGATGTTTTCGGTAACGTAACGACAACGCGAACGCCATGACCACCCGTTTGGGTTTACGGCGTTGCATGATGCCTTCGCGAGGATGTCCGCCACAGGGCATTGCCGTTGCGACCGTGAGATCGCACTCGGCCATCCGAACGCGGATCACCCCCCGGAGAGCTTGAACTGTGAATGGCACGCGTCGTCATCGAGCCTTCGCCGCCGCGCCAGTTGAAGTTGCCGGTCTGCATCCGCTCCACCGGCTGCGAGCCGTCGTTGGGACACGGCGGCTCCGGCGAACCTCCTCCATACAACTCGCAGTAGCCGGGCCAGCGGAAAGTGGCG
>JAUVGW010000140.1 GCA_030593565.1 Phycisphaerae bacterium | reverse complement strand
ATGCCAACATACAGGTTTGTGGCATCCGCCGTCGTCAGCAATGTGTAGTCGCCGCCATCGGGGGCCGCCTCGGTGCCGAGGTTCAGAACATCCCCGCCGCCCCAATCGTCCAGAAGTCCATCCAGGATGGGCGTTGACGCGCTTGCCGCTGACGCCAGCATTCCTACTAGAAACAAAGTCAGTAGTTTTCTCATTTCCTTACTCCTTCGAATGGGGTAACTTTCCCTTTTTCTATCCACGAACCATGTAAGGGGCGACGTCGAAAACAGGACAACGCTGCCGACGCGCCCGCGAAAGGGCAGGGTGCAGCCCTTGCCACGCCATCTAAACCATGCGACCGCTCGCATGACAACTATATGCATCCAGCAGGCCTGTCGCACCATTCACTGGGGCGCTACTTGACAGGCTCAGCTCAGGAAAAACATTTTACCAGATCGATGAAGCGGGGTCAAGGGCTATTGGGAGCGCCATCCGATTCCTCGACGGTGACTCCCGGCCGCCCAATCACTCGCGCTAACGTCCGATATTAAACCTGTTCATTCCCTCCTCACATGGTCTGGCTCGCCCTATTCCGTCGCCAGCAGCACGTCTATAAAACCCGGCAGGTCGCCCAAATCGTTGAGCCCGTCGGCGTTGAAATCAGCGGCCGGGTAGAACGTCGGCTCCGGGTCCGATTCCGTGACGGCCACCACGAAACCGGCGACGTCGCGCCCGTCGATCGAGAAGTCGTTATTCATGTCGCCCAGGCCGCCCCAAAGTTGCGTCGTGGCGTTGATGCCGACGTAGTGGAGGACGGTGGCGCCGCCCAGTTCGTCGAAGGCCACAACATCTATCCGGTGGTTCCCGGTGATCGCCCCGTGGACAGTGCGGTGGAACAGCAGGCCGTCCTGGGTTGCCTGGTCCTGCCCTCCTTCTGCCAGCGCGATGAGATCCGTGCTCACGTGCTTGTCAAAGAAGATATGCACCGCTGTTACCGTGGTGTCGCTCGCCTGCACCGTTGCCTGGAACGTGCTCGTCGTGATGTCACCGTCGCCGGTCTGCGTCGGCTCGACAAGCAAGACCTGTGGCCCGACGCGGTCAATGTAGATCACCTTGCGGAAGTCCTTGATGATCGGATCGCCGGCGTCGCGATGGCGGAAGGCCCATACGCTGATGTAGTGGTAGCCGTCGGCGAGTTGCGTCGCATCGATCACCTGCCGATACGTACCGCTCCCGCCGCCGTACATCGGGGAGCTCTCCGTCAGGAATTCCTCATATCCCGCCTGGAAGCCGCTGGGGAAATCGATGCCGCCGCTGTTGTTGTAGTCGGCAAAGCCCGAATCGATGCGGAACACGGCGAAGTCATCTGTGTTTGGATCGAGCGGATCTGTCTGTGTCGTCTGCAACTGAATCTCGAACGAGTCCGAACGAATGACGTCGATAGGGGTCAACCGCCTCGCATAGGGATCGATGGATGCGTCGTCCGCGGGGATGGTCTCGTCGACATTGGTGACGGTCAGCGTGCCACTCGGCGCCGCCGGACCGTAGATCACGTAGCCCCGGCCGTGCAGAAGACCACGAAAGCCCCGATTGCTGGGTACCTGGAGGTATAAGTCGCCGGGGCTATCGGCATCGCTGAGGCGCCCCTCGGAATCAACGAGCAACACTTCCGGGATGTCGTCGTCGGGGTCCACGATGACGTTGGCGGCATTACCGGTCAACTCATGCAGCCGCGTTCCTTCCGGGAACGTCGTCGCCACATTCCTCGTCTGCACTTCGAGCGAGACTTCGCGATCGTTGACCGCGATCAGCAGGTTGTCCGTGCCGGCCGGCATCCGCCGCGTGAACACCAACACATCGTCCACGGACTGATTGACCGGATCAGTATCGTTGATCGGCATGAAATAGCCGCGAGCGTAACCGTTGCGGATCTGAACCAGCGTCGTGATGGCGTCACTGTCGAGCCCGAGCGCGTCATCTCGGCCGTTTCTGCGGGGGAAGCCCTCCGGTTGGTCGCCGAACTGAAACGCGTTGTGGTAAACAATGGGAATGCCCGTTCGCATGCAGACGTATGCCTGGGCGACGGTGTCGTCCTCGATGTCGCCGATCGCGTTGTCGTGGCTGTTGACATGATGCACGCCGATGGTGCCGTTGTTGTAGCCGTCGTCACGGTTGTCGTAAGACGCCCCCATGACCCAGGCCCACGAGTTGGAGCCATCGGCGTCAACGAGGTCACGCAGGGCACCGGCCTCGTTGAGGTCCAACGCGTCGCGGTTGCCGAAGTCCTCGCCGTATTCAGGCCAGCCTTGCCCCGGGTCCCCGTACGGACCTCCCGGCCTGCGGACCCAGTCCTCGGCAACAATCCCCCCGCCCTCAACAGCCTCCACGAACGAAAACGGCGTCTTGTACGAGCCATCAGGGCCCTTGTGCCGCATGTATACCGCGGCATCCCAATACGTGTCCCAGAAGTCGGTCGGGATGTGTTTTGCGGCGTCCAGGCGAAAACCGTCGACCCCGACATCCTCCAGCATCCACTGAGTGGACCGCATCAATAGCTCGCGTGCGTTCTCCACAACCGCATCACCCTGCATCGGATCGCCCGAGTTGAACGGGTAGATCGTATAGGGCGTGCTGCCCGGATTGCGGCTCGTGCCCGGGTTGCTGAAGACATCGGGCGTCAGGTCGCTGTCGGGGTAAAACTGGGCGTTGTCCGGGTCCACCTGGTTGTAGATCGTGCCGGCCGGGATATTGTCCGGGTCGCCCGGTGTGACGGGGTGACGAATGTACAGGTGATCTTTCTCCTGGTCGATGTCGATCAGGCCGACCAGCCGTCCCTCATATAGGTTGTAACATGGGTCGCTGGGGTTCGTGGATTGTGAGTACCAGCATCCCCACTCACTATGATAATAATAGGGATGGAAGTCGCCATACTCGTCTTCCGGAGGCCCCGCGACTTCGAGAACAAACCCGGGATATCCACCCTGCGCGATGAAGCCCGGCGTGCTGTGGTCCTTGGTCGCATTGTGGTTCATGATCCAGTCGACGTAGACCTCGACGTTCGCGGCATGGAAGGCATCGACCATCAAGCGGAAATCGTCCTCCGTGCCGTATTGCGTCGGCGCGGCGTTGGACCCGAGATCGAAACGATCGAAAAGATCGTATCCGATGCTAATACTGCCTGACTGGCCCTTGGTCGGCGGCGGCAGCCAGACGCCGCCATATCCCGCCATGAACACGTCCGGCATGCGATAGCGGATCGTATTCCACTCGGCCTCGAAGTACTGGATCATGGGCCGGTCGGGCTGTGCCAAGGCCGGCCATGCTGCGGACAAGACCATAGTGACGACAAGAACTTGTACGATTCGATTCACGTTGCACCCCCGAGCGGAGTAGCCTGAGCATCCGACGGCCCGCTCAGCCGATCACTGGACGGGTCATCGGGTCACATCTTTCTGCAAGACGCCGCAGTATCCCCTCCAATGAGCAGCAGCCTTTGGTGTTTCGACTTTCGGCTTTCGGGATTTCGGCTTTCATCCTCCCCTATGGGCAGGGGCCTTCGGCGATCAGCTTGTCCGTGAACAATTGGACGTCATCGCCGTTGGCGCTGCCGTCCTGGTTCATGTCTGCCCAGAAGATTTCTTCCGGGGTGATGGTCACATCTTCGCCGAGCAAAACAACAACGAAGCGATTCAAGTCATCCATGTTGATGCAGCAGTCCACGTCTACAAACACGTCGCCGAGCCGGCGAAGCTCCGCCGAGGCGAATTGATCGCCGGCGAACGCCGGATCGCCGCGAAGCGCCGGATCTGTCTCGCCGAAGTCGAACGGGAAGAAGTCTGGGTCCGGGGTCGAAGACCCGACGTTGTAATTTGTGCCCGCAAGTAGAGTCGGCAGGAGTTGATTGGACAGATAGGTACCGTCGCCGCCGGTGAGAACGGCCATGACTTTGATGTTGGCGCAGGAGCCAAAGGTGACACCGATTTCCGCCAGCGAGATCCTGGCCTCCATGCCGGTCGTGGCGGTGCTGGGCTCACCCGGCGCGGACGGGTCGTCGGAGGCGTACACGCCGTAGTTGTTCGAGTGATCCAGCACGAACTGGTTGCCGTTGGGATTGTCCGCGCTGGGGTCGGAATCATCCAGGACGCCCGAGCCGCCACCAACGACGCTGAAGCCCAGGTATTGTTTGACCTCCACATCGGCCTCAAGCAGGCTGAAGCGGTCGATGTACAGCCCCCCATTACCGTGCGACGCGAAGTACACGTGCTCGGGAGCGAAACCGTCATCAAACGTGCGCCCCTCCCAACCGAGGATGAACGTGGCATCCGGGTCCCCATCCGGCGGACTGTTGGCGTCCATTGTGCTCTCGCCAAGCACGGGATCGGCGTCGATGAACAACGCGATCTTGTTCCAGTTGTTTTCGAGGTTGCCGGTGACGGCCACGTGCAGATACTCGTCGTCGGCGCGGACGAACAACTCGTCGAGTTCCGATCCGTCGATGGTGTAGTTCAGTATGCCATCAACGGCGTCGCCGTAACTGGTGTGAAGCCGCTGTGTGGCGATCAGGGAGTCGGCGGGCGGAGTCAGCGCGGGCCAGGTGCCGGGGATGTCGGAGCCGTCCCAGCCGGCCGGGTCAGGCGTGCCGACGTTCACGGTCAAGTCCACGACCGCGAACTGCGTGCCGGCGTAGCCATACTCCAACGTCTCGGGGTCTTGGTAGAGTTCGTCGAAATTCGGCCGGTAGCCCAAGTGGTCGTCCGGCTGGGGGCCGGGATCGTCCACCTCTGACAAGGTCGGAAGCACTTGATTGCCCACATGTGCCGCAGGCCCCACGCCATCATCACCGGGCGAGGCCAGAAGGACCATAAGCTTGATCTCGGCGCCAATGCCGAAATACGTACGGTCCAGCCGAACGCGCAAGCCCTTGATGGCGCCCGCTGCCATGCCTTCCTGTACGGCTCCGTCGTCTGCCTCGTTGTAGTCGACACCGACGACGTTCGTGGTGTCCATCCAGACGGACATATAGCACCCGCCCGGCGGAGCCCCCGGCACATTGCAGGTGGGTTGATCGTTAGGATCGAGGCTGACAAGGTCCTCAAACCAGGGATCCTTGAAATTGGTGGGTATGTACCATGAGTCCACAAACGTGGTCTCCCCGGAGCGATTGACGACGATCAGGGTGTCGGGCTTGAACCCTTGCTCCAGAATCGTGCCGTCCAGGCCATGCGCGACAGCCACACCGCCCCCGAAGTCACCATCCAGCGTGTTGGTGACCAACACGTTTGGGTTTAACGGCGCGGCGCCTGTGGTGTCCAGGAGGATCACGATTGCCTGGCTACTGGCCAGTTTGTTCGGCAGGTTGCCGGTGATGCCGATCCAGAGATCGTTTGCGTCGGCAGTGACGTACAGTGCGTCGAGTTCGCTGCCGACAAGGATGCCCGGCTCCTGGATGTCCTGGTGATTGCCGAATGCCGTGCCATTCGCTTGTGAGGCCACCAGGAATCCAGCGTATTCCGTCGGGATGTCGACGCCGTCGATGTCAGCCACCGCTGTCGAGCATAGGGTGACAATGATGCCGACAACCAGTAAATACCCACAGTGTTTCGTCAAAGTCATTTGATTGCCTCCTCTACTCCGAGTGATCCCCACTCCGGATGGCGCTCGCCCAGGGGCGATGCGTCTCGTGCCAGGCTGCGTCGACCTCGTAGCGGAGAGCACACGCTCCGCGACCAGCCGCGCGATTGTCTCTTTTCTTCTAGTTGATGGCTGCGTGGTGGTCGGTGATTCGCTCGCCCCCAAGGTCAACCGCCGGATCAAATTCGCATGTGTCCCGCAGTTCCCCACTCGAAACATGGCAGATCATGCGCCACTTCGATCCAGTACCACTCTAGCTCAAATTCCCTCTCCTATTCAACCTGTTTGACGGGGGCCGCCCGAATAACAAAGGCGGCATCGCTCCCGCGGCTAATCGATGGTCTGCACCTCCGAACTTCGATTTCCCGATGTTCCCGGAAAACGCGGAGGTGCGAGCACAACCGGGGCCCATAACTTCCAGGCCAATTCCTGAAGCGAGTCGAAATCGCCGCCCCGCGCACCGGCCCACTCCACCCGCATGTCGCAAAAGAGCACATTGATCCCGCGGCGCCCGTGGTTGTCTTCGGTCGTTAGGCCCGTGAGCGAATCCGTTGCGTTATCCGCCTTGTCGCTCTCGTCGGCCATCAGGAAGAAGTCAGCCCTGTCGTCGTTGCGAAGGAGCGAGACGTACATGTAGCTATAGTTCTTCTCTGTGGCCGAGTTTGTCGCGTTCACCTCGATGAAATCCTTGGCCGCTTTGACGGGCATCTGCGGTGCGGGGTCCTGGCCCTCCGCGTAGCTGTACACGTTGCCCGTGACGTCGCTGGGACAGACCAAGATCTTGGGATTCGTCAGGTACTTGGGCATCGCTGCGCCGTGGTGGGTATGTTCTCGCTCCACGATGTCGCGGGCCATCCCTGCAAATTGAAGGCCCCAGCCGTCGGGCCCGGTTGGGTTACGGCTGCCGAGGTGCTGCACAGTCGCCAGCTCCGAAACTCCGACGCCCGGCGCACCAAACTTGGGCTTTGCGGGAAACCAGCCCTCGTAGTCCTCGGCATAATGCCACAGGCCTTGGCCGATTTGGCGCAGGTTGCTGGAGCAGACCGTCCGACGGCCCGTTTCCCGAGCCCGTGACAGAGCCGGCGCGATGATCGAGATCAGCAGCGAGATAATCGCGAGAACGACGAGGAGTTCGATGAGTGTAAAAGCTTGATGAAGAACTCGGGGATGGCCGGCTGGCGAGCCAGCCGGTGGAGCCGGAGTGACCGAGTGGTGCCCGACCCCGGATCCAAAGAAAATGAAAAGGCGGCGGTGTGAAACCATTTGATTTTCGCCGTGCGCTCGTGTAAGCTACTAGTAAAACCTTTTACTAAGGTTAAGTATAGCTCCTGCTCGGGGAATTGCAAGCGGTTTTTCTCGGATGCTTGAACATTACGTACTAGGTCTGGAACCCGATGGTCGAAGGGCGGAGTCAATGCCGGATCGGATCCCGGCACATGGGTGCCGCCCCAGTAGCTGGGGCATCCAGCATGAGCAC
Source organism: Phycisphaerae bacterium (assembly GCA_030593565.1). Taxonomy (GTDB): domain Bacteria; phylum Planctomycetota; class Phycisphaerae; order UBA1845; family UTPLA1; genus JAFGQA01. The sequence goes on along the minus strand of JAUVGW010000140.1, from coordinate 6,014 downwards.
TAGCGAGGGATTATCTCAGTGGCGAAACGTAAAGCCATTAGCATCAAGGACGTAGCGAGGGAGAGCCAGGCTTCGTTGACCACGGTTTCGCTCGTGCTCAACCGCCGGGCTCGGCGGATCAGCCAGGCGACCAAAGACCGGGTCCAGGAGACGGCCGATCGACTAGGCTATCGACCGAGCCGGCTGGCACAAGGGCTGCAAGCCCAGCGGGCGGGCTTTCTCGGCATCCTCGTGCCCGAAATCAAGCATGCCTTTGCCGACGTGTACTTCGGGGAGATCATCAGTGCGATCCACGATCACGCGAGTGAGGTCGGCTGGAAGATCATCCTCGAGGTGGCCCATCCGGACTATATTCAAGCCGGGCAGCACGTGGAACTGTTCGATCGGCACTTTATAGACGGCCTTCTCTGCCTGGGAGTCACCGACAAAGACGCGTTCATGCGGGACTTCGAGGATCAGGCGCGTACGGTCGTCGTCGTGAACAATTACCTGCCGGATTGCGAGTTGGACCATGTCATCTGCGACTATCGCCGTGCCGGTCGGCTGGCGGGCAGGCACCTGCTCGACCTGGGACATCGAAAGATCGGACTGATCCGCGGTGCGTCCGAAGTCCAGACGACATGGGACTTGCAGCGAGGTCTGAATGAGGAACTCGCGGCGCATGACGGGTCCTTGCCCGACGCGCAAGTCGAGGACGGCCTCTATACCGAGGAGGGCGGCGCCGCCGCCGCCATCGCGCTGCTGGAACGCAACGCCGATTTGACGGCGATCCTCGCAGGAAACGACAAGATGGCCATCGGTGCGATCAGCTCGCTCAAACAGGCGGGCCATCGTGTCCCTGACGACATCAGCGTGATCGGCTGCGATGACCTCCACCAGGGCGCGTTCTGTGATCCTCCGCTGACGACGATCCACACGCCCATTTATGAAGTGGGGCAGCGCGCGTGTCGAGTGTTGCTGGAACTCATCGAAGGCAAAGTGGAGTCGGCACGAGAGACATTGCCGGTCAGCCTGACCGTAAGGAAATCCACGTCGCCTCGAAAGGACGCCGACACCGGAACGTAGACGCGCACCGCGGCGAGCACTGTCGAAAGTTGACACACGTCCCGAGCAACCGGTTTCCTGTCTTGGACGTGGCAGAAGGCATGGGACCGGCCCGCCGCGCTTGGTCCTGCCCATCAGGAGTCTCCGATGGCCAGCCTCGGTCGCATTGAACATCGCCGTCGCCTCAGTTGGATCATCGTTCTCGCTACGGCGGTGGGGCTGCCGTCTGCCTCGGCCTTCGGGAAAGACGCCGAGCGGATCACCCTCGCCGGGCCGTTCAACCACTGGGCCACCAACGATGACGATTACCGCATGTCGAAGGTGGGCGACCGCTACGAGCTGACGCGCTTCTGGCCCTGCGGCCGCTACGAGTTCAAGTTCGTCTTCGAAGGCACGTGGGACCGGCACCTCGGCGACGCGGGCGAGGGGAAGCTCGGCCAACCCGGACAGAACATCACGCTGAAGATTCCGCAATCGATGAAATACACGCTATGGCTGAACTGTGCCGGGCGCGTGTGGGGGCTCGATATTCCGAGTAAATCGCGATACCACGCCGGCATCATCATTCGGAATCCCTCGGCGGTGGTGGTGGGATTAGACACGATCTTGCCAACGCAAAAGACCAGCGCTTTGGGGCTTCCCGCCTGCACATGGTCTGTGAAGCGGCTGGACCAAGGTGAAGATGACTGGGAGTTGAAACCTTGGTGTCGCCGAATTATGCATCTGCATTTGAAGTCGCCCGGCCGGTTTGAGATCAAGGTCTCGCTTGAACAGAATGGCAAGAGTGAGGAGGCCGCGACGGTCTGCGAGTTGGGGCATGGTTGGGAGCTGGTTCGCGAAGTGCCGGAGAACACCGAGCTGACAGGGCTGCAAATGCTCGACCTCGGCGACGGCACGTGGGGTTGTGCATACCAGGCTCGGCAGAGCGAAAAGGAATCACTGTTCGTTCGACCGGCATGGGCGGCTCGGAAATCCCACGGCGTCGCGAGAACCTCGTATCGGTTTGAGGCGGGATTGCTGTACTTGGGCAGGTATGATCCAGAGGCTGGTTCTCTCTCCTTTCAGCGGGGAGGCTGGCACGAATTCATTTGTGTCGAGCGAGGCGTCGAGCTTCGGGGGTTGGAGGACGCGCGGTCGAAGGTCGAGCGCGTGGAACTCGTCGGCGATTTCAACGGTTGGCAGGCGGGCGAAACGCCCATGTACAGTTCAACGAACGGGGACGTCTATCGCCGAATCGTGCTGCTACCGGACGGCGTGCATCACTACAAGTTTCTCGTCAACGGTGTGACTTGGATGGAGGATCGCGAGGGTGATCCCCGCTACCGCGAGCCGGACAAGCAGGGTGGGCACAACAGCGGCGTATTGATCGGCGACGATGCCCGTGACTACGGACCGGCGAAGCCCGATCACATCGCGCGTGGCGCGTTGAAGCACGACCCGACCAAGGCGAAGTACGTCACGCCGATCGCGCAAGACGTTGCGATGATCTCGCTCCGCACGCTAGCCGACGACGTCGAGACCGTGGAGATCATCCGGCCCGGCGGCCACGCTCCCGTCTCCATGCGACGCGCCGGCGCGGAGTTCGGGTTCGACACATGGACGGCGCAGGTTTTGACGAACAGCGGCCCGTTGGCATACGCTTTCCAGCTCGCCGACGGCACGGAGCGTCTGACGCTTGGAGCACGGGGCATCGTGAACAAAGATCACACAGAACACCCATTCAAACCGGACATGAAAATGTCGTTTCGTACACCCGACTGGGCCAAGAAGGTCGTTTGGTACCAAATCTTCCCCGAGCGCTTTCGCAACGGCGACCCGAGCAACGATCCACCCCGGACCGTGCCGTGGTCGCACGAGTGGTACAAGCCGTATCGGCCGGAGCGTCCCACCGATCCGGCGGCGGCCAAAGACTGGTTCCGGGAGGAACACGACGACTTTTACAGGAACATCTACGACCGCCGTTACGGCGGCGATCTTCAGGGCGTCCGCGAGAAGCTGCCCTACCTCCGCGACCTCGGTGTCACCGCGATTTATCTCAACCCGGTCTTCCACGCGCGGTCGCTGCACAAGTACGACGCCGCGTACTTTCATCACATCGACGACCATTTCGGCGTCAAGGGAAGCCTCGCGAAGCTCAACGGCGAAACCGAGGACCCGGCCACGTGGCAATGGTCCGACAGCGATCGTGTGTTCCTCGACTTCCTCAAGGAGGCACACCGGCTGGGATTCAAGGTCATCATTGACGGCGTGTTCAACCACACCGGCCGCGAGTTCTGGGCTTTTGAGGACATCCTGAAGAACAAGAAGAAATCGAAGTACGCCGACTGGTTTGACATCAAGAGCTGGGAGCCGTTCCATTACAAAGGCTGGGATCGCGACGATGGCGAACTGCCGCGTTTGAAGCATGACGAAGCGTTGGGGCTGTCGGAGCCTGTCCGGCAACACATCTTCGCGATCACGCGGCGGTGGATGGACCCCGACGGCGACGGCGATCCGTCCGACGGCATCGACGGCTGGCGGCTCGATGTCGCCAGCGACATCAACGCGCATTTCTGGCGTGACTGGCGCAAGCTCGTCAAGTCGATCAACCCGGACGCGTATATCGTCGCGGAGTTGTGGGAGGAATCCCGCGAGTGGCTGACCGGCGACACCTTCGATGCGGTGATGAACTACCCGTTCGCCCGCAGTTGCCAACGGTTCTTCATCAACGATAAAAAGATCATCAAGCCGGTCGAGTTCAGTCGGCAACTCGAAGAAGCATTGGGTTGGTATGCCCCGCAGGTGAACTACGTGCTTCAGAACCTGATGGACAGTCACGACACGGACCGCGTCGCGTCGATGTTCATGAACCCCGATCTCGAATACGACAAGGCCAACCGGCTTCAGGACAGCAATCCAAACTACAACGCCGCCAAGCCGACCGCCGACTGCTATCACCGGCTCAAAGCGCTGGTGACGTGTCAGATGACGTTTCTGGGCGCGCCGATGTTCTATTACGGCGATGAGGTCGGCATGTATGGAGCGGACGATCCGTCCTGCCGAAAGCCGATGCCATGGCCCGATCTGTTGCCGTACGACGACCCGGACGAACGGATCGAGCAGGACGTGTACGACCATTACCGCCGGATGATCGCGATTCGCAATTCGATCCCGGCGCTGCAACTCGGCACGTTCGAGACGCTATTGGCCGAGGAGAAACGCGGCATCTTTGCATATGGCCGAACGCTGGGTGGCGAAACGACCGTCATCGTGATCAACAACTGTAATCGCGCTCGCAAGGTGGACGTCCCGGTGCCGTGGCCGGCGGGTTCCACGGTTCTGCGACTTGACGATCCGAAGGCGTGCGACGTGGTCGTTCCGCCGGAGGGCGCACCGACGGCGCGGCCAAAGATCGCGCCGGTCGCGGGCTACAAGTCACCGTTGAAGGTGGCGGACGGACATCTGCGCGGCATGACGCTGGGACCGCGAACGGCGGGCGTTTTCCGGCGCGTTGTGCCATAGCTCGCGGGAATTCCGCAGCACACCGCGCGGCTCGCGAACATGCCGATGTCAGTGATGCTGGGATCTTGGAGCGTGCCCGCCACCCATCGGAGTCCTCGTGTTACGTCGTGTGTTGAAGCGAATTGGCCGGATGTTCCAGATTCTCGTCGGCCTGGCGGCGGCGATTCTGGTGGTGTGGTCGTTCGTGTGGGTCGCGACGCGGCCGCTGCGCAAGGAGCGGCTGACGGGTGATCAGACCCAGATCACAGTTCTGCACTGGGGCGACAAGAACGAAGACAAGATCGTCGCCGACCTCGTCGAGAACTTCGAGAAGCTACCCGAAAACAGCGATATCAGGATTCTTCGGATCAACCTGGGGCAGGCCGCCGCCGTCAACACGAAACTACAGACCATGTTTGCGGCAGGCGATCCGCCGGATGTCTTCTATCTCGGCTACGAGAAGGTGGCCGACTTCGCATCGAAGAACCTCCTTGCCGACATAGAGGAACTGATCGCGAGGGACCAGGCCGCCGGCATTCGCACCATCGACCTCGGCGATTTCTACACATCCGTGTTGCGGTGCTTCCGCTATGACGACAACACGCAGCGCATCGGCAGCGGCAAGCTGATCGGCTTGCCGAAAGATTTCACGACCGTCGGCTTTTACTACAACAAGGACTTGTTCCGCCGCGCCGGCATTTCGGAGCCGTCGCCTGATGGGTGGACCTGGGATGAATTCGTTACGGCCGCCCGGGCCATCGGCGAAATCCCGGGCTGCTACGGAGCCGACTTCGCCACGTGGGAGGCGATGGTCCGGTTGTACCTATGGAACCACGGGCTTGATTTCGCCGCGCCCGACTGGGACACCTTCGCGTTGGACGATCCCGAGCTTCATGCCGTGCTCGGCAAGTTGCAGGGCTGGTTCCACGACGAAGACCGCACGCTCGTCTCGGCGAAGACACAGCTCGAGACCGGGATGGAGCCGTTCCTCGCCGGCAATGTCGGCATGGCCGGCCCATTCGGGCGATGGAAATGCCCGACATACCGCTTGATCGAGGGCTTCGACTGGGACTACGCGCCCTTGCCGCATGCCGCCGGCCGCAACCCGCGTAACGGCGTCTTCACTGTCGGCTGGGCCATCGCACGGGACAGCCCCCACAAAGACGAGGCCTGGCGGTTCATCAAGTACCTCGCCGGTGCGCGCGGGCAGGAGTTGATGTGTCAGGCGGGTCTGGCGATTCCCGTTCTACGTAGCGTCGCCGAGGGCCCTAGCTTCTCCGATCCGACACAGAAACCCAAAAACTACCGCGTCTATCTCGACGCCGCCGAGTATGCCGAGCCCATCGACTGGCCGGCCGATCCGAAGTACCTGCACCAACTACGTGTGCGTCTCGAAGACGTCTTCAAACTCGACAGGCCTGTTGCGGCGGCGATGCAGCGCGTCGGGCGAGAATGGGCCGAGAACCGGAAGAAGGCGACCGCTGGTACGG
>JAUVGW010000025.1 GCA_030593565.1 Phycisphaerae bacterium | reverse complement strand
GGGTTTGACAGGCACGAAACCGATCAGAGCCGCCTTCTGTGAAGGCGGTGCCCTCCAAACGCCACGGCACACCGCCTTCACAGAAGGCGGCTCTGATCGGGCTTCTCAAACAGGCTCGTAAACCCAGTGGCATCTGGACGGGGGGCTTCCGTACGATTCTTGCGATTGCCCTGTCGATGAAATGCGCGCCGCGCCCGTGGCACCCAAATTGTACCAGTACCGAATCATTCGTCCTAGTGGTACTCTGAAAGGGCGCCTTCCAGCTTACGTAACGCTTCCCCCTCGATCTGACGCACCCGCTCCCGAGTCAGGCCGATGTGCTTCCCGATGTTCTTCAGCGTCATCGGCTCCTCGTCTCCAAGCCCGTATCGCAGTGTTAGTATCTTTGCCTCACGCTCGTCGAGCTGGCCTACGAGCTTCTGGATCAACTCCGACTCGGCCGCGTTGAAGACCGCCTCGTCCGGCGGCAACGACTTCTCGTCTTCCAGGATGTCCGACAGTCCTTGTCCCGGTTCCGTTCCGGCCGATTGCGTGGGCGCACTGAAGGCCCGCACCGCCCGCTTGATGATTCGGACCTTCCGCTCCGGAAGCTGCATGTGCTCCGCGATCTCCTGGATACTCGGTGATCGGCCCAAGGTTTCCTGGAGCGCGACGTGAGCCTGCTTCCAGCGCCCGATCATCTCAACCATGTACGCGGGAATGTGCACAGGCTGCACAGTGTTGATCAATGCTCGCTTGATCGCCTGTTTGATCCACCAACTTGCGTAGGTGCTGAACCGCGCCCCCATGTCCGGGTCGAAACCTTCTACCGCCCGCAGTACGCCGAGGTTTCCCTCCTCGATCAAATCCGCCAACGGCATCCCGCGCTTTGCATATGTCTTCGCGATATTGACCACCAATCGAAGGTTCGATCGGATCATGCGTTCTCGCGCTTGGTGCCCGTCGCGCTCGAGTTCCTCGCGCTCGGCCAAGCCGATGTCACCCCGCCCAAACCGCGTCCCGGCTTGCGCGGCACGAGCGATGGCCCGCGCAAGACCACGTTCTTCCTCCGCCGTCAGTAGCGGGGATTCATTGATCTGCTTCAAGTATTGCTGTAGGCCTGGCTCAACCGTGATGGTTCGGACCTCCCATGTCCCGGCGAGCTCCCCCTGTGACGGACGCCGGCTGTCGCTGCCCCCTATATTGATCGGCCGCGACGCCGCCTGGGTTTTCCGATTTCTGTCGCGCCTCAGCCACCCGTTACGTCCGTAACGATCCGGAGCACCACCGCCCGTATTCTAGGACTCATCAGACGAGTCGGCATCTTCCGGTGCGGATGTCGCTTCCGACGTCGCTTCCGACGATTCGTCAGTCGGTGACGCCGCATTGCTCGCATCGTCGGCTGCGTCAGTCACGTCAGTTGCTTCGTCCACGCCTCCGCCTGCGGGGCTTTCATCTGACGCTTCTGTAGTCGACTCGCCGTTCTCCTTCGTCTCGCCCTCGGTTTGGTCGTCCTTCTGGGCCGCCTCGACTTCTTTTAGCCGCATTTCGTGCAACAGCACCGTCCCACTGATGATGTCCGTCGTCTCCTCGCCGGCGCCGTGTAGACCTCCACGCCGCGCCTTCGCGAGACCACCCGGCTGACCGGCGTCGCCGCCCTCGGCACCGCCATCCGCGGCCCAATCGGCTCGCTTCTTCGACAGACCGATTTTCCGGTCGGTCGTGTCCACCCGTAGGATCTTGACCTCGAGTTCCTGCCCGATTTCCACCTCGTCGTGTGGGTCCTCGATCTTCCGGTCCGTCAACTCGGATACGTGCAGCAAGCCTTCCAGATCCGCCTCCAACTCCACGAATACGCCGAAGTTCGTGATCTTCGTCACCTTCCCCTGCACGATCATGCCCGGGATATAGCGGTCCGGGACGGCGTGCAGCCACGGGTCCTCGGTCAACTGCTTCAGGCCCAATGCGATCCGTTGCTTCTCCTGGTCGACCGTCAAGACGACGCACTTGATCTCCTCGCCTTTCTTGACCATCTCGGACGGATGACTGACCTTCTTCGTCCAGCTCATGTCGGACACGTGCAGCAACCCGTCGATTCCCTCCTCGATCTCGACGAATCCCCCGTAGTTCGTCAGATTCCGGACGCGACCGGTCACGACCGTATTGGGGGGATACTTCTCGGCGACGCGCGTCCACGGGTTGGTCTCCGTCTGTTTCAGACCGAGCGAGATTTCCTGCTTGTTTCTGTTGATCTCCAGGACCACGACTTCGATATCCTGGCCCACCCGCAGCATTTCCGATGGATGAGTGATCCGTCGGGTCCACGACATCTCGGAAATGTGGACAAGGCCTTCGATTCCACCCTCCAACTTCACGAATGCGCCGTAGTTCGTCAGGTTCACCACGTTTCCGTGCGGCCGAGACCCGATCGGGTACTTGGTCTCCACCTCATCCCACGGGTTCACCTTCGTCTGCTTGAGACCCAGCGCGATCTTCTCCTTCTCCAGATCGATGTTCAGAATCTTGATCTTGACCTTCTCGTCAACCCTCAGCAACTCCGACGGGTGGTTGACGCGATCCCAACTCATGTCCGTGATGTGCAGCAGGCCGTCGATGCCGCCAAGATCGATGAACGCGCCGAAATCCGCGATGTTCTTGACCGTGCCCTCGACGATGTCGTCCACCTTCAACGTTTCCATCAGCCGGGCCTTGGCTTCCGCACGCTCCGCCTCGATCAACTTGCGGCGGGAAATGACGATGTTCCGGCGCTCTTGATCGATCTTCAACACGACCGCATCGATCGTCTTCCCGATGAACTCGCCCACGTCCCCCGGACGACGCCGGTCAACCTGGCTCGCCGGGAGGAACACCGGCACGCCGATGTCCACAAGCAGGCCGCCCTTGATCTTCCGCATACATTTGCCGCTGACTTTGTCCCCCTCATGGCACGAGGTTAGAATTCTCTCCCAGCCGCGAATCCGGTCCGCTTTCCGCTTCGACAGCAACACGACGCCACTGTCGCCCTCGATCTGCTCCAACAGCACCTCAATGTCATCGCCTGCCGCCACCTCGCTTGGGTTTTCCCATTCATGCAGCGGGACATACCCCTCGCTCTTCAAGCCCACATCTATGATGACCTCATTGCCGATGATGCGGACGATACGACCCTTCAAGATCGCGTCCGCCTTGAACTCCGCGATCGTTTCATTTATCGCCGCGTCGAGTTCGGCCGTATCCGCCGACTGGCCAAAGGCGGCCTCCAACTCGGCATTCAACTCGTCTTCTGAAACATCGATCTGGGACAACAATTCGTTTTCTAGCATCTACTCAACCACCACCTTCGCGATTGGGCACGCACCCACACAAAGGCCAATTGCATTGTCTCGGCATCGCCTGTCCGTCGCTCTCCGCGACCGCGCCGAGCGGTTTCGCCCCCATCGGGGCCGAAACCCTGGTCAACATCTCCCACGGTCCGCCTGCGGACCGACCGCAGCCGGATCATGCTTCCGTGGGTCGAATCCATCACTCTACATGAATCTCACCGGCCTGGCAAACCCTGATTCGCGGATTTCTGCCCCAAACGTCCATGAAGCCATGGCAGATTCCGCGAGCTGCGGCGCGGAATGTAGCGTCGCCCCCCCCGGGGGCGACGCATGCGCGGAGGAACCGCTCAGTGCTTCAGGTCGGACGCGGGGGGGCGACGCGGTACTGGTAAAGTTTGAATTGGGGAGCATCGACCTCTGGCTGGCAGGTAGGTCGAAGACGAGGATTTCGTACCGGCGGGACGCCGATGCTCCCCAAACTTTACCAGTACCGGCGACGCTCCATCTCGCGGCACTGTTGCGTCCCGCCGAATCTGTCATGGCCCCGGTTTCTTTCGGCGTTCCTGAAGTGGTTTGACAGGGACGGAAGGTGGCTCGTAGAATGCAGATCCTGGAGCAGCACAACCGATCGGGTTGACGACTAGAGGGCCACCGTATCTTGTGGATCACGGTTTGTCCCACCCCGTTCGTCACCCGCCATCGTAAGTTCCATCATGGGCGAATATAGTATCTGGCACATGCTATTGGCGGCGTTGCACTTCAGCGTGTGCTTCGCGCTGGCGGTGTACGGCGTGCATCGTTATTCCCTGGTTTACCTGTACTACAAGCATCGGCGCCGCGCCCCGAAGAAGACGGCATGCTTCATTCATAAGCCATTGGTGACCATCCAACTGCCCATGTTCAACGAGCTGTACGTCGCGCAGCGCATCATCGAGGCGGCCTGCCGGATTGAGTATCCCCGGGACCGGCTGGAAATCCAGGTGTTGGACGATTCCACGGACGACACGACCGAGATTGCCCGTGAAACGTGCGAGCGCATGCGCGCGGAGGGTCATCCCGTCGCCTTCATCCATCGCGACAACCGCGAAGGCTACAAGGCGGGTGCTTTGGAGGCGGGATTGAAGATTGCGACGGGTGAATATGTTGTGATCTTCGACGCGGATTTTATTCCGCCCCCAAAAATCCTGGACGAGCTTATTGATTATTTCAGCGATCCGAAGGTCGGGATGGTCCAGGCCCGCTGGGAGCACATTAATCGTGAGCAGTCGCTGCTCACCAAGACGCAGGCGATCCTGCTGGACGGGCATTTCGTCATCGAACATGCCGCGCGGAATCGGTCCGGCCGGTTCATGAGCTTCAACGGCACCGCAGGCGCGTGGCGGAAATGCTGCATCGAAGATGCAGGCGGCTGGCATCACGACACGCTGACGGAAGACCTGGATCTGTCCTACCGGGCCCAGATGAAGGGGTGGAAGTTCGTCTATCTGCCGGATGTGACGAGCCCGGCTGAATTGCCGCCGGACATGATCGGGTTCAAAAGTCAGCAGCATCGTTGGGCCAAGGGCGGGGCTCAGACGTGCCGGAAGATGTTGCCTCGGATTCTGAAGTCGCGGCTGCCCTGGCGGATCAAGGTGGAGGCGTTTTTCCATCTGACCAGTTGGGTGAGCTACTTCCTGATGCTGATCTTGACCTTGTTGCTGTTTCCGATTCTGTATCTCAAGACGCACATCTTTGCGGACAACATGGCCCTGCGTTTTGTATTTGACGGTTCGCTGGTGTTGCTGGCGACTTGCTCCGCGAGCACTTTTTATGTCGCCTGCCAGCGGGAGCTGTTCAGAACATGGGGGGAAAGCCTGAAATACCTCCCGTTCCTGATGAGTCTGGGCGTCGGTATCTCGATCAACAATGCGCGGGCGGCGTTTGAGGGCCTTATCGGCAAGGCGTCCGAGTTCGTCCGCACGCCGAAGTTTGGTGTGGCGGGCGACGGGGACGCTCGATGGAAGCACCGCAAGGAGCGGGTGCGACTCGACGCCAAGCAAGTGCAGGCGTGGTGTGAGTTGTTCATGGCGGTCTATCTGGCCGTCTGCGTGGCATATACGGTCCATATGAAGATGTGGGTCGGATTGTTTTTCATGTGCCTTTTCTGGGTGGGATACACGTACGTGGCGGCGCTGACGTTCCATGGTCAGTACTTCGCCGCGCGCGCCAAGATGCCCCCCGAGCCGCTTCTCGATGATCATACGGAGGTCGTGGCCACCGAGGCGCTCGCGGGCGATAGCGGCGGTTCGTAGTTCGGTTCCATTCTTACAAGAAAGCCTGGCACATACGTGTACCGGTGCCGGTCTCGGTGTGGCGGATGCAGCGTCGCCCGAGTCGTCCTGTACCTCCGTGCGACACGCCGTCCGTGATTTCCTTGACGCCTACCCGGTACGTGTCTACAGTCGCGCTCGGACAAATCTTGGAAACCGCGCTCTGTGCGCCTGGCGAAATGGAGTTCGACATGAAGACGCGGCGAATACAATCCGGCATGACGGGGTGGACGGTTCTGACGACCTGCATGTGTATGGGCTGGTTGGGCTGCGGCTCGGACCAACAGGTTCAGGAGCAGACAGCCGCGGATGATACGTTCACCATCACCATCGATCGGGCCGAAAACGGTGCCATCGCCTCGTCGGCCCGTGAAGGCGAGGACCAGCACACGGTGATTCCGCGCACGCTGTCGTTCGAGATGGCGGGATTTTCGTCTTCGCGGGATTCTGAGGCGACGGCGGAACAACGGGCCGCCGCTCGGCAGGCGGCCATCATCGATGCGTTTTGCAGGGCGCTGATCGAGGCGCGGCGGTCGCGCGGGCAGACCGACTCGGATTTCGAGGCGCGGCTGGGTCCCTGCCTGACGGTGACGCACTGCACCACGGAAGATGGATACGATGTGGAGGTGAAACTGATTCGCCGCGGGGCCGGCACGACGCTACTCGTTCGTAATGGCGTCTTGCAGCACCTACCGTGCGATTGGCAGTTGATTCATCGCATGTTCGAGGAAACGAACGGTGAATTCTCGCTGTTGGGCACGGAACGCGCGGCCACGACCGATACCTACGTCGCCAGGGTCGGCTGCTATCTGCCGGAGGGACTGGGCGAGTCGCTGGCTGGAGGCGTCGCCGAGGACGCGGAAAACGACTGAGGAGTTGCGCAAAAATAACTTATACGGTTGATCCGCCAAACGGCAAGCCAGCAATCAAGCCCGGCGGCACAATCGGTCAGGTTATTCCTGCGCGATGCCTAACGAACAACGAGTAACTATTAGGAATCGATGCTTTGCCGCGTGAGGCTGCTTCGCTTGACGATCTGTTGCCTCGACCTCGGCGGGGGCGGCGTTTTTCGGGCACATATCGACTGCGAGACGATGTTGACATCGTCTGTATCGGCGGGACCGATGCGGCGCGCGCGACGGCTCGGCTGTTGGGCAGGCTCGTTGCTCGCGGTGTGGACTTGACGTGGCGAGTCTGTGCCGGCGGTGGGGGTGCAAGACCGGGCGGCGTGACAATCGAGCACGTGGACTCCGGCGACGGGGGGCATGGGGATCAATGGTATCAGTTGCGGATTCGGCCGGATGGCATTCGCATTCGGGCGAGCGGCGCGGCAGGCCTGCGTTACGGCGCGTTGACGCTTGGACAGTTGATCGCGACGGGAAGCCGGTTGATTCGGGCGATGGAAATCGAGGATTGGCCCGACTTCGCGGCCCGCGGCGTGATGCTGGATATCAGCCGTGACAAGGCACCGACGTTGTTGACGCTGAGGCGTCTGGTCGACCTGCTGGCGGGCTGGAAGATCAACCAGCTTCAGTTGTACACCGAGCACACGTTTGCCTACGCGGAGCACGAGCCCGTCTGGCGCGGGGCGTCTCCCATGACCGGCGAGCAGATCGAACGGCTCGACCGTTATTGCCTTGAACGGGGGGTCGAGCTGGTTCCGAATCAGAATTCGTTCGGGCACATGGAGCGATGGCTGCGGCATCAACCGTATGCGGATCTGGCGGAGATGCGGGGGCCTTGGCGCACGCCGTGGGGCGACGTTCGGACGGCTTCGACGACGTTGTGCCCGGTGGATTCCCGCTCGATCCGGCTGGTGGCGGGGCTGTACGAGCAGTTGCTGCCGCGCTTTTCGAGTGGCCTGTTCAACGTCGGTTGCGACGAGACGTTCGAGTTGGGGCAGGGACGGAGCAGACAGGCCTGTCGGCGGCGCGGCGTCGGGCGTGTGTATCTGGAGTTCTTGCGGAAAATCCATCAGGCGGTTCGGCGGCATGGTCGGCGCATGATGTTCTGGGCGGACATCGTTCAGCAGCATCCGACGTTGATCGCGGAGTTGCCGCGGGACGTAGTGCCGCTGGTCTGGGGCTACGAGGCGGACCATCCGTTCGACGAGACGTGCGGGCGGTTGACGGAGCAGGGACTCGATTTCTATGTGTGCCCAGGGACATCGAGTTGGTGCAGCATCGGCGGGCGGACGCAAAACTGCCTGACAAATCTGCGGAATGCCGCGGCCAGCGGTCGGCGTCATGGGGCATGCGGCTACCTGATCACGGATTGGGGTGATTATGGGCATCGCCAGTACCAGCCGGTCAGTTATGCGGGCTTTCTGTACGGCGCGGCTGTTGCGTGGTGCGGGCGGACCAACGCCTCGATCGACGCGGCCCGCGAACTGAGTCGACATGCATTCCATGATCCGTCGGGGGATGCGGGGCGATTGTGGTGCGAGGCGGGCACGATCCATGAATCTGCCGGTGTCCCCATGACGAATCGCACGGTGTTGTTCGCGATCATGCAGGCGTCGTTGCGGGACGCGGCGGTGATCGCCGATCTGACCGCGCGCCGGTTGGATCGAATGGAGCGGCATATCAAGCGGCTTGAAGATCAAGCAAGGTCCGCGCGGTTCGGCGGTTTGGACGGCGATCTTGTTCACGAGGAGTTGACGGCGACGCTGGCGGTGTTGCGTCATGCCTGTTGGCGGGCGCGGGTGATACTGGATCTCCGCGAGGGCCGATCGGTGGGGCGGTCATGCCGCCGGTTGGCGAAGGACATGGAGGCGATCATCGAACGGCATCGCTCGTTGTGGTTGTCACGGAATCGCCGTGGTGGTTTGGCGTCCAGCCTGGGAGGCTACCGCAGGAATCTCGCCGAGTACCGCCGTTGAGACGCGATTGCGGAGCGTGGCCCCCCGTAGTCGAAATCAACGGATTCCGTCGTTTAGGAGTTGCGCAAGAATAACGTAGATGGTTGATCCGCCAAACGGCAAGCCGGCAGGCCAGCCAAGCCGTTGATGGGATTGCTGGTTCTGTTCGTGGCGACTAGCATGGCCGCTTCTGTGGGAGCGATGCGCTGACCGAATGTCGGGGGCGTTCGTACCAAAACCCGGTGACGCGCGATTATGGCAGACCAGTACTACGAGGACCGACAGAAGAAGCTCGAAGCGCTCCGTGAGTTGGGCCTGGATCCGTACGGGAGCCGTTTCGACGGCGTGACGCGGAATACCGCGATCAGGCAGCAGGCCGAGAAGCTGGGGCTCGATGCGGGCCAGACAGACGAATCCACGCGCGTGCGGGCTGCCGGCCGAATCGTGCTTCGTCGGGTCATGGGCAAGCTCGCGTTTTTGACTATCCGGGATTCGACCGGCGATCTTCAAATCGGGATATCCAAGGCGAAGGTGGGCGACGGCTGGGCCTTGGTGAAGCTGCTCGACCTCGGGGACATCATCGGTGTGGATGGGCCGCTCGGCCGGACGAAGACGAACGAGATCACCATCTGGGCGGATTCGCTGACCATGCTGAGCAAGTGCCTGCGGACGCCGCCGTCCGAGTGGCACGGCTTGCAGGACATCGATGCCCGATACCGTCAGCGCTATGTCGATCTGTTCAAGAACTCGGCCGTGATGCAGGCGTTCCTGTCGCGAAGCCGGATCATTGATGCTGTTCGGGGGCACATGCGCGGGCTCGGGTTCATCGAGGTCGAGACGCCGATGTTGCAGCCGATGTACGGCGGTGCGGCGGCGCGACCGTTCACGACGCACCACAACACGCTCGACATGGATCTGTTCCTGCGGATATCGCCGGAACTGTACCTGAAACGGCTGCTCGTCGGCGGGATGGAGCGGGTGTACGAGATCAACCGCAACTTCCGCAACGAAGGCATCAGCCCGCGGCACAATCCCGAGTTCACCATGATGGAATGCTACCAGGCCTATGGCGACCTGACGGACATGATGTCGGTTGTCGAGGGGGTGGTTTCGGCGTGTGTGGAGGCGCTGGGTGGTGGATTCAAACGCCCGTTCAAGGACCTCGAACTGGATTTCACGCCGCCGTGGCCGCGTCGGACGTACACAGAGTTGCTGCGCGAACATGCGGGCGTCGAGCTGGCGGATGTGGAAGCCGTCCGCCGCAAGGCGGCGTCGATCGGAATCGAGGGAGCGAAAATGGATGATGCCGTTGTCGCGAACAAACTGTTCGAGGCGACGGTAGAAGATCATCTGATTCAGCCGGTGTTTGTGACGGAGTATCCGGCGGCGATCTGTCCGCTGACGCGTCGCAAGCCGGATGATCCGTCGCTGGCGATTCGGTTCGAGGCCTTTGCGGCCGGGATGGAACTGGGGAATGCCTACACGGAATTGAATGATCCTGCGGTGCAGCGCGAGACGCTGAGCGCGCAGGTCAAGGGCGAGGGCGACGAGACGATGGCCGTCATGGACGAGGATTTCCTGACGGCGCTGGAATATGGCATGCCGCCGGCGGGCGGTCTGGGTGTCGGGATCGATAGGTTGGTGATGGTCTTGACGGATTCGCCTAGTATTCGTGATGTGATCCTGTTTCCGTTACAGCGGAAGTTGGGGGTGGGCGAATAGTGCTCGGTTGCCAGCGTGAACTGGTTGAGGTTTCTTTCCCACGGGTAAGCTCCGCCGCTCAGCGCGGCTCCGCTAACCCATGCCACCCCGGCCGAGGTGTTGTGCGGCGCGGGTTTGCTGAGGATATCGCGTGCGTTCTCGCACATGGCTGATTCTGTTCACGATCTTCGCGCCGGTGACGGTGCCGTTGTACCTGTTGTTTCTGGCCGGGAGTAACCTGCTCGGCGGGGCGTTCTACATCGTGATCGAGGCGTCGGTCGCCCGGATCATGCGGCGGCCGATCAGTCTAACGCGGAAGCAGATGGTCCTGCTGGCCGTGCCCGTGCTGCTGCTGTCGCCGGTGGCGACGGCGGCGCACCTGCTGTTGTGGTTTCTCCGATTTTTCGGCAGCTCGCTATGCCGATTGGGTTCGTGGCAGACGGGTGTTCAGTCGAGGACGTGGGCGTTCGTCGTGGGCTCGGTGTGGTTTCTGGCGGCGATCTGGACGACCGCAACCTGTATCAATGCCGCGATGGGGCTGGGGTGGATCAGCGACCCACTGAAGGGTCGCGACGCGTTTGTCGAGTTTGCCACGCGCTACCGGATGCTGGGCGATATGCCGCCTGATATGCAGGCGCGGCGGCAGGTGATCATTCGTGATCTGAAGGCGCACCGCGAGGCGATCCACGAAGACTGGGAGACACAACTCGCGGCGCTCGAAGACGACGGATACCCGTGCAGTTGGTTGCCCGCGACCGTCATGCGACGGTTGACCGACCTGCCGTGGTTTTTCGTGCCGGGGGAGATATCCAGCGACGGCACGGACCACAGCGTTATGCTGTTGGGCCCGCTACTGCTGGCGTGGATACTGCTGATCCGGTGGCCGGGGACGTTCCGTGTGGTCTCGTCGAGGGTGTTGCGGATTGTCTGGTATGCCGTGCGCACGGGTGGCGCGACGTATGCCATTTATGCGCTGGTGACATGGGTGCCGTGGACGACCTATAGCGGTTTCCACCTCGCGGATGAAGGGGCGTCCGGCCCCCTGTGGATGTACTTGGTCAGTCCAGCGACCTGGTTGGGCCGCGATTGGAACGATTTCGTCCGTCCCGATTGGTACCTGTTTAACGCCGGACTGTGGTTGATCATCGCGGGTGCTGGCGTCGCGCTGTGGTGGCTGGCGTGGCGGGTGAGCCCGTTTCTGGGTTGGCCGAGGTACTACGTGGCTTTCCTGGCGTCGCGGTTATTGCAGAGGAAACGGATCGCGTTTTTCTCCGTCTGTGCGGTGACCTTGTGTGTGGCGATGATGATCATTGTCATCAGCGTGATGGGTGGATTCGTCGACAGCATCCGTGCCCGCGCGCATGGCTTGCTGGGCGATCTCGTCGTCGATGGCGACCTGCCCGGCTTCCCGTACTACAAGGAGTTCATCGGGGAGATCAACAACCTACGCGATGACAACGGTGAGCCGATCGTCGTGCAGGCGACACCGTTGATCTACTCCTACGGCATCCTGCAATTCCCCGAGACGAAGAAAACCAAGGCCGTTCGCGTTTGGGGCATCCGGCTGGACGAATACGTGCGCGTCAACGAATTTGGGAAGGACCTGTTCTATCAGAACCGTTTCGGCGGTACGACGCTGGGGCCGCAGCGGAAGCCGGTCAGCGGTTTCGATGAACAGGGAATCGCCACGCTGCCGGATGATTGGGGCTCGCACTATCAAGACTACCTGGCGAGTCTCCCGCCGGACAGACGCGCGAAGGAGGCGAAGGAATACCGCCATGAACCCGGCGAGTATTTCCACGGACCCGGCGTGATCGAATCGGCGGCGGAACCACAGACGCCGGCGCATTTCGAGGGCGAGGCGTTTCCCGGCATGATCGTTGGTCGTGACATCCTGTTTCACAGGATGTCGTCGGGGGACTATCGACGGAGCCACAAGTATCCGCGCGGGGAGCCCTGTCTGTTGACGGTCCTGCCGTTGACGCGGAGCGGAGATGTCAGCCTCGAATCGCCGCCGAAGCCGTCGTTTCGTTATGTGGACGACTCGCGGACAGGCATTCACGAGATCGACTCGATGAATGTGTATGTAGGTTTCGAGGTGTTGCAGAAGCTGCTGTCGATGGAGGCGCAGCAGCGGTACGTCGAGGATGCGGACCCGGATGCCGAGCCGAGTTACACCAGTGCGCGTTGCAGCCAGATACAGATCAAGCTGATCGAATCGGTCGGCGACGACAAGCATTCGCTGAGGGCAGCGAAAGATGTCGTGCGGGCGACCTGGCAGCGGGTGCGCGAGACGGCGCCGGCGGATCCGACGGAATCGATGCTGATGGACCACGTAGACATTCAGACCTGGGAGGAGATGCAGCACACCTACATTCAGGCGATCGAGAAGGAGAAATTCCTCGTGCTGATCATGTTCGGCGTGATCAGCATCGTGGCCGTTTTTCTAATCCTGTGCATTTTCTACATGATCGTTCAGGAGAAGACGCGCGACATCGGGATCATCAAAAGTGTCGGGGGCAGTTCCGAGGGTGTGGCCGCCGTATTCCTGGCGTACGGCGGCGCGATCGGGCTTGTGGGGGCGGTGTTGGGTTCGCTGCTGGGCATTGTGTTCGTCGAGCACATCAATGAAGTACAGGATTTCCTGGCGCGATTGAATCCCGACTGGCGCGTGTGGAGCCCGGAGACGTACAGCTTCGACAAGATTCCGGACGTGTGGAAATGGTCCGAGGTCATTTGGATTTCCGTGTTGGCGATTGTGGCGTCGGTTGCGGGAGCGGCCTTCCCGGCGATCCGCGCGAGCCGGACCTGGCCGGTGGAATCGTTGAGATATGAATAGAATGGCGAATAGCGAACGGCGGTATTGTAGTGATTCATGCAGATTTCATCTTATGAGAACCAGCACCAGCCGTTGGTTTTGAAGGGCCGCCAAGCGGCAAGCCATGTTGTGAGGTCTGCATAAGTCGCTACATTTCTGAGACATTGTAGAAGATGCCTGGTTCGTGGACTGCGTTGATGGGTTTGTGGCTGAGCGTTTGTGATGAATGATGTTTTGATCCGCTGTGAACATATCCATAAGAGCTATTTGCTCGGCCGGACGCGATTGCCCGTTTTGCGGGGGGTGGACCTCAGCATGCGGCGGGGTCGATTCGTGGCGATTACCGGCGCGAGCGGCAGCGGCAAAAGTACCCTGTTGCATGTGATGAGCGGTCTGGACGTGCCGCAGCGTGGTCAAGTGTACTATCGTGGTCTGCCCATGTTCGAACCTGAGGGGCTACGCAAGATTCCGCAGGGCAGGGAGGGAGGATTCGCGGAGGCTGTTGTGGAAGGTACACCGCGCGGGCGGCGTAATCGTGCGGGTGGGGCTCCACTCCGTGTCAAGGCGTACACCGGTGGGCAGGGCATTGCGGTCGGTTCCGGTTCGGATCGGATGCTGGAAGCGCGACGAAACGGCCTGTTGAATGCGGAATTCGGGTTCGTGTTCCAGTTCTATTACCTGCTGCCCGAGTTCGACGTACTGGAAAACGTGCTGCTGCCGCGGATGGTGGGACAGTCGATCGGTGGGTGGCTGGCCGAGCGCGAGGCGGGGTCGTTACGGGCACACGAATTGCTGGATCGAGTGGGGCTGCGTGATCGGATTCGTCATCGGCCGAACGAGCTATCCGGTGGCGAACGACAGCGTGTGGCGATCGCCCGGGCGCTGATAAACGAGCCCGCCGTGCTGTTCGCCGACGAACCGACAGGTAACCTCGACAGGAAGACAGGTCGCGATATCTTTCTTCTGCTAAAGGAGTTAAATGCGGCCGGTCAGACAATTGTGATGGTGACGCACGACCGCGACTTGGCTAAGGACGCCGACGAGGTGGTGCATTTGGCGGACGGTCGTGTAGAATAGAGATCGACAGGGACAAAGACGAGATGTCGCCGGGGTCCGGCGCAGACCCGTCGGCAATCGTCCGTCGGCGGTCGGTACCATGTGGAGCCGGTGCTATGCGGCCCGGTACGTGGTCCGAGCCGAACCGCTTGCGGAAGCGGCACGTCCGAACGGCGGGGGGAAGAACTGATATTGGAGGAATCGTGCATGTCCGAAGACTACACACCTGATCCGAACCTGAAGGTCTGGCTTGACGGGAAGTTCGTTCCGACTGCGGAAGCGAATATCAACGTTTTCAGTCATGGGCTGTTGTACGGAGACGGCGTCTTCGAAGGCATCCGTATCTACCATGGGCGTATCTTCGAGTGTAAGGCACACATGGATCGATTCATGCTGAGCCTCAAGGCCATCCGCATGTCCATTCCATGGACGCCGCAGCAGATCGTCGATGCGATGACCGAGGGGATGAAGCTCAACAACATCGTGGATGGCTACATTCGGCTGGTGGCCTGCCGCGGCGTCGGGACATTGGGTATTCACCCGTTCCGCACGGCATCGCCGTCGGTGTTCATCATCATCTCCACGATCCAAATGTACGACGACGAGATGTACGAGAAAGGCATGAAGGTCGTCACGGCGGCCACGACGCGCAATCACCCGAATGCGATGTCGCCGCGGATCAAAAGCCTCAACTATCTGAACAACATCCTCGCGAAGCTCGAGGCGATCGATGCCGGGTGTCTTGAGGCCGTCATGCTGAACCATGAGGGCTACGTGGCTGAATGTACCGGCGACAACCTGTTCATCGTCACAGGCAAAACGCTCCAGACGCCGGATTCGCACTGCGGTATTCTCGATGGGATCACACGCGGGCTGATCATCCGGCTCGCTCGCAAACGCGGCATTCCCGTCGAGGAAACCGTCCTGACGCGGCAGGATCTGTACTTCGCCGATGAGATGTTCATCACGGGGACCGGCGCCGAGTGCTGCCCGGTGACCGAGATCGACAAGCGCCTCATCGCCGACGGCAAGCCCGGTCCCATCACGAAGCAACTGATCGCAGACTTCCGGGCGTACGCCAAGTCCGGCAGGGATGAGATATAGAGCCAAGCCTGGTTGATGTGGCACTGCCGTTTCGGCGGTTGATGGCACATTGCAGAGTAGGCGGCGACGACGCCCAAGAGCCAGCGAGCCGGCTCGTCTCGAGCCGGTCTTCCGGTTCGGGGGGGGATACTTCCACAGGTTCGAGGCAACCTCCCGATCAAGGTCGGGGGCTCTCGATACGCTCGCCGCCGTTTCCATCAGGTGTGCGCAAGAATTCTCACCGAGCTGTTTCTTCGGGGAGTAGCTGGGGGACTGGCGGGGTGTAACTGGGGGGAACGACTGGGGGGGGACTGGGTTTTCGGTTTGGCTACTTGCCAACGGTCGGCGATCGCCAGCGAGCTTCGAACCTCGTCCTCCATTCGGCCGCATATGACTTGATCCAATCTCGGGCAGCGTCGTCCAGGCTCACGGATCGGCCAAGCCGTCGGACGAGTATGTCGCGGTGCTTGACGATCTCCTCCCGTTGGGCATGACCGGCAATCCTCGATTTCTCGCAACGGCTAATCACCCGTGAACCGGCTGAGATGTTGCCCAGTTGGGAGTCGAGGGAATCGGTAGCGTCGTTCGAGTTGCCGCATGGGTCGGTATCGCTTGCGAGATCGGAGGCGGGGGCGCCTGTCGGGAAACGATGGCTTATCAGCCCGTCTGTGGTGCTGCTCGGCGTCATACCATGGGCCATCGGCATCCGCTGTGAATGTCTTTCGTTTCAGAATTCCGGGCCGTCGATATCGTGCGTTATCGGACAAGCAAGGTGTTTGGCTGAAAGGCGGGACATTGGGGGTTGCTACCCGCCGAATCTGTCATGGGCCGGGGGCCGTGGTCTCGACAGAATCGGCGGCGTGTGTACATTAGGGTCAACGGTCATGCGGACAGACGGCTCGTGGAAATTGGATAATCCACGGCAACATCCGCCCACCGTGAGGAAAGAGACGGCGGCGATTCAACGATGCGAATACTGAGCGGCGTACAACCATCGGGCAAACTGCACCTGGGTAACTACTGCGGGGCGATGAAGCAGCACATTGAAGACCAGGAGACGCACGAGTGTTTTATCTTCATCGCGAACTATCACGCGCTCACGACGATTCAGGACGCCGAGCACCTAAGGCACCTGACGCGTGATGTCGCGTTGGACTACCTTGCGCTTGGGCTGGATCCGAAGAAGGCGTGCCTGTTTCGACAGAGCGACGTGCCCGAGGTGACGGAGCTGGCGTGGATTCTGTCGACCGTTACGGGCAAGGGCCTGATGGATCGGGCAGTCAGCTACAAGGACAAAGTGGCGCGGGGCCTGCCGGCGTCGATGGGTTTGTTCAGTTATCCGATCCTGCAGGCGGCGGACATCCTGATCTATCGGAGCGATGCCGTGCCGGTCGGACAGGATCAGTCGCAGCACATCGAGATGACGGCCGACATGGCCGGTTATTTCAACAATACGTACGAGTGTGAGGTCTTCGTCATTCCGAAGGTCAAGCTGAACGAAGCGGCTGTCGTGCCGGGTCTAGACGGGGCGAAGATGAGTAAGAGCTATGGCAATACGATCGACCTGTTTGACGCCCCGAAGCCCGTGCGCAAGCGGATTATGAGCGTCAAGACCGACAGCACGCCGGTGGAGGATCCGAAAGATCCCGATTCGTGTAACGTGTTCGCGCTGCTGCGTCTGCTTGCCGAACCTTCGGAACGGGACGCGTGGGCCGAGCGATATCGGCAGGGCGGCATGGGCTATGGCGAGGTGAAGAAGCGGCTCGCGGAATTGTTCGAGGAACGATTCGGACCTGCCCGGGAGCGGCGCGAGGCGTTGGAGAAGGATTTGGACTACGTCGAAGACGTGCTTGCCACGAGCGGTCGGCGTGCCCGTGAGGTGGCGTGTGGTGTGATGGTGGATGTGCGTGAGGCGTGCGGGATTGTGAAGGCTGCCGGCTAATGTGATGTCTCAACTAGACGGCATCCTGTGAAAACCGCAGCCTGCGGTGGTTTTTTGGGGCCGCCAAACGGCAAGCCGTGTGGCGAGGTCTTCATAAAGTCGTTGCGTCTGTGAGACTGTGTATTGGCGACGATGCCGGAGTTGTGGCGCCGGTAGCTGGTCCACCGGGCCACGTTGAATCTTCGGGATGATGCGATGAGTGAATATCGAGTCCGCGTCGATGTCTACAACGGTCCGATGGACCTGTTGTTGTATTTGATTCGCCGCGACGAGGTCGACATTGCTGACATTCCCATCGCCCGTATCACGGAGCAATACTGCCGGTATGTCGAGATGCTGGAAACCATCGATCCGAACATCGCCGGCGATTTTCTCGTGGTCGCCGCGATGCTGATGGAGATCAAGTCGCGAATGTTGCTGCCGCGGCCGACGGGTGATGACGGGGATCCTGATGATCTGGCGGACCCGCGACTCGAGCTGGTGCGGCAGCTATTGGAGTACAAGAAATACAAGGATGCGTCGTTTGAGTTGGCGACGGCGGGCAAGACGCAGGCCCAGCGGTGGCCGCGTGTGCCGACGAAGGCCGGCCGTCAGGAGCCGGCGGAGGTCGATCTGGACGACGTACAAATATGGGATCTTGTCGGCGCGTTCAACCGGCTGATGTCCGAGATCGGGGCGGCCGCGACGACACACGACGTGATTTTCGATGACACGCCGATCGCCCTCCATGCGGCGGATCTGTTGGACCGGCTGCAAGCCGACGACGGGGAGTTGGATTTCAGGGATGTCTTCGCCGGGCGCACCAAGGTCGAGATGATCGGTCTGTTCCTGGCGCTGCTGGAAATGATGCGGCAGGGGCGCGTTCGCATTCGACAGGCGGGCATCTTCGCGCCGATCAGAATCGTGCTGTTGTCCGCCGAGCCGATTGAGGTCGGCGAAGAATGGGAATCGGCCATTCGGGATGCGGTCTTGGGCGATGATTTCGAGGCAACCACGTCGGGTGATTCCGAGGCAATTGCGTCGGGCGAAGCCGGGACCGCCGCGCCAATTGAGACGGAATCGGCGGCGGCGGTCAAGGAGGTGTCGGCACCAACGGAATCGGAGCCGCCATCGTCGACAGCGTCCGAATGGGCGGCATCGCCGGCCCCGCAATCTGACGACCTGGGCGCCGATGCGGGTACAGACGACGCGGCTGAGGATGTGTCGTGAGGCCACGGGCGGGACGCCGGTGCCACAGGAATACAGGGCGGGATAGGCCCGCAGATTCGCGCGTAGTGTAGCGGCCGACGCCCCTGTCGGCCGTCTGAGTTGGCTGATGTTCGACGTCCGACACGGGAGTCGGACGTTACGGTTTCTGTGTTCGGCGTCCGACACGGGGGTCGGACGCTACGGTTTTTTGAGTTTGTTCCAGACTTGGACGCAACACAAGCCAGGAGAAAGGTGACACATGACGCCCTCCCAACGGTTGCAGGAGTTGAATATCGAGCTTCCGCCGGCGGCGAAGCCCGTCGGCTCGTACATTGCCGGCATCAGAACGGGCCGGCTCGTCTTGGTCAGCGGCCAGCTCCCCATGGCTGACGGCAAGCTGCTGGCCACGGGCAAGGTGGGTGCCGACGTGACGTTGGATGGTGCGGTCGGCGCGGCTCGACAGTGCGGCTTGAATGCGCTGGCCGTTGCGGCCGAAACGGCGGGTGGGATCGACCGCATCGCCCGCATCGTGCGATTGGCCGTGTATGTCAACAGTGCTTCCGGCTTCACGGACCAGCCGAAGGTCGCCAACGGAGCGAGCGACCTGATGGTGGAAGTTTTCGGGGAGGCCGGCCGGCACGTCCGCGCGGCTGTCGGCGCGAATGAACTGCCGCTCGATGCGGCCGTCGAAGTGGAATTGATGGCGGAGGTTGCGAGCGACGCCTGATGACCGAACCTTCCAAACCAGGCGAACCACTGCGCCCGTTGTGGTGGAACGCGGACGTTCGACCGCACGGCGCGCTCGAGATGATCGACCAGACGCGTCTGCCCGGCGAGACGCGCACGATTACCTGCACAACCCTCGATGCGGTGTGGCAGGCGATCAAGCGGTTGCAGGTGCGTGGTGCTCCGGCGATCGGTGTTGCCGCGGCCTACGGCGTTGTCGTGGGACTCAACGAGTTCGAGCCGACCGACGACGTGTGGCCTGATCGGCTCCGACAGGCCTGCGAATACCTCGCCAAGAGCCGGCCCACGGCCGTCAATCTGTTTTGGGCGCTGGACCGCATGCGCAATCGCGCGAAGAAGCTCCGCAACCTGACATGGCTGGAAGCTCGCGACGTCTTGCTGAAGGAAGCCCACGCGATTCGAGACGAAGACGCCGCGATGTGTCACGCGATCGGGGTGACAGGTCAGCATGTCATCCAGGACGGGTACGGCGTCATCACGCACTGCAACGCCGGTGCGCTGGCCACGAGCGAGTACGGCACGGCGCTGGCGGTCATCTACACCGCGCACCAGCAAGGCCGCAAGTTCCATGTGTTCGTTGACGAAACGAGGCCGCTGCTGCAAGGCGCCCGGTTGACGGCGTGGGAGCTGAAGCTGGCGGGTGTGGATGCGACGCTGATTTGTGACAACATGGCCGCGGTCATCATGGCGCAGCGCAAGGCGCACGTCGTTATCACCGGGGCCGACCGCATCGCCGTCAACGGCGATGCCGCCAACAAGATCGGCACGTACGGGCTGGCGGTGCTGGCTGCGGCACACAACATCCCGTTCTACGTTGCCGCGCCGAGTTCGACCTTCGATGCTACGCTGAAGAATGGATCGGCGATTCCGATCGAGCACCGGGATGCCGACGAGGTCCGCTCGGTTTTGGGACAGAGGATCACGCTGGAGGATATGCCGTGCTACAATCCGGCGTTCGATGTGACGCCTGCGCATCTGATCAGCGGGATCGTTACGGAGAAGGGCATGATCTATCCCGTCGATGAACAGGCTATTCGGGCGATGCTTCGGAAGTAGGGCCTTGTTCGTGACTCGTTGTTCGTGGATTGTTGTTCGTGGATCGTGGGGGGGCTGGGATAGCAGTCCGTGGCAAAAAAGGGAAACAGCGGTTCGGAAACGTCGATACCACCCGGGAATACCGGCGAGACGCCGATGCTCCCCGTGAAAGCCACCGGCGAGACGCCGGTGCCACAGTTCTGCCACGGGCCGATAGGACGTGACTGAGGGGCGGTATCATGGCCTCGTTTTTCCGGCGACGATACATGCGGAAACCGGAATCCGTCGGCGGCGTAGAGCGCGCGGCGTCCGTGGTGATCCTGGTCTTGTTGGTGGGCATCGTCGGGGCATTTATCTGGCAATCCGCGACCGACGACGCGCGTCTGTTTGAATCTGACGCGTTGGCCTTGCAGGGTGGGCAGCGTGGGGGCGAACGCGTCGCCGGCGATGCCGCCAATCCGTGGGATCACAGGCGAGACGCCTGTGCCACAGTTCAGTTTCCCGATCCTGGCACGCCGGAGTGGCGAGCACCGGAGCAGGTGTCGCGGTTCACGCCGGACAATCTGTACGAGAAGATCAACGGCCGGGCCGCGCTCTATCTGCAATACAGTGTGGTCGGCCTGACGTTCGGAACCTATCGCCACGAGACGGGCGACGAGCGAACGATTGATGTCTATTGGTACGACATGGCACAGCCGGAAAACGCGTTGGGCATCTACCGTTCCGAATCGCCGCCGGATCCCGATGCCGTGTCAATCGGCGGCGAAGGCTACCAGACGGGCGGGGCGGTGTTCTTCGTGAAAGGTTCGCAGTATGTCCAGGTCATGCCGGGGGGGGCGGACGAGCGGGACGCGACCGTGGCGATGGTGATCGCTCGGGCGATCGGGGACACGATCGAACAGGGCGACGAATCTCCGTGGGCGATGGATGTGCTGCCCGGCGAAGGCCGTGTGCCCAATTCCTTCGAGTACCTCGCGGAGGATGTCTTCGGGCTCGAGTTCCTGCGGGACGTCTTCGCGGCCGACTATGATGTGCCGGGAGGCCAAGTCAGGTTGTTCATCCACCGCGCGGCGGACGCGGCGACGGCGGGTGCGCTGTATGATGATTACCTGGCTTACTTCCGCGAATACGGTGAGATCGTGTGGACGGATGCCGATCCCGCGCGGCGCATCGCGGCCGGCGAGGCAGTCGGTGTGATCGATACCGTCTTCGTCAAGGGTGCGTATTTCGGCGGTGCGGCCGGCGCGGAGGATGTGGAAACGGCGAAGCAGGCAGCGACGGCGTTCTATAATGATCTGGCGATACCATGACCGGTGTGGCACGGACAAGCGTATCAGACGGGACCGTGTTGGTCCGGAACGCGGCGTTCGTGACGACGACGTGCAGCAGGTTCCAGACAACGGAGCTTGTCCGTGGGCGTTCGGTGAAAGGCGGGGCACGCGAACACGGACAAGGATCGCCCTCGAAGCCTGTTGGCATGTTCGCGGGCTATCCCGGGCGATCCTTGTCCGTGCCACCCCTCGCGGTCAAGTTCGCCGTGTTTGAAGTGGCAAGTCTGGAGACTCGGCAACCGTGAGTGACACAGGCTTGACACGTCGGGAGTTGCTGGCCCGTGGGGCCGGTGCGGTGGTTGCCGCCGGCGCGGCGGCGGTCGGCGGATATCTGCTGTACGATTCACGGGGTGATGCGGGCCTGCGCAAGGCGTCGGATGCGACGCTCCGCCTGAAGAACTACTTTGCGGAGATCGACTTTCCGGCGTCGAGTCCGCGCATCAGTGTCGCCTTGGGCGACGCACAGGATATCAAGAAGCTCGTTCGCGCGGCAGTCGGGGCGTTGGACGCGAAGCTTGGCATGGGACGTTTCATCGCCAAGGGCGATATCGTGCTGATCAAGCCGAACGTCGGCTTCGATCGCGCCCCGCACCTCGGCGCGACGACGAATCCCGAGGTGTTGCGAGCGACGGTTCGCCTGTGCAAGGAGGCGGGGGCGGACAAGGTCATCATCGCGGACAACCCGATCGAGGCGCCGGAGGCCTGCTTCGCCAAGTCAGGCATCCAGCGTGCTGCCGAGGCCGAGGGGGCCCGCGTGGTGTTGCCGTCGCAGTCAGGCTTTGAAATGCTGGTCATCCGCGACAGGCGGCCGGACGCGCGGAAGTCCGAGGCGCTCGGGCGTTGGCCGGTGTTCTATCGTCCGCTCGCAGAGGCGACGAAGGTCATCGGCATCGCCCCGGTCAAGGACCACAACCTGTGCGGCGCGTCGATGAACATGAAGAACTGGTACGGCCTGCTCGGCGGCCGGCGGAACCAGTTCCATCAGGCGATTCACAATATCGTCAGTGACCTCGGCATGATGATGAGCCCGACGCTCGTCATCGCCGACGCCACCCGCGTCATGATGCGCAACGGCCCCACCGGCGGCCGCTCGACCGACGTGAGGCCCGGCGGCGTGATCGGCCGGCCGACGATCGTGGCGTCGGTCGATCCGGTCGCGTGCGACGCATGGTGCTACGAGCACCTGCTCGGCCGCGACCCGGCGAAGCTGGCCTACCTAGACCTGGCCCACCGCAAGATCGCAGAACAAATCGCCGCCGGGATGAAGCGTTTCGCCGAGCGAGACTGGCATACGTACGAGCGACAAGGGCTGATCGCGATTTGATACGGTCGGTGGTCAGCCGTCAGGTTCCAGCGTTCGGGTGGAAATGGATTAGCGGAACCGGGGTGGCATGGGTTAGCGGAGCCGCGTTGAGCGGCGTAGCTTACCCGTGGGAACCTCGATGTGTTCCCGCTCGCTACCCGTGCCACGCCGGTTGAACGCTATACAGGTACTCGCAAGGAACGGGGCACACGCTACTACCCGCACGCCTGACGGGGGAAACTGGACTCGCGCGATCCCTGCGACCGATAGAACTGCGCGGTGAGCATCTGTCACCGGCTGTAGCGGCAATGCGGGCAAGTGTGAGGTCGTGGGTGTGCACGGGACGTCTGTTAAACCATCGGAGCAGGAACTAACCGATCGCGAGGTCACGACCACCGCAGTCGGTCGGTGCGAGGCCACGGCATGTCCTGGACATGTCGTCGTCCACGCGGATGAACCGCTGGAAGGCGGATATGGGTGCTACGGCCTGGGACAACTGCTGCGCGCCGCGGGCCTTCGTTGGGTTTTCGAACGCGGTGGGGAACCGACGATTTACTACGGATCGGAAGCCAAGATCGGGCGACGCGCCGCGCTGTGGATTCCAGCTTCTCGGGACTGTGCGACGAGCAGCCCATTCTGCGATTCACGAGGCGAGGCGGGTTCGGATAGCCGGGCTCCGCTGACGACGGTTGACGGTGTGCCGGTCTTGCACGACGGGCATCCGCCGTCTCGCCTGTTCGTGGACAACCGAATGACGTTCGACGTGGCGCGGGCGACGGCATTTTGGCTGACACTCGACAGCGAGCGGTACGCCACTGAGCGAGACGAGCACGGCCGCGTTCCCGCGCGGGCAAGTCTGATCGGAGCGGGCGACTGGCTGCATCGTCCACCGGTGCAACGGTATGCGGATCTCGTCAAGGACCATCTCGCGCGGTTCCTGCCGGCCGTGATGCACATCCCGCGTTGGCCATGCGGCAAGAAATACGCCGTTGCCCTGACGCATGACGTGGATGATCCCGAACGGCCGAGCCGGCTTCCGAGTTTAGTGTGGCGATTGCTCGTTGGAGGAGGCGTCCGGCGTCGCGAGACCTATTGGGAAATGGCTGCCGAAATCCGATCGCGTGGTCTGCGAGACACGGCGTTTGTACGCCCGACCCAGCGCCCTGCGTGGGATTTTGGCGAGTTCTGCCGGATCGAACAGCGATATGGCCTGCGTTCCGCGTTTTACTTCGCGGTGGTGGATCGGCGCGGGGGGCACCCGTTGGACGTCTGTTATGACGTCTCCCGCGCGAGGTATCGCCGGTTGATCCGTCGCATCGAGTCGGACGGTTGGGAAATCGGCCTGCACGCTGCATATCTGACGCAGGCGGGTCGGCCGGATGTCAAGCCGCAACTCGAACGCCTTGACGCGCTGAATCACAGGCCGATCGTCGGCGTGCGGCATCACTATCTGCAATTCGATCAAGGCGACCACCCGATGCGATCGCTTGCCGCACACGCCGCGGCGGGCCTCGGCTATGACACGTCGATAGGCTTCAACGATCATCCCGGCTTCCGTGCGGGCACGGCCTTGCCATATCATCCATGGATTCCGGCAACACCAACACCAACACCGTCAACACCCGCGCCGACAACATCCAGATCAGCAACATCCACGCTGGCAACATCCACGCCGCCGACGGAATCGTTCCTTGAGCTGCCTATGTCCTTGGCCGACATGCACCTGGAAGGACTCGGCGAGTCGGAAGCCGTCGATGTCGCGATCCGTCATTTGGAGGCGGCGCGCGAGTTGGGCGGGTTGGCGGTCCTCAATTGGCATGTGGGCCGGTGGCATTCGGATCCAACGTGGCGGGCAGCTTATCAAGCGGTCTGCCGTTTCCTCGGCGACGATGATTCCGCCTGGGTGGCTCTCCCACGCGATATCCATGCGTTTAGCGGAGGGTGTGCCACGGACAAGCGTCTGGGACTCCCGTCGTGTTGAACCGGAAACAACTTCGATGGCAACGGTAAGCACGGCGATCCGGACGCGCGGCGTTATTATTGCCGGGGGCAGGTCAGCTAATGTTGCATCTTTCGCATAATGTTCCTGAATCGTGTACCGCTGATCGGATGCTCCGCGACGGTGTGCCCGTCGTAGAGGACGTTGAACACACCGTAGGCAGACGGGACGTTGCGCGCCTGACGACCACTCTTCACCTCCACGACCTTTGGGCGGATGCCGAGCGACTTGCAGACTTGCAGGATGTCCCCCGTACATTTGGCGATGCAAGGACACTGATCCGACTTGATGATCGTGAGTCCTGAACCGTATTTGCGGAGTGTCTTGTCCCATCCCCGTTTGAACGTTGGTGACGGTGCCGGCCGCAGCTTCTTCACGAGTAGCTCGAATGATGGCGGGGCAGTATCGACGCATTCGAATCCGCAGCGAAGGAAAACGTCGCTGCCTGCCATCCAAGTGCCGTTGCTGGTCACCACCGCAACGCCGAGCATCTTGGCTCGCCTGGCATCTTTCACACAACTTTCAACCAGGAGCGAACCATAGCCGTTACCCTTGTATTTCTTCTTCTGGATCATGATGCAATGGATGACCGCGTAGCCGGCCGCCTCCACGGGCCTCCACGTGTGCTCGCCGGGAATGTACTCGATCATGCCTGCGGTTTCGCCATCGATCTGAAGCAGCTTGAACTTCATCCCCTCAGCGAAGCGTCGCTTGAGCCAGTTTGATTTTCTCCTGTGTCCCTCGTGTTTGGGATCCCTGAAGCCACAAAACTCCTGGTCGCAGATGTTCGATGCGTCTGTGTCGGTGATCTCGATTCTGGTCATGGCGTTCGTTTCCTTGGAGGCGGATGTCGATGATGGCCGGATACCATGCGTTCGTGGGCGCGGCCCGGGCAGGCATCTGCAGCAAGAACCCGTAGGTCGGCCCGTCCACGCCGGCGTCGCACGGAAAGTGGATGCGGGTCGGACCAGCGAGACTGGACGCCTCAATCCGGACACACATCCAGGTATTCTATCGGGTCCATGGTTGAACGTCGACACAAACCCTGTCAGTGGTGGTGGCGAAAACCAAACAGGCCAAGGCGATCACACGGCGCCTCGCATTTTGACCCGCCCCGCCGCATCGGTGTACGATGTCGGGCATGACTGACGCAGCATACTTGAAATGTATCCGTTCTTCGTGTACCGCGACGTATGATCTGGTCGAGCAGATTTACGCATGCCGGAAGTGTGGCAGCCTGCTGGATGCGGTATACGACTGGGATCGCCTTCGGCTGCCGGACAGCCTCGCGTTCTTTCAGAAGCGATGGGCGACGCGCGACAATCCCATCGACCACTCCGGCGTCTGGCGGTTTCGTGAGCTGCTGCCGTTTGCGCGGCCTGACGAACTGGTGACCATCCACGAAGGCCAAACGCTGTTGCAGCCCGTCGAGGTCGCGCCGCTCGGCCTGTCATTGAAGCAGGGGCGGCTGCACCTTCAATACGAGGGTATGAATCCGTCGGGCAGCTTCAAGGACAACGGCATGGCCGCCGCGTTCACGATGGCGCGCAAGCTGGGTTGTCCTCGCGTCGGTTGTGCGTCCACCGGCAACACC
>JAUVGW010000250.1 GCA_030593565.1 Phycisphaerae bacterium | reverse complement strand
ATTCAAGCCCAATCCAGCCAACGGCAAGTACGAATGGGCTGAAGCCAATCCTGTGCGTCAGGAGCGAACCCAGATACGCGTAGGTCCCCGGAACAATGGCCAACAGAAGTAACGGCAACACCCCCGCCTGGATGGCGGGCATAACGCCCGTGACGGATAGCAGAAAGAGACATGTACCCCAGAGCACACCGGAAAGCAGCGCCCAACGCGGGGCAAGCCTGCGTATCGCCCAGAAGAACGGCAGAAGGCTCACCCAGGCGAGCCAGGCACAGCCGGCCACGCCAAACGCGATCACCATGAACAGGGCACTGATACCGAGCGACACGACCAGCACCATCGCGCTGACGCCGCGCCACGCGCGCTCGCCCAACGTTGCTTGCGCCCTTGCCAACATGAGCTCTCCTCCGACGAGAGCTACCGACACGATGTGCTGTGCCTGGACGTGACCCGAATCACCCTGCACGACACCGATGGAACCGCAACTCCGACCTGCAAGACGCCCACTGACAGGCCCGAGACTGCTGCACTAGCCCTCGCTCATGTACGCTGCTCCGGCGGGAGGGTGCATTCCCCCGCGCCGTCCATTGCTCGCAGACACCGCAAGGCTCGCTTGAACACCTATTGGAAACGCGCCGCGCCCGGCGCAGACCACAAGGTAAACAACTCCTCTCCCTCGTGCTGACGGGATCACTCGTCGCGAGACCGGCACTCCGACGAAAAGACTTGCATGCCGCCGAAGTCCCGAACGGGCCACGCGGATCCACAGACTGGGCATCCATTCTACTGAACTTTGTTTCGCGAAACAAGTGAAATCCGCATGAAATCGCACTTGATTCAAACGGTCACGAATGTCGACGGCCAGCCTGAATCAGATCTCCGAACGCGAGGAGGGATCCGAGCCCCGATCGCGAGCGAGGAATCACACCTCAGCCAGCATTCAATCGTCAAACTGCGTATGTGCTCAGCACTCGATTCGGCGATGTTGGCCGCAAGGTGTGCACGACGAACGAGTGATGACCCTGCGTGAAGTCCACGCGGTGATATAGCGCTAAGAAGACCCTGTCATCTTGTGGTGACGCGGTTGGATTCTCATGTCGCGTCTCACACTATTCTGCGGAAGCCGTCAGGGGACCGGCGATGTCAGGCAAAGCCGCTTGAATGTGCGTACAAGATCGGTGGGCAGCGGCGATGTCACCGTAAGCAGCTTCTCGGTAGTCGGATGCCGAAACGAGATGGCCGCGGCGTGCAGACACAATCGAGGAACGGACGGAAGGTCGAAGCCCCGAGCGTACAGCGGCTCGCCCAAGACCGGATGCCCGAGCGAAGCCATATGAACGCGGATCTGGTGCAGGCGACCCGTCTTCGGGCGTGCTTCGATTAGTGCCACGGCATCGGCGACATCGAGCACACGGTAGGCGGTGATGGCTTGTTTTCCAGTCCGTTTGACGACGGCCTTCTTGCGTGCGCCGACCACCTCCGCGATCGGTTTCTGTATCACGCCCTGCGTCGGCCGGGGACAGCCGGCAACGACCGCCCAGTACACCTTTTTAATGTGACGGTCCTCGAATTGTGATCGCAGGTGGTCATACGCTCGATTCTGGAGGGCAACGAGGACCAAGCCCGAGGTCGGCTTGTCCAGGCGGTGAAGCAGCCCCCAGTTTCTCGCCTCGCCGAGGTTCTGTAGCCGGTTTCCGTAGTGAACGAACAGCCCATTGAGGAGACTGTCGTGCTCGTGCTTCTTCCCCGGCTGCGTCACCCGACCGGCCGGCTTGTCGACAACAAGAAGATCGCCGTCCTCGTACAGGACTTCGTACGCAACGGCCTTACTCGGTTTGATCGAGGTGTGCATCCCACATATGTACACACGCCCCGTTCACCGTGCAACCTTCGTCCGTCAGAAGACCTCGCCGCACGGCCTGCCGTTTGGCGGCTTCAACCGCCCTTCGACGCCCCGATGACGGCGCGGAGGATTATGTTGGGGGCGACCTGGTCCTGGACGAGTTCGCCATGCACGTCGACGACGAGGCGATCTGGTCGGCGCTGTTTCCGATTGATGGGGATGCGACCGAGGGCGATCAGTCTGACCTCGCAGTCGTAGGCAATCGTCCCCCCCAAGGTCCATAGTGCCCGGGCCTCCCGCCAGGTGAGTTGGCACAATAGCGGGCGGTAACGTTGGCGGGATGGGATGGAGATGAAAACGGGCCGCCCCGGTAGTGGAGCGGCCCGTGATTTTTTTTCTTGACAAGCGGGCTGGGGCCGCAGACCCGACATCTCGCTCAATCGCATCAGCGTCGGCGTCTGATCACGAGCAGACCGGCGAGCGCAAGCAGAGAAAGCGTGGCGGGTTCGGGAACGACCGTCGGATTGTCCAGGTAGTTCCAGTAGGCACCACCACCACCCGCACCGAGGTCAACGAAGCTCAGCGGTCCATCGCCGAAGCTCGTTGGGACAATAGACGTCTCGACATATATGTGGCCATCTGAAACCCTTTCCAGGTTGGCCCTGATCAACCCACTTTCGGTGTCATGCCACAGGTTGGCCTGCCGCCATTCATCGGCCGGGGCGGCCGATGAATCCCATGTCTGTGTGTGGGCCGTCCATCCTGAAGAACTCAACTCCAAGATCTGAAGCCTGTCCGGGCCAGCGGGATTGTCGTCGAACGCCACCATAAAGCCTTCGCCGGTACCTGTCCACCACTCCTCCAAAGTAGTATCAGCGACGCTAAAGTTCGCACTGTAAGAACCCTCAGAACAATAGGCCTCAACAGAGGCATGGAATCCCATCCACGGCATCGGAGCGAAATCGGTGGTGGCGATGGCACGAGCTGCCCCTGAGGGAGTCCCCATCGCTTTCCACACAAGGTTGTCGGGGCGAACGGGGTCTGCGACCACACCACCATCCCACCCGTACCCGGGATTGGAATCAACCCACGCGGGATTGGCGGTCCAGTCGCCATCTTCGAATCCGTCGAAGAGGTCGGCGCGGGCGGGAACCACCAAGAACGCCAACGCCAGGATGAAGACGGCCGGCGGCGTTAGCCTGAACAGCACCGTACGAATGTGATCTCTTGGTCCGACAGCAAGAGTCCCCTTCCATTTCGCAATCATCGTTCCGTACCTCCTTGCCCAAGCGGGCAACATGACCACTCACCGGTGACCGAGAACCGTTCCCAGTCCCGTGGCTGGTCGTCCATCCAGATGCCGAGTTGTTCGCGCCGGCATGCCCCAGGGAGCCCAGTCTATCATAAAGGACATTACGGATCAAGCCACGGTTGTCTTGAACCGTGCGGACCACCAGCTTGAAGTCGGCCGCGCACCTCGCTGATGTAGAGCCCCTATCTCGGTGAGATAGGCTCCATCCCTCGGTGAGGTCGGGATCGAGTAAGCACGGTATCGGGACCGAGTAGGCAGGGTAGCGGAGCCGAGTAGGCAGCCTACGCGGACCAGACACCTGTTGAGGTCGACGCCCACTCCCAGCTTGGGGTCGACCGTCGACTTCAAGCTGGGATCAGCACCCGATCCCAGCTTGGAAACGGTTTTTTGGGGGCTGGAAGGCCCGTAAAACCATCAAAAACAGCACAAACCGGCCTCCCGGGGCCGGTCAGGCGGTCAGGCTGGCGTCCGGGCGGCCGGTTCGCATTTCCCGGGCCGGCTTGCCGTTTGGCGGCTTCAACCACCCTTGGGAGCCCCGATACTCCGCATCAGGTATCGCTGTGCCAGCGCCACGACGAGAAGCGGCGGAACCAACGCCACCAAACTCGCCGCCATGATCAGATTCGCCCAACTCCCCTCCATCGCCTGGTACATCCGCAACCCGACTGAGACCGGATAGGTGTTGAAATCGGACAGGTACACGAGGGGCGCGAGGAATTCCTGCCAGTGATAAACCGCACTCAACGCGGCAACTGCCCCGATGACCGGCCTGGAAATCGGCAGCATCACATGCCAGTAAAGCTGCCAGTGCGTGGTCCCGTCCAGGCGGGCGGCGTCCTCGAACGACTGCGGCACACTGCGGAAGAATTGTCGGAACAGAAAAATGAAGAAGGCCGATCCCCCGAGCCAACTCGGCACAATCAACGGCTTGTATGTGTTCACCCAACCCAGGTGCTCGAAGATCAAGAACTGCGGAATCAGCAGGACTTGCGCCGGCAGCATCATCGTCGCCAGCGTCAGCACGAAACATACGTCGCGCCCTCGCCAACGCAATCGTGCGAAGGCAAAGCCCGCCAGGGAACTGGTAAAAACCGTCCCGATCGTCGTGGCCACCGTGATGATGCACGAGTTCAACAGGAACCGCAGAAACGGAAGTCGCGTGACGGCCTCGCGGTAGTTGCTCCATTGCAGCCCGTCGACCGCCGGCGTGGGTGCCATCGGCCCGGCGAAGATCCTGTCAATCGGTTGAAGCGAAGCCCACGCGGCCCACAACAGCGGAGCCGCCAGGACCACCGCGACAGCCACACGCCCCGCGGTCCACATCGTTTTGTAGGCTGTCGATGTCATGTCGGCCTGTCCTTACGATGCTTCGTACGCTGTCGCCAGGGGTTAGGGTTCAGGGTCCAGGGTTCTCAGTCTGCACCATTGCCCCTATACCCTAAACCCTAGACCCTAGACCCTTACTCCTCGCCCATGTCGTATTGAACCCAACGTCGCGTGACGAACACCATGGTAGCGGTGAAGGCCAGCAGGATCGCCAGCAGCAACCACGCCAAGGCGGCGGCATATCCAAATCGATGCTGCTCGAACGCCGCCTGATACAAATGCAGTGAGAAGAACCGCAAGCTGTCCTGCTGCTGGAAGTTGCGTAGCAAAAACGGTTGATTAAATGCCTGCATCGAGAAGACGATCCCGGTGAGCGCGTTGAACATGAGCGCGGGTGATACCTGTGGCAGCGTAATGTGCCAGAAGCGTCGACACCGGCCGGCCCCGTCAAGCCGAGCCGCCTCGTGCAGCGATTCCCCACCGCGCAACAGCGCCGCCAGGAAGATCAACATCCCGCCACCGGCCTGCCACAGATTCATCAACACAAGCGAGGGTTTCGCCCAGACAGGCGAGTACAACCAGGGCGGCGCGTCCCAGTCGCGCGTTGTTCCCAACCCCAACGCGATCATCGGGCCGTCCAGCCCATCCAGTATCCATCGAATCGCTTGATTGACCGGCCCCACCTGCGGATTGAGCAACCACCACCAGATCAGGATCGTGGCCACCCCGCCCAGCACGTGCGGCAGGTAATAGAATGTCGCCCACAGACCGATGCGCCGGCGCGATTGGTTCACCAGGAGCGCAAGCCCAAGCCCAACGACCAACTGCGCCGGGACCTGCATCGCCGTATAGCAGATGCTGTTGAGCAGTGCCTTGCCGAGGCGATCATCGGTCGCCATCGCCTGGAAATTCGCCCAGCCGGACCATTCCAG
Source organism: Phycisphaerae bacterium (assembly GCA_030593565.1). GTDB lineage: Bacteria > Planctomycetota > Phycisphaerae > UBA1845 > UTPLA1 > JAFGQA01. The sequence continues at coordinate 2,473 of JAUVGW010000250.1, read as the reverse complement.
GCTCGTCCAGGATTGACCGTCCCACCGAGCGGTCGCCAGTAGGCCCGCTGCCATCATCGGCCCGACGTACAACAGGGCCAAGCCCGCCATCCAGGGAGAGACGAACCATAACCCACCGCGTTCCCGTCGTTCGCCATGCTCGTGAATCGCGGCCTGCATCTGTCGGCTTCTCCCAGGATCGGCCTTAGCAGCCCATGGTAGAATGGTGGCACCGGCGTCTCGCCGGTGGTTTTCCCGGGAAGCATCGGCGTCCCGCCGGTATTCTCAAATACCACCGGCATTTCCGAACCGCCGTTTTCCATTTTACCACGGGCTGTTGGGCCGCAACCAGATTGTGGCACAGCGTGGCCGTTAGCCGCAACCAAAATGTGCCACGGGCACCGAAGGCATCAGAGCCGGCTCGTGTCGAGCCGGTCCGGGGCGACACGCCCCGGCTCTGAATCGACGTCGCTTCCTCTCACCCGCCTGTCCGTGCACCCCCCGTCTTCCTGCTGCTGAGCACCCGCACCCCCGCCGTGGCCGAGTTCACCGGCCCGGACGGTGGCAAGACCGCGCATCACTTGGTACGATGGCTCAGCACCTGTTGGCGAAGCAGGACCAGTGCAGCGAGGCCGCCAGCGCGACGGTGGGGGCGTAGAAGGCGATTCGGGCGCGGTGGCTGGATGCACGAGCCGAGGGTATGCACCGCGTCGACGTAATGCGCCGGGAAGCATGATGTTCCGGCATTAGACTGTCTTTTCTCCCACCGTCGGGGACGCACGAGACCCGGCCAAGATATCAAGTATCCATGAACAGAGAATCATCTTCGTCTCCCGATAGCGTTGAGTTTCGATACCGCAAGTGCGCAGAGCAACTGGCATCGCGCGGGCAGGACCATGTTCTGCGGTGGTGGGATGACTTGGGCGCGCCTCAGCGCGAACACCTGCTGAGCGAGATCGACTCTATCCCCTGGTCTCACCTGGATCCTCTCGTCGAGACACACGTCTGCAACAGACCTCAGGACCAGGTGCTCACGGACCTGGAGCCGGCGGTCGTGTTTCCACACCAACGCCACGCCGATGATGCTGCGTTGTACCGCGACGCGGTTGTCCTTGGTGACGAGTTGATCCGCGCCGGCAAGGTGGCGGCTTTCACCGTGGCGGGCGGGCAGGGGACACGCCTGGGCTTCGAGGGACCGAAAGGGGCGGTGACGATCACGCCCGTTCGCGAGAAGACGCTTTTCCAGTTGTTTGCTGAAACAATCGTGGCCGTTCGGAAGCGCTACGGAGTTGCCATTCGCTGGTACATCATGACCAACCCGGGCAACCACAGGCAAACCGTGGGATTCCTCGAAGACCGCGATTTCTTCGGGCTACCATCTCAAGACGTCGTCCTCTTCAGCCAGGGCATGCTGCCGAGTTTCGATCTGGAAGGCAAGATCCTCCTGGAGGACAAACACCGATTGGCTCTGGCCCCGGATGGCCACGGCGGGTCGCTCAAATCACTTGTTGCCAGCGGCGCCTTACAGGAAATGGCGTCGCTCGGCATCGAGATCATCTCCTATTTCCAGGTCGACAACCCACTGGTCAAGCCTTTCGATCCCTTGTTCATCGGTCTGCATGCCAAGACCGGCTCGGAGATGTCTGCGAAAGTCGCCTCGAAGGTGGATGATTTGGAGCGGGTCGGGAATGTGTGCATGCACGAAGGCCGCGTCGTGGTCATCGAGTACTCCGACTTCCCGGACGACCTGGCCCACGCCAAGGGCTCCGATGGCTCGCGCATGTTCGACGTTGGCAATCTGGCGATCCACCTCCTGAACGTCGGTTTCGTTGATCGCATCATCGCTCGGAAGTTCGAGCTGCCCTACCGCCGTGCTGAGAAGACCGTGACCTGGGTGGACGAGAACGGCTTTCAGCGGACGCCGCGCGCGCCCAACGCGATCAAGCTGGAGACGTTCGTCTTCGACGCTCTGCCGCTGGCGAAGAACCCGCTGCTCCTGGAAATCGACCGCGCCGAGGAGTTCTCACCGGTCAAGAACGCCAAGGGCGTGGACTCCGTGGAGTCGGCGATCCGCGATCAGATCCGCCGCGCCGCCCACTGGCTCGAGGGCGCCCGTGTGAGCGTCCCCCGCAAGCCGGACGGCGAACCCGACGTGATCATCGAGATCGCCCCAAGCTATGCACGCAACGCCGACGACGTCAGACGGCGCGTCACGCGCCCGCCCGAACTGTACAGCGGGGAGACGATTTACATTTCGTAGTGACTGCGGAGATCTAGTGCAAGATCAGACTTGATTTTGCGGGTTGCTGAGGAGATACCATAATGTGTGCCACTGCTCTTGAGCAGTGTCTCCTGGCCTTTCGCGAAGCGCATCCGCAGACCCCATGGGCCAAGATCGAGGTAGGGTGGAATCTTGTGGAAATCGAAATGCGGGGGCATCCTTCTGGGATGTGAAACAGGAACTTTTTCCACAGGAGGAGCCCGATGGCTACTA
>JAUVGW010000422.1 GCA_030593565.1 Phycisphaerae bacterium | reverse complement strand
ATCCATGATGGAGCCGAGATGCCCGATCTCATGACCGATCGACGTGCCCTGCCCGGCCGTCGTCTCGAGGAGGATCATCGCGCGAAATCCGGCGGTCCGGGCGTGAACACGGTTCAACGATGCCGCGATGCGGCGGATGCCCGCCGTCACCCCCGTCTTCAAATGTGCCCCGGGATGCACCACAAGATAGGGCACATCGAGCGCCTCACACCGCTCCAGTTCATCAACCAGCGCCAGTGCGCTCCTGAAGCGCAAGGCACGATCCGGTGAAGCCAGGTTCAACAGGTAGCTCGCATGCGCGACCACGGGCCGAATCCCCGTGCGACGCTGCGCCGCCTGATAGGCTCGAACCTGTTCTTCCGTCAGGGGCTTGGCCGACCATTGCCGCTGGTTCTTCACGAAGATCTGCAGGCAATCACAACCGACCGCGACGCCCGCATCGAACGCATTCTCCAAACCGCCCGCGACGGACACATGTGCGCCGAACCGCTGTTTACTCTGTCCTGACTGCACGATGTCTCCCTGCCGCACATGCTCGTTGGCCGATCGCATCGCGTCAACACAACTCTGACGGAGCACCGGAAGTGTTGCGCAAGGCCGTGCCCGCCGCGTCTCAAGAGCCCCCGACCCCGGTCGAGGGGGTGCCTGCCGGCATGTGGGACTGCCCCCCTCGAGCGGAAGACCGGCTCGACACAAGCCGGCTCGGTGCCTCTTGGGCGCAGTCGCCGCCCAATTTACCAGTACCGTCACCCACCGACGATCTTGCTCGGGGTCCTCCACACCGCTAGCATGGCCCAAATGCTTGTTCTTGATTCAACCCGACCCGTCGTCGAACAGGCGACGCACGTCTCGATCGACGACGACGCCATCGCTCAATGGGCCGCGGACGTGCCCCGTGCGGCCCTTCAACCGGCAGGCCACGAACTGTTCGCGAGCCTGCCCGGGACCAGGGAGCAGATCGCCAACCTGATCCTCCTGATCGACTCCCTGAATTTCTGCTTCTGGTCCTCCGAGCCGATCACCATCTCCTGGCGAGGGAAAACCTACCGCCGCTTCGAGGCCATGTTCGTCTCGCTCCTGCTCGCCGCCAAACTCGAGCCCGAGTGGTTCAATCCGGAACATTGGCTCGAGGTCTCCCGTGACGAGATCCACCAGGTCCTCAGCGGCCACGGTCGCCTGCTCATGATGGATGAGCGAGAAGACGCCATCCGCCAGACCGCCCGCGTTCTCATCGACCGGTTCGACGGCCAGTTCATCCACGCCATCGAGTCCGTCAACCGCAAGGCCTGGCCGCTGGCGGTCCTGCTCATGACCAACTTCGATTCCTTCCAGGATGTCGCCACATTCAACAACCTGCCGGTCTGCTTCATGAAACGAGCCCAGATCTGCGCCCTCGACGTTTCCATGGCATGGCAGGCGCAAGACTTGCCGCCGCTGGACGGACTCGACGAACTGACCGCCTTCGCCGACTACCGCGTCCCGCAGGCCCTCCGACATCTCGGCATCCTGCAACTGGCGCCCGAACTCGCCGAGGACATCGAGGCGGAGCGCGTGATCGAGGCCAATGCTGAGCAGGAAGTCGAAATCCGTGCCGCCACGATCCACGCCGTGGATCGAATGCGCGTTGCCGTCGAAAAGGCCGGCAAGAAGGCCCCGGCCTGGCAAATCGACTGGTACTTATGGCTGCTGGCTCGTGGTGATGACATCACCGTAAACCATCACCGCACGCGAACCATTTCCTACTAGAACAGATTCAGGACAACCGTAGCGTCCGACCCCCGTGTCGGACGGTGAAGATCAACGGTTTCCGACGGCCGACAGGGGCGTCGGCCGCTACGAAAGCCCCGAGCCCCCACCGGGGGCTGCCCTTCGCGCGCTCACCCAGGGCTCGCGTTGCTCGCCCTGAGTTGTATTCCGCCACCTCCTTCGGAGGTTTATTCGATCCCCCTCAAGGGCTTATCTGATCCCCTAGTGCTTTGTGTCACGCCTAAATGATCGGGTGGTACGGGCGTCCCGCCCGTGCGAAATCGGGTTGCCATGGTCTTGTACGGGCGAGACGCCCGTACCACCCAATCCGCATATTTAGGCGTGACAAAGCACTAAAGGGTTTATTCGCTCGTCCATCGCTGCCCCCGCCCAAGGCGTCATGCACCCAGTTGCCGCCCACCTGCGAGAAACTGAAAGATCAACGCACTCTCGTCCGATAAACTTTCAAGCTGGCAGTGCTGGCAAGCCGAATTACGAAGTATGGAACCGTAGGTTCTCGGACGTCGGATCTTGTGTGGTCCGCGCCGAACGCTGGAACATAGGACTGGTAGTCTGAAGGATCGCCGAAATGAGGATCATCGCGGTCGCGAATCAGAAGGGCGGATGTGGAAAAACAACTGTGGTCATCAACCTCGCGGCATGTCTCGCTCGCGAGGGGCAGCGGACGCTCGCCGTAGACCTCGACCCGCAGGGGCATTGCGCGCTGGGGCTTGCCGTGCCCGAGGAGCAAATCGAGATCAGCATCGCGGACATTCTGCTCGAAGACCCGGCGGCGGGGCCACCTGATCTGTCGCGCGTCACATGGCAGATCGCGAGCAACTACGACTTGGTCCCATCGCGGTTTGATCTGTCCACGCTGGAACAGCGGTTGGCCGGTGTCCCAGACCGTGAGACCCGCCTGCGAAACACATTGGACGCCGTCGCCGACAAGTACGACTTCGTGTTGATCGACACACCCCCGACCGTCGGCTTCTTGACGCAGAATGCGCTGTTCGCCGCCGACGAAATCATCGTCCCGGTCGACACCGGCTATTTCTCGCTCCACGGCCTCTCAAAACAGTTGGAGAGCATTCGGGACATCCGGTCGGCCTACGGGCGGGCGGTGACGGTCCGTATCGCCGCGAATCTTTATGACGTCCGCACGAAGCTCGGGCGCGAGATTCTGGCCGAATTGCGCAAGCGACACGGCGATGCGATGTTCTCCAGCTTCATCAATTTCAACACCAAGCTGAAGGAAAGCTCGAGCCTGGGGCAGCCGGTCGCCGAGTACGACCCGGCCAGCAGCGGGTGTCGAGACTTCGTCCAACTGGCTCGCGAAGTGATCGCACTCGTCCCCACGACCCAGGTCCCCGTCCCGACGATCGCCGAAGCTCGGTCATCAATCGAAACGCCCGTTGAAGTACCGGCCGAGGCGCCTGTCGACGACGGGCTCCTCCAGCAGGCCGACGCCTTGGCCGCGGAGGCGAACAAGCTACTGGCGACGACGCAGACGCTCCTGGGTCCCGGACGGCCGACCCCCACAGCCGATTCGACATCCGAACCCGAGGAGACCGCCCGCAAGATCGAGTTGATCTACGGCCCCCAGCCCACCGAAAACGGAACAACGTTCACCATTCGCGCCGCAGGGGCAACGAATGTCCGCTTGGCCGGTGATTTCAACAGTTGGAATCCGGATTTGGTACCGATGCCGCGGCTTCTCGAAGACACCTATCAGGTCCATCTGCCCCTGGCGCCCGGCCGATACCAATACAGGTATGTGATCGACGGCCGCTGGGAGAGAGACCCGGCCAACACGCTGGTCGAGACAAACCCCTTCGGAGAGCTGAACAGCGTCGTCGAGGTGTGCCAGGCGAGTTGAACAGCGCCGTCGAGGTGTGCCGGGCTTTTTCGACAACGCACGTAGTGTCAGTCCTCCCACGGCCAAATCTGCCAACTCCATAGTTTAGCCGCGACCCGCCGGGGAGCGCGTGGTGGGCGTGATGCGGCGTCGTTCCGGCAATGGTCGACGCAGTCGGATACGCTCGTACGGTCCTGCAATGGACCGACGTTCCACGACGAGGTTCGGATCGCCGATCGCGGCCCGGCGAAGCCGCGGCCACAGGACGCGGACTGTCTCCGGAGGCGGTTCGCC
>JAUVGW010000229.1 GCA_030593565.1 Phycisphaerae bacterium | reverse complement strand
GGTTTTCGAGAAGATTCGTCTGATGATGCGGCCTTCGTGAAGGCGGCGGCCGGGACGTTGGGGCTGGGGTGTACGATCCGACGGATCGAGGTCGAAGGGTCAGCCGAGGCGGCTGGGGAGACGGTCGAGGAGGCCGGCCGGCGGGAGCGGTATGCGTTTCTGGATCAGGTCGCCCGCGAAATCGGGGCACGTGTGGTGGCGGTGGGGCATCATGCGGACGATCAGGCGGAGACCGTTTTGCACCGTATTGTGCGGGGGACAGGGCTTCGCGGCCTTGCCGGCATGCCGCGCCGCCGGGCGATTCGCGAAGGCGGTGAGATCGAGTTGATTCGGCCGCTGCTGGGTTTTCGGCGGGCGGAGTTGGCTTCGTATCTGCGAGCCCGCGGGCATTCATATCGAGAGGACGCAACAAACAACGACCCGGCCGCGGCGACGCGGAACCGGATTCGGCATGATGTGCTGCCATCGTTGTCGCAGGCGGTGAATCCGCAGGTGGCGACTGCGCTGTTGCGGCTGTCCGAGCAGGCTCGGCGCGTGAATGATGCGATGGCGTGGGTGGCTACGGAGGCGTTGGCGGGGGCGCGGATTCGGGAGGCGGAGGGTGAGGTCGTCCTGCGCGCGGAGGCCGTGGCGGGCTGGCCCGAGGCGGTTCGGTCGGAAGTCGTGTTGGCGGTGCTGCGCGATCTGGGCGCTGGCCTGCGGGCGATCGGCTTCGAGCGGATCGAGGCTGTGGGGGAGGCTGCATGTGGGGACGGCCGGCGGCGGGTGATCGAGTTGGCCGGGGGGGTGGTCGTCGAGCGTCGGGGCACGGAGTTGTGTTTTCGGATGACGCGGTGAGTCGGTTGGAGGAGCATGTGACGACTGGGCAGCGTTTAGGTGATGCTGATGTGTGTTTGGGTGGTGTCGGACTGCCAAAGCGTGGTTGGCGCTACGGCGCGGAGTCGTTCCGTCGCCCCCGTCGGGGGCTATGGGCGTGACGGTCCGGCGACCCAGGGCTCGCTGCGCTTCGCCCTGGGCTTTATTCCGTCGCCGCTCCGCGGCTATTGAATACGAGCGTTCGCGGTTATTGAAGGCGGGTGTGCGTGAGTGACGGCAGTGACACGATGGTGGAGCGGGTGATTCCCGGCTGTGTGGGGGAACGGTCGAGGTTCGGCCGTTGGCTGGTGGTGATCGTAGTGCTGGCTGTCGCGGCACGGGCGGGGATGCTGGTGTTCGCGGAGTGGCGGCCATCGGCATTCGATTTTCCGGATTCGCATCGGTATGTGTCGGTTGCCCGGAATATCGCGGCTGGGCTGGGGCCGATCGAGTCGGAAGATGTGCGTGCCGGGACCGATCCCGTGTATCCGGGTATCCTGTCGATCGGTGTGTGGTTGGGTGCCGACGACGATGCGGCGGTGATGCGGTTCGGGCGGTTTGTCAATGTGGTGTTTGGTGTCATATCGGTGGCACTGCTGGCCTTGTTTGCCCGACGTTTCGTTGGTGACGTTGCGGCGTTGTTTGCGGCTGCGATTCTGGCGGTCGATCCAATCATGGTGTTCTTCAACGCGTTGGTGCTGACGGAAACGGTCTATGTCGCGCTGGTGTTGGCGGGTTTCCTGGCGTTGACGCGACTGGGCGGGCGACGTGGGCGGCTGTGGGGCGCGGCGGCCGGTCTTGCGTTGGGGGTTGCCACGGTCACGCGGAGTAGTAGTCTGTTTCTGCCGGTTTTGGTGCTGCCGTTTGCGTGGCATCTTGCAGGTGGCGATCCGATTGCGCCGGTGGAAGGCACGAAACGGCTCGGGCGGCGGTGCGTGGTGTCGTTGTGCTACATGGCAACGATCTGCGCGGTGTTGGTTCCGACGATCGCGCGAAACTACGGCCTGTTCGGTCATTTCGTGCCGGTGCGGACCGGTAGCGGCGCGAGTCTGATGGAGGGGTTGGGCCCGTGGGCCGACGGCGCGCCCGGAATGGACCGGATCGTGTATCCGGCGTTCCCGCACGGCGCAAACGAATACGACCGCGATGTGATATGTCGGTCGGCGGCGTTGGAATGGGCATGGGATCACCCGGGCCGGGCGTTAGCGCTGGCCTGGGCGAAGCTCCGGCGTACGTGGTCCGTGGCGATCAATGCGTCGGACTATTCGTCGTGGTTTCACATTCTGGTCGCCTGGCTGACGGTTTTCCCGGAGTTCTTGCTGGCGATATGTGGCGTTTGGCTGTTGCGTCGTCGCCCCGCGGTCCTGGCCCTGTTACTGGTGGTTGCGGCCTACTTCACGTTGTTGCACATGGTGTTCGTCGGATCGGTGCGGTATCGTGTGCCTGCGATGCCGTTTGTGTTCGTGTTGGCAGGCGTCGGGGTAGAGCGCCTGTGGCGGAAAGTCAACGGCACAACCGATTGAGGACGCCTGGATGGCGAGGCCCGATTTTCAAGCATGGGGTCGAGTGCGTTTACGATGGCGTCGGTTCATCGAGCGTCAGACGTTCGTTCGCCATCCGGTATCGCTGACGCGGCAGCGCGTGAGCACCGCCTTGTTGATCGTGTGTGTCTTGGGGGTCGGGTGGTACGCCTACACGACGAGTGACGGTGTGATCCGCGAGCGGGCGATCGAGTTTCTGACGGAGGCGACATCCGGCGAAGTCGAGGTGGAGCGGGCCAGGTTCGAGATGTTCGGGGGGATTACCCTGCACGGTGTTCGGATATCGGTTCCGTTCTGTGAGGAGTTGGACGCCAGTGCCGTGGATCAGCCGTCGCGTGAGATCTTCTCGGCCACCAGTCTGAAGCTGGTTCACAATCCGTGGAGTCTGTTGCTCGGGGGGCTTCGGGTCGAGGAGATCGTGGCGACAAGGCCGCGGATCGTGCTGGCGCAGAATGTGGACACGGGCATCCGAAACTGGCAGTTGCTGACAGGCGGCGGAGGGCGCGGTTCGGGAGCTGGTGGTTTTCGTCGGCGTCCGAAGATCGTGCTCCGTTCGGCTACTGCGGAAGTGGTCAGTATCTACAACGACGGTCGCCACGAGAGGCGCACGGAGGAGTTGGATGCCGATGTCCGGCCGCACCCGCAGTTACCGACCGGTTTCTGTATCGAGGTCCGGCGTTTTGGTGAGCAAGCCGAGCGGGCAACCGTGATTCTGGACCCGGGCGAGGGGATGGTAACAAACACGCCGTTCGTTGATGCGCGGACGGTTCGCCTGCAACTTCCCAAATCGGCGCAGGCGTTTTTCGACAGGATATCGTTGCAAGGCCAGGTCAAACTGGGCCGCTTCATCTACGACGTTCAAGCGCTCGAGAACCGCCACACGACCATTGAACTCCGCGATGTTCGTTGTGATGTGCCGCTTTCCATGGTGGGGTCCGGCGTCCTGGCCGGCGAAGGCGAGCGCGACGCGGCTCGCGATCCGGCGGGCGATGCCATCGTGATGACGATGACGGATGTGGAGGGCCGATTCAACCTGGACGGCCGGCGGCTGGGCGTTGATATTTCTGGTCTGCTCAATGGGGCGCGATGCCGTGTGACGGGACACCTGACGGATGTTGGTTCGCCGCTACACGAGATCGGCATCGACTTGAATATCCATGGGCGCGGGCTGCCGGCGCCGGACGGTCGATTGCGCGAACGACTCCTGACGGCGCGGGGCGTGCCGGGGGGACTCCGCAGTTTTCTGAATGACTACGATCCACGCGGTGAGTTTGCGCTGGATTTCCGAATCGTCCGTCCCCCCGGACGTTCTTCGAAGATGGTCGTGACCGGAGAGCTTCGTCCAGAAGGCATCACGGCGCGATGTCGCTGGTTCCCCTATCCTGTCGAGGACATAAGGGGGGTGGTGCGTTTCGATGAATCGGGGTTGGTGTATATCGAAAACGTGCGTGGTCGCCATGGCGCGGCGTTGATCCGGGCGAACGGGCGGATCGATCGGAATTCGCCTTGGGCGGCGGTGGAAGTGGAGGTGAAGGGATCGGCCGTGCCGTTGGACGAGGAGTTGTTCGAGCCGCTGTCGGAGCGGTACAAGTCGCTGTGGAAGCGGTTCAGTCCGCGCGGTGCGGCGAATATCTTGGTCCACATCAAGCGGAAGGGAGCGGGGCGGGACGAGCCTCGGCCGCGGTGGCGGACATCGGTTACGGCGGATCTCGTTGATGCGGGGCTTTGTTTCGACGCATATCCGTACCCGTTGGAGAAGGTCGGCGGTCGATTGGAACTGGAGCAAAACCGGATTACGTTCATCGGTCTGACCGGCAGTCGTGACGGCGGAACCCTGCGGATTGACGGTCACGCCGTATTCGGGGAATCCGCCCGGCCGGATCTCGAGCTTCGCATCGACGCGGCGTCGCTACGGCTGGATGAGACGCTGGCGGCGGCATTGCCGCCCGAGGGTCGCGAGGTATTCGCCCAGTTTCAACCGGAGGGTCGCGTGGACCTGTCCGGTACGGTGTCGCTGAGCGAGGACCGGCCCGGCCTCGCCTACGATATGCACGCGAAGCTGCGCGATGCAACCTTGTGCTATAAGCATTTTCCGTACCGGATTCGGGGGGTGACCGCGGACGTCACCATTCGCCCGGACGGCATTTCCGTGCTGAGCGCCGTGGGTCGCCACGGCGAGGCCGAACTGACGGCGACGGGCGATGTTCGGCGGTTGGACAACGGATATGTCGCGGACCTGGCGTTCGACTGCAAGCAACTCGCGATGGACGAAGCATTGTACGACGCGTTGCCGGTGTCGATGAGGGCGGCCTGGCAGCAGTTGGATCCGAGGGGGACCGTCCGCGCCCGGACGCGGCTTCACTATGTCTCGGAGAACGGTCAGACGTGGAATCGGCATCGCACAGAGATCGAGATGTTCGATGGCAGATTTCGTTTTCGGGGATTCCCGCTGGTGATGTCCGGGGTGTCCGCGCAGGTCATGGTGACGGACGATCGGATCGAGATTCTGCGATTGGAGGGCCGGGCCGGCGGGGGCACGATCAGGATGACCGGCGATATCGACATCGCCGATCCCGGAAAACGCGGAACGTTCGTGTTTGATGGGACGGATTTGACGTTCAGCGACGAGTTGGTCTCGGCTTTGCCCAGTCGGCTTCGCGACTTGTTGGCGAAAATCAAGGCGGCGGGAGACTTCGATCTGCGGTTGGAGCCGCTTTGTTTCGATGCCGATGCGTCCGGTTTCATAAAATGGGATTTCGCCGGGAATCTGACGCTGAGGAATGCGCGCGGCGACTTCGGTTTCGACTTGCGCGAAGTGACGGGCTTACTTTCCGGACACGGCAGCGTGGAGCGGGCGGGGGAGACGACGCTGGATTTTCGTGCGGAACTTGACCGCGCGGTGCTCGCAGGCTGGCACATGGGGGATATCTCGGCACGGATCACGCGGGATGCGACGCTGGACACCGTGTTTGTGGAGGATGTGTCGGCGAGTCTGTATGGCGGCGAGGCAGTGGGTTTCGCGGAGATCGACACGAGTGGTGATCGGACGGCGTACCAGATGTCCGTCACGGCTCGCGACGTCCAGCTTGGCCGGTACCTGGACGTACATCGCGGAGGCGGCGAACTGAACAAACCGCGTGCCGATACAACACAAGGATCGATCGACGGGAACCTGGTGCTACGCGGCGAGACGGGACAGCGATCGTATCGGGAGGGCGTCGGCGAGATGTGCGTGCGGGAGGCGCAGATTTGGAAACTGCCGATCATTTTTTCTATTTTTCAGGTGTTGAACCTGACGCCGGACGAAAACGTCTTCCACGACGGCCGGCTGGAGTACAGCCTCCACAACGACGACCTGACGTTCGATCAGATCGACCTGCGAGGCAGGGCCGTGTCGCTTGTCGGGCGGGGGCGAATGGACATCCGCACGAAACGCCTGGATGTCACGTTGTTGGCGGGAAGTCCCGTTCAGCTGCACGTACCGATTCTGTCGGAAATTCTGGAAGGCGCTTCACGTGAGCTGATGGAGATCAAGGTGACAGGAACGCTTGCGCAGCCCCGGATCGCGCCGCAGCCGCTGAAGAGCCTGACCAATGCGCTGCGAACGCTGTTTCCCGACCTGACACGGCCGACTGAAAGGCAACCCGCCTCAGGTGGGTCGCGGTGATTCGCCTAGTGCATCGCCACACATGAATCTGCGGGTAGCGTCGGCCCCCCGTGGCCGACGTAAAATGTGGAGGGGCTCCTCCTCGCATACGTCGGCCACAGGGGGCCGACGCTACTACCCGCACGTTGTCGCGTGGCGATGCACTAGGGCATTTCACGTTTGCCTATGACACCGGCGTCAAAGCCGGCGGGGTCCCCTGTCATCCTGTGCCGCCTTCGCCAAGGCATCGAGCAGGAATAGCATGACCGATTATGCCGCATGGCTGGCCTGTTGGCTTGCCGTTTGGCGGATCAGCGGTTTATCTTATTCCTGCGCGACTCCCAAGCTCTTTCCTGACACATCTCTGTGATTTCTGTGTGCTCAGTGGTGAATCATCCGGGCGACATGGGTGTCGCCTCGTCGGACAGTAGCACGTCCTGCCACAATCGCCACGGCCGGCCGCGGTAGTAGAACGTGCAGAACCCGATGCGACGCTGGCCGCCGTAGTTTGCGCGCACCCACCGTTTCAGCGGTGCGAGGACCCGGCCTTCGAGCCATTCATGTTGATCGTCGGGCGGTTCGGCCATCGAGAACCCGGCGGCTGGTGTCAGGAGTTGGGGATGCCCAGACGTTCCGTCCACGCCCGGCCAATCCACCTTGACCGGCGTGGAGTCGATGATGACGTCAGGTGGAGCCCTGCGCAGGCGCTCAAGGAGTTGCGACATCGGGGGATCCAACCGCCTGATCCGTCCCATGAAGATCACGATGGCGTTGCTCGATTCCAGCGGCGTTCTGCGTTGTGCGTATACCAACGCCGGGTAGTCCGGCTGCCACAACAACACTGCCTGATCGGGGTCTGTATTGGCCATGATGGTTGTCGCGAGCGACCGTGTATTGTCTCCGAGTTGTCGAAAGGCCTGCCTGGGAGCGCAGCCGGGATCGAACGTAAAACGCAGATGGTCCGACAGTGGCCACAGCGCGATCAACAGGGTGAGTGCCGTGGCCGTTCGCCAAAACGCGTCCGCACCGACCGCCCAGGCCCGATCGAAAAGCCACGCTGCCAGGATCGTCGCCGCCGGCGCCGCTTGAAGCAGATAGTGCCCGAAGCCGTGTGGAACCAACGGATACAATAGCGTGGTCAGCAGCCAGTAGGCCACGATGATCGCCGGCAACGCCGCGTGTCGCGGTTTCGTAGGCGTCCCGGGGCTTCCGTGGCACAGCGCGGCCGAGCCACAACTGTAGCGTCGGCCCCCCGCGGCCGACGTAGAACGCTGTGTCTGCCCCGCCGCCGCAGTGGTGCTACAGAGGTTTTGGGATGCATTCTTGGTCGGCGCGGTCGCGGGAATACCAACGGCAAGACGTGCCCTGAACCAGTAGACGGCACCCAAGCATGCAGGACCGAGCAAGACTGCCGTGAGCTTGACCGTCTCGAAGACCTGGTTCCAGTGTGCTGGATCTGCGAGGCGGGACCGTTCATGCCCGGTCGCGCCGGCGCGAACGAGATCATATCGTACCACCTGATGCCAGAAGGCGTCGAAGATACCCGCTCGGCACATCCATAGGGCGGCGACGATCCACGGCACAGCGGCCCCGAACCACAATAGGCCGATATGCTTGGCAACCATCCGGCGTCGGCCGGCACGTGTTTGCTGCGGCGCGCCACCCGGTGCGATGATCATGATGACCATCGAGATCGTCGCCGCCGCCAAGAACAAGACACCTGTCTGTTTGAAGAAGCCCGCGAGGCCGCAGCACAGGCCGGCCGCCAGCCAGTCGCGCCACCGACCCGGCCGGTCCAACCCGCGAAGCACGAAGAAACAGGCGGCCATCTCGAACAGGGCGACGAACTTCTCGACATTGTTGCCCCAGTCTGCCAGCACGCGATGACAAAACACGAGGCTCAACAGGCATAGAGCACCGGCCGCCGCCGCGCGTGACGCGAACCGCCGCGCGACGATGTACGTCATCGTAAAGACCGCCAGACTAAGCACGGCATCCATCCACAAGAGCGCCTGACCATTGGCCGCGCCGAACGCCCGTTGAGCCAGTGCGAACACGTAGAAGATGCCCGGTGGCTTGTTGTCCCATAACTCGCGATACGGCAAGGCGCCGTCCAGCACGCGCCAGCCGTTATAGGCCCAGATGCCGTTGTCGGTCTGCATCGGGATGTCCGACCAGGAAAGCCGTGTGGCAACCACATGGGCAACGGCGAGCCCGATGAAAACGGCCGCTATCAGCGACCGGCGACGCCGGAAAGCGGCCGTCGCCGGATCCGGCGGGGACGCTGCGGGGCGGAGTTCATCAAGATCGTGACGGACCATCGCCCAAGTCTAACCCGACAAGCAGGCGGACGCATTCCCCCGTTGCTCGCGATAAGGGCCGCGGGCAGGGCAATCGCAAGAATGGATCTCGCGCATGAGCTGCGAGTCTGTTGAAGGGGATTTGACAGGCACGAAACCGATCAGAGCCGCCTTCTG
>JAUVGW010000199.1 GCA_030593565.1 Phycisphaerae bacterium | reverse complement strand
CCCTGTGATTTCCTCGACTTGACGATCCGTCGCCTGTGCGTTGTAGTAGCCATCGGGCTCCTCCTGTGGAAAAAGTTCCTGTTTCACATCCCAGAAGGATGCCCCCGCATTTCGATTTCCACAAGATTCCACCCTACCTCGACAGCACCGTTGCGCCCCGTCATTTCGACGGCCAAAAGTTTGCGGCAGTTTGCGGCAGTTTGCACTTTTTTTGCTGCAAACGCCGAGACGGGTGCTCCGGAACAGCAAGAAAAACCTGCAAACCGCAAGAAATTCCCGGAAATTTTTCGTGCCGGCTGCTCCACCCTTTCTTCAAGAGGAACCGGACGCCCACGCAAACATGCTCACCATTCGGCATGAGCATGGCACGCGCCAGGTGTCGCCATCCACGTCGGCCACAGGGGGCCGACGCTACGAATATCGTCGCACGCGTATCGAAGATTCCCCCGCGCCTTGCCTCCTGCTGTCCCCAGCGGATACGATTCGCTGTAGAAAGACCTAACGAGGAGGCTGTCAGATGCCCAAGATGAGTGTGATTGTCGTAGCTGCGGGGAAGGGTGAGCGATTCGGTGGCAAGGAGAACAAGGTCTTCGCCCAGGTGGACGGGCAGCCGTTGTTTATTCGGGCGCTGCAATTGTTCGTGAATCGGGAGGATGTCTGCCAGACGCTGCTCGTAGTGGGGCCAAGCGATATCGATCAGATGAAGACGAAGTTTGGGCCGAATATCGCTTTTATGGGCGTCAAGCTCGTCGAAGGGGGGGAGGAGCGGCACGAATCGGTCGCCAACGGCCTGGCTGAGGTTGCCGACGAGGCGGAATTCGTTGCGGTTCACGATGCGGCCCGGGTGTGTGTGTCCGCTGTGTGGATCGACAAGGTCGTCGAGGCCGCCGCGAAGACCGGGGCGGCCATTCCGGTGGTCCCTGTCTCGGCCACGCTTAAGCGTGTCGGCGATGGCAAGATCATTGCCGAAACGGTCTCCCGCGAAGGGCTTTGGATGGCCCAAACGCCCCAGATCTTCCGCAAGGACATCATTACCGAAGCCTACGCGGCCTTGAAGGGCAAGGGGCCGGATGCCCTCGGTGACGTCCCGATCACGGACGACGCACAGGTGGTCGCCGCGGCCGGGCATGACGTTACGGCCGTGGATGGCGATGCACGCAACATCAAGATCACCACCAAGGACGATTTGAGGCTGGCGGGGGCAGTCATCAAGGTCTTGCCGCAAAAGCAGGTTTCCCGTCGGGGGGCGTTCGAGGAGGCACAGTGGTAGCCGACGGTGACGTGGCGCCACGGGCCACTGGCGGTCGGCCGCGCCTGTGATTTCCGCGCAATCCGCAGTAAGGCCGTTGGCCCAACCGACGCCTGCCACCTTTGGCGCTAAACACGCACGGCCCCGCCTGTGACGCCACCGGCGAGACGCCGGTGGCACCATGCGGAGACGTCGGTGCCACATCTTGGCCATGGGCGAAGGCATCGCTGTGCCACGGGGCGTTTCGAGACGAACGCGCAGGCTTGACCCGTAGCGTCATTTTGTGTGCAATACGCCTGTTTGAAGGATGTGCGGGGAGTACCGCTGATGGCCGGCCCACTGGAGGCCGCGTTCACTCAAGGATGACACCCATGAACGCTATGTGTTTTCGCCGATTTACCGTTTTGTTCAGTATCGTCACGCTGGCCGTCGGCATCTTCGGCTGTGAAGGCATCGACCGCCGCCACGACGCACGCGTCAATGTCGACGTCCAGCCCCCGTCCGAGGAGGCGCCCCTCGGCACGACGGAGCAGGCTGCGCAATTGGCGGATTTCCCGGATCTCGTTGAAGGGATGCTTGCCGTCAGGGAAAACCTGATTTCCGTCCGCTCGCAGTATTTCGAGCAGCTTCTCGAGATGGAGCGCGCCTATCTGTTGGCCGGCGACACCGTCAAGGCCAACTGGGCGAGACGTCAGCGAGAACGGCTTGAATTGGCCAGCGTCGACACCTTCCCATACCTGACTGAAGAAGCGCCCGAGCAGTGCGTAGAAATCGCTCCCGAGGAATCGATTGCCGAGGCCGATACGATCTATCGCGACGGCTTGGCGGCCCTCGACGAGTTTCGCCACCTGCCGTTTGTGGGCCACCTCGAAAACAACAAGAAAAAGGCCCGCAAGGCGCTGGGGTTGTTCAAACGCGTGCTCCGCGAGTATCCGAAGTCCGACAAGGTCGACGATTGTGCCTACTACATCGCCGACATCTATAAGGAGTACCTCCGCGACGAGGACCCGGACAACGAACTCGCCATCCGTTACTATAAGTGGGCGTTCGCCCTCGATCCAGAGACGCCGCACGCGGCGCGCTTCGATTGTGCCGTTGTCTATGACTTCCGCCGGCATGACCGCGCCCGGGCCGTCGAACTGTATCGCCAGGCCCTCGAGGTCGAGGAGGCGGGCAATTACTCCAATCTGCGATTCGCGGCATCCCGCATCGAACAGCTCACGGACGATGAGTTCAGCCCCATCCGGCCGGCTGTCAACACGGCTGCGCCGTCCCCGATCACGGCCAATATCGAGGACGACGAGACCGGCACCGCGGATCCCACGCCTTGACCATCGCTTTTTTCCGTTGACTACCCTTTGTAGCGTCGCCCCCCCGTGGCCGACGTAAAAGGTGGAAAGGTTCATCCTTGCATACGTCGGGCGCAGGGGGCCGACGCTACTACCCGCACGTTTTCACGTTGTGATACGCTGCCCTTCTTTTTCGCATCGCCATTCCGTGTGCGTTATCGCTCGGCCTGTTGAGCCATGATTTCCGCAAACGCAGTCGCCGAGGCGCGGTCGGTGATATCGCCGTTCAATTGCCCGTAGTAAACCTTGTCGAGCACGATCTTGTAGATCGGTCCCTTACGCAAGCCGAGACGCTTGAGGTCGTGCCCATCGATCAACGGTGGGGGGGCAACCTCGTCCCGAGGAATCTCGCGTGCGCGCGCCAGGATTGTGCGGTATGGCACCGACGATCGCCCCGTCGCCCGGAGCTTCGCCGACCACATCTTCAGCAGTAGTTCGAAGTCCTGATTCGCCATAAGGAGCTTCAAATCCGCCGTCGTGACGCGCGCCGGGTCGTCAAGGACATCCTGCTTCCCCGTCAACCAGGTGACGGTTCGCTCCGTCGTATTGCTGCAACGCAGTCCGCGGCAGGCATCGGTGACACCGCTTGGAGAAAGGGCGTGGAGCATGACCGCCAGGGCGAGCTCAAAGGGAACTTGCCCAGTTAGACTGGACAGGAAGGTCGCGATCTGTTCGTGCAAACCTGTCAAGGCGGCGGCGCTCGGCCAAAGGTGCTCCATGACGTTCGCGTCGCAAAGCTGACGGAACGCGGCGGCTCGATTGGCGTGTGACAGGATTTCGGCGAGTTCCTGGCCGATGCGCTCCGGGCTGATCTTCGTGATCGCGGACGCGTTGGCGCGCATGGCGTTCCAGGTGGCCGCGTCAATTGTGAAGTCGAATCGAGTGGCGAAACGGATCGCCCGGAGTATGCGGAGGTGATCCTCCGCGAATCGGCGTTCGGGTTCACCGATTGCGCGGATAAGCCCGGATTTTAGATCATCCTCGCCGCCGACGTAATCGACAACGGTTCGCGCGATGGGGTCGTAAAACATGCCGTTGATTGTGAAGTCGCGGCGTGCCGCATCGTGGCATGCGTCCGTAAACCGAACGTCCGTGGGATGGCGGCCGTCCTCGTAGTCCAGGTCGGTTCTGAAAGTCGCAACCTCGATGACGAACTTTGCGAGCCGGACCAGGACGACGCCGAATTTGGCGCCGACTTTCTGCGTTCGTGGGAACATGGCGATGACTTCAGTGGGCGTGGCTTCCGTCGCAACGTCATAGTCGTGGGGCCGCCTGCCCATCAACATGTCCCTGACGCAGCCGCCGGCGAAATAGGCGACGTGGCCGGCGTCTTGGAGCTGCCTGACCACCGAGAGGGCGGCGGTTCGCATCGTGAGGTGTCGCGTCTTGGCTCGCCTGCGGCCCATCACGAGGATCCCTGTACCGTTCGTTCGAGCATTGTGACGGCCATGGTACCCCATTCCCGGCGAAGCGACGATGACCACCCGCCCGGCAGCGTATCCGGGAGCACGCACTTGCCCGCGTGCCGCCAGACAGCCAGGACATCGCGCGTGACAGGAACCTCCCGCCCGAGCCTGGCCATGACGGAACCCATGACGGAATCGGGCGTCACGGCAGTACTGAGCGGGTAGGGTGGGTCAAGGAAGATGAGCCCGAAGGCCCGACCATCAGGCGGCGTGATGCGGGTCGCTTCCGCCCGGCCGTTGAAGAGGGCCGCTACGGACGCGGTAATGCCGAGCGTGTCGAGGTTTTCCTCCAGACAGGCGAATGCCCCGGTGTCGACCTCAACAAACGTGCAGGACCGGGCTCCGCGTGAGAGCGCCTCGATCCCCAGACTGCCTGCGCCACTGAACAGGTCCAGGACATCGAGCCGTGGCAGGCGTCCGGGTTGGTCGAGGCAAGCCCCCAGCCAATCGAACAAGCCGACCTTGACCCGATCGAGGATCGGGCGTGTCTCGGACCCGGCCGGGGTGCGCAGCCGTCTTCCTCGATAGCATCCCGCGATGACGCGCATGGCAGCAGTATAACGGTTCGGCGATCAAATTTGACGACACATCCGGACGGCCATATATTCAAACCGAGCGGTTTGGTCCTTCAGCGACGGACGGACTCGAAGCGCCGCGCGCTTCAGCCCCCGCGTTCGCTGATTGGGATTCGCCGCTAGTGCATCGCCACACGCGAACCTGCGGGTTTTGCGTGGTGGGGCCACGGGCGGCTTGCACGCCCGTGGCCAGCACTGGCAGACAAGCTGCCAGTGGCACCGGCCATCTGAGCTACGACAGAGCACTAGACAAGTGGTATGCCTTGATCGCGTTTTGATGCAGTGGACGGCGGCCGATTGTGGAAAGCAACATTTTTTATTACGTGGCGACTCGGATAGGCTTGGCGCGCGCAGATGGGCGCGGGGCCGAGCGGACTGAGGCCCCCGGCGCTTCTTCGGATGAATCGGCCCGTGCGGAACGTACATATAGAATTATAGTATTCTGGTATTCCATTGTTCTGTATGATAAGATACGACACGCGACCCATTGAACACCTCGCCGCACCGCCAGACGTGTCGGGCACCGGTAGGGGGGTGAACCGGCAAGCCGCGGGACCGGTAGGGGGGCATCGAATCGGCGCGGCGCAAGGGCGGTAGGGGGCGACGCCAACGACGCGCGGGCAAGATGGCGGCGTGGTAGGGGGGCGAGGCTGGCGACGCCCGGGCAGGGCGGCGTGGCAGGGGGGTGAGACAAATGCGAGGATGCCAAGATGTTCATCGACGAGGAAAGGGTGGGAGTCGGTGGGGCTCCGCAAAACAGCGGACCGGTAGGTCGGGACAACCTCGGGCAGACTGGAGCATGGGTATCCACATGAATATCCGACGGAGCCACTACGAGCTAGCGTTCGAAACGTACCTCGACCGGCGAGGCACGCCGTACGTAGCCGTGGAAGATGTCCGACACTTTGCCAAGCGGTACACAGGCGCCAAGGCCTTCGACTACATCGTCTATCCGGCGGGGGGGGCGGCCCGTCTTGTGGATGTCAAGGGCCGCAAGGCGGCTCGCCCGTCGCGCAGCGGTGACTGTCGACAGAAAAATTGGGTGACAGAGCGGGATGTGTCGGCGTTGCTGACTTGGCAGAAGGTCTTTGGCCCGGACTACGCCGCAACATTCGTGTTCGCGTACTGGCTCGTCGGGCAGTGGTCTGTTTCGCGTCCGGATCAGGCCTGCCTGGACATCGAGCCTTTCTCCTTCGCGGGGCGTCTGTACAGCTTCTGGGTTGCGCCGGTCGCGGATTACGCCATGCACAAGAAACAGCTCTCCGTGCGATGGGGAACCGTTTCAATCCCGCGGGACGTTTTTCGCAACATAAGCCGGCCTCTTGAAACATCCTGGCCGTCTGCCCCATGTTAGTGCCCCGGCACGTCTAGTTTTCGCCTGGCACAGTCAACCGACTCATTGGCCGTGGCTTGTCCCGCGTGCTTCGCGGCCCAGCAAAGAGCGAGAACGCTTTGCCATTCCGCACGGTTCGTTCTACAATCGGGTGGTAGCTTGGGCCGTGAGTCGGCCGTCGGCTTTTTGGGTGGATGACGAGGCCCGCTTGTACGAGCCCCAAATGTGAGGAGCAGGAGTACGTGACGCGAAGAATCCTAGTCATGACCTTGGTGGTCTTGCTGTGCGGCAGCAGCATCACGTTCGCCCAGGTCAACGACGAGAATATCCCGGATGACAACATTCCGATGCTCCAGACGGAGCGGCCCTGGTTGCAGTGGGGGCTTGTCGGAATCTTCATCGTCGGGGCGATCGGACTTGGCGTGTTCAGCAGCAAGCGAACGCACGAATAGGCGCCCGACAGGCGATGTGACGCGGCGCGGGCCCCGGCGTTCATCAGGTGATCGCGCGGAATGGTATGCTGGCCCTCGCGGCAGCGGTTTTCCCAGGCCATGATACGTACGGGAGGCCACCTATGACGAAACGAACAGTGATTGTCTTACTGGTCGGGGTCAACCTGATCCTGCTCGCCACACTTATCCTGGCAAACTGGGAGCCTCCGACGGCCTATGCCCAGCCGGCACAGTTGGGGCACAACTACCTCATGGTCGCCGCCGAGATCAGCGATGGCGTTGATGCGGTGTACGTTGTGGACCTGTCGCAACGTCGGCTTCACGCCTTCACCCCGAATCGGGATCGGAACGACCGCCGGCTTTTCCACGTGGGCGTTCGCGACCTCCAACGCGACTTCCGCGGGGCGCCGTAGCGTCATCGGGTGCTTCGTTTCAGGCCTGCGGGTCACGACCCATAAGGAGCCAAACCGTGCAAGAAGACGGCAAAAATCTGACCATCGGCGTTCTGTCCGTGACGGCAACGATTCTCCTTGTCGGAATTATCCTGACCACCGTGGGGGGGCACAATGTCGCGGTGGCAACGATCGACACCGACCGCGGCGGCGACTACACCATTGCAACCGGCCAGTTCAGTCAGAGCACCGAGCAGGTATATGTGATTGACGCGGCAGCGCGTCGTCTGAATGCCTACAGCTACGACAAGACGCGCCGCCAATTGATTATCTGGGATTCGCAAGACCTCGGCAGGATGTTTGGGGGAGCGCAGGGGCGCAAGTAAGGGTAGTTCCACGCCGGTGGCGAACTTTCCCGTCGGGAGCGACTGTGGCACCGGCGTCTTGCCGGTGGTTTTCACGGCCAGGCACGGCGTTCCTGAACCGCCGTTTTCGCTTTCACGACCGGCGGCCAAGTCCGCCCCACCGTGAATGCAACATAACATACGTTATCGGACCTTCGACTGAGCACGCCATCGAGGCCTCCGCGAGCATCCAATGGATCCTGTTTCATACCACCGGGCTTGCCGTTTGGCGGCCGCGACCGAAACAGCGATCCGCAATCAACGAAAACTGTCGCGCGGAAGGCTGAATCCGCGCCGTCAACGTCTCGTCTTGCTCGGCACGGCGAACTGGAGCTTCCGCTTGCGCAACGCGGATCGCGGCGTACTGGCAATCGTCGTCAGCACGGTCGCGGTCAGCAGGCCAATCCGACCGATCTCCGTCAGCTCGTAGGTGTTCCGCTCCACGATCGCCAGCAGCCCGGCCCGCTCCAATGTCCTGACGTGGTGGTACAACGGCCCGGTTTTGAGGCCGACAGCTTCGCTGAGGCGAGCGTGCGTGTGCGCCCCCAGCACGATGGCCCGCGCGATCCGGACGCGGTCGGGATGTGACAATCCCCCCACAAGCTTCGCCAACTGTTGCGGATCCACCTTCTCCAGGAGCGACGTCAAGGGACGAGAGGCGGGCCGAGCCGAAAACTGCTCCAACCTGGCATACGCCAATTCGCCTTCGTCGCCCCACCGATGGACGGTCGCGATCAGCACACCGACGCCGAACCGGCCGCGCTGATTGTCTGCGCCCTTGGGAAACCATGCGTCGCCCCCCCCCGCCACTGGAGCGGATCCTGTGCCGCGTCGACGCGGAACCGCCCTCTTGTTGGCTGATTTAGGCTTTCCATCCGGACGTTTCTTTGTGGGGGTGCGCTTCTTGTTCGATCGCCCCACCGGCGTTACCAGTCGCCCCCCCCCACCGGTCTTGACCGAGCGACTCCGTGGCTTTGCCTTGCCTGCCATGAATTGTTTTCCTTTCTCCGAGTTACCGCCCTACCACCGTCTCCCCGTCGCACGATCTGGATGGAATCGAGTTGGAAACCTAATATACTAGAATAATCGGCGCATGGTATTACAGAACTTTAGTATTCTAACATTGCACCGCACAATGGGCGGTGACCACGCCCAAACGCCTCCGGCCGGCGAGCCGGCTTGGGTGCGTGACAGTTTTGGCAGGTCGCGGGAGGGGATTCCCGCAGCAGTCGTTGCGAGAAAGGATCCTCGCATCAGCTCATGATTCGTTGATCTCTATCCTCCCAATCCACGCGCATGAGCACGCTTCCGTTGCCCCCTTCATGGGCTTAATAGGCTACATCTCGCTAACCCAGGGCTCGCTTCGCTCGCCTTCGGCTTTGTTCCGCCACCCCCTTCGGGGATTTATTCGATCCCCTCGATGGTTTTTTTTATCGTCAATCGCTGCCCCGCCGAATCTGCCACGGCCGCAGCCGGTGTGCCGTCAGCGGACTCCGCTTGCCAGCGTTCCAGGCGACTCATATGATGTTCAAGCGAGATGGACGCGGGCGTACCGCCGCTTCTCCAGTCTTCGGGCTGGACTCAGCGACAAGACGCGGGCTCGGATCGGTCATCACACCCGGGGCCACGCTGCTGGCGCGTTCTTCTGTTCGCGCAACCGGAGAATGCCGCATGTCTGCTAGGCTTTGTCGGAAAACTCCTGTAGCGTCCGACCCCCTTGTCGGACGGCGAATACCCATGTCCATCGACGGCCGACAGGGGCGTCGGCCGCTACGAAACGCGGGTTTTCCGACAGAGCCTAGCACGACGAAACTCGTCACCCTTTGCTTTTTCTTGCTGGCCCTACCATCCGGGTCCGCGACATTCGCCGAACCGACCCCGCGCCAAGTTACCGAGTTGATGCCCGCAGACTGCCTGGTCGCTTACGTTGCGCGGCCGTACACAGCCCCACAGACAGGCGACCAGGCGCCTGGCGGCAAAGCAGCGCCAAAGCAAGGCGCCTCCACGATTTTGACGGTCCTGATGTTCCTGAATGCCAGTGGGTTGATTCCCGACGAAGGCCAAGTCTATGCCGATATCGTAACAGCGCTTCCGCTGCTCGGGCGGTTCGAGCATGCGATGATGCTCCTCGATGTGTCGAGCCGGGTCGTCCGCAAGCCCACGTCAGCCACGGCGGACGGTCCTCGCCCCGTCAGCCTCCGCTTGAAGCAGCTCCAGACGGCCATTGTGTTCCACACGAACGGCGAGCATCGCGTGGTATTGGAGCATCTCGACCGCATCATTGGGCGTTACACCAACACTGAGGTTGGAAGCATGAC
>JAUVGW010000355.1 GCA_030593565.1 Phycisphaerae bacterium | reverse complement strand
ACACATTACGGTATCTCCTCAGCACCCCGCAAAATCAAGTGTGATCTTGCACTAGTGGTTCATTCCATCTGTGTTTGCGGGTAGTAGCGTCGGCCCCCCGTGGTCGACGTATGCGAGGGGGGACCTCTCCACATTTTACGTCGGCCACGGGGGGCCGACGCTACCCGCAGATTCATGCGGAATGGACCACTAGTTCTCTTCCGGTTGCGCTTCCGCTTGGGGAATCGGGATCGCTTCCAGGGTTTTAATCAGTTGTGCCTCGACCGGTGAGTACTGCTTGACGAGCGCGGCAAGCCGGCGCCGGAGTTCGTCACGGTCCGCCGCCTTCATCGCCTCATTGCCGCGCGCCGTCGCCGTGTCTATCTTCGCCTTCTCGAACGGCGTGATCTTCCCCTTCTCAGCCAATGTTCGCTCGCTCTTAACCATGTTGGCGTCGACACGCTCCGGCAACTCCGGCGTTCCGAACCAGATAGGCGACTTCTTCAGGTCGAGCTTGCCCGGCACGATGGCGATCACGTGGCCCGACTTGTGGCCGAGGTTGACGCGTTCCGCGGTCTGGTTCCCCACGTACAACACAGGCTCCAGTTCTTGTCGCGGGTAGACCAGGGCGGGGTTCACCTTTAGCACGAGGATCGTGCCTTCGGTCACCAGCGGGCCATTCTTGGCCCACTCGAATGTGTAGCCCGTCTTCAGCGTGAAACGCCGAGCGTACAGGATCTCATCCACGGCCGCGGGCGTGGCCGGCACGGCGGGCGGCCTCTCAGCCTCAGCGGAGGCGCCGGCCGCCGGCTTCGTCGTTTCGTCATCACTCGCCACGGTCGGCGCCGTCATCGCTGCCGCCGTCAATGCACAGAATGTAAAGACTAGCATCTTCATTATATTGGTTCCTTCCTTAGGCTCTCGTCGATCAATCGAGCACGCGTTCTCGGGGACCCGCCGCGCGGTTCCCGGACATTACTCGCCGCATTCCACCTCGAACACCTCGAAGGCGTCGATGCCACCCTCGTCCTTCGAGTTGTTGTTGTCGGGGGGGGGGTCGGGATATGTTCCATCTATCACGCTGAAGCGGATCTTCATCTGGCTGGTCAGCGGAGTAATGTAGTCGGTGATGTACACCGTCTGCTCGACCCAGCCCGGCGGAATGTTGGTAACGGTCTCGATCGTGAACCAGGTGCCACCATTGTCATTGGAGATCTCAACATCCATCGGGTCCGCGTCCTGGTCATCATTGAACCACCAGCGAGCGTACCTGAGAACCGGATCGGTCGTGGTACTCAAATCGATCGTCGGCGAGATCAGATGCGTCGGGCCCCAGTCGACGTCCCGCTTCCAAATATTCTCCGTCAGGTAGCACTGGCCTGAGCCGTCGTAATCGTCTAGCGGCGCATCGTATTCAACACCAGGATCCGCTATGGGGACGCCCCGTTCCCACCAACCGCTCGTCAGGCTGGGATCGTTCTCGACGGTCCAACCCTGATCGGTTTCGAAGTCGTCCTCCATGATGCTGATGAAGTTGCCAACGAAGGCCACGTAAGGAGCCGACGCACCCGCCGGCGGATCATACACCACGCCCGTAGTCTCGCCTTCGGCACTGAAGTAGTACTCAGGCGTATCACCACAATCCGGCGGTGGCAGCGTTGCACGGTACAAATCTCCGGCGACCTGCGCGAGCTCGACCGCCTGGAACGCGCCGCCGTCGTAGCGGTAGTGCAGCAGCGCCGAGCCGGGCAGCAGCGTGTCGCCGCCCTCGAGGATCTCCACATCGATGGTCGTCGGCACGCCGGGCGGCACAAACTCCGGCGCCTCCCCGACCATGCTCATCGTCAGGGCGACGAAGAACGGCGGATAGTCATTCGTCAGTTCGACGTCGTCCAAACCGATCCGGCCCTGGCCGGAACCGTATGAGGAGCCGGCGTCGAATCGGATCGCCTCGACGTCCGTCAGATCCAGGCCGCTGCCGTTGGTCTCGAAATCGGTCAGGCGAATCCGGACCGTATTGAACTCGTTCGCCCAGCCGGCGCCGGTGCCCGAACCAGTCCGCAAATACGTCCGAGTGATCCGGCCGTAGCCCGCAAAATCGATCGAACTGCTTGTGCCAACTCCATCTCGCAAGGTGGCGGTGAAACTCAGTGGGCTGTTCAGTGCATCGGTCCGGGGATGCCGCGTGCCCTGGCAGGCCCGGAAGGAAAGGAACGTGTACGTTGTGAAATCCCGTTCGCCGGGAATCACCTCGAGTTCATAGTAACGATCCGACCCCACCGACCAATCGAAGACAGCACAATGGCCATTGTCGTCGCTGTATCGGTACATCGTCATGCCGTTGGACGGCTGCGAGCCCGTCCAGTCGAAGGACCCATCTTGCTCCTGCATCAGGACCTCGTCGAGGTTCTCGACGTTGGATGTCACACTGCCGCCGGAACTGCTGGTCGAGGTGCCGGTCTCGGTCTGGTAGTCATCGATGACGAAGTTCTCGACCGATTCGGCGTCCCGGTAGTAGTTGGCGATGATTACGTTTCCGGGAATACCCGCGGGATGGAAGGTCTCATACATCCGAGCCAGGAAGTCCTTGGCGACCAGATTGTTCTCGACGTAGAGCTGCACGAGCGGTAGATAATACCCTCGCACCACCTCATGTGTGGCGGCCCGCCCGATCAGATCCGGGCCGAACGCCACGGAAGACCCGCCGCCATCGTGAAAGTCACCGTGTCCGGCACCATGGACGTACACAACCTGTTTGTTGCCGAAGGCCCGCTCGTAGAAGGCCAGCGGCTTGGAATTGCTCGAACTCGGCGAGCCCGACACGTCGTCGTCCGCCGCCGCGATGAACAAATGGAAGTTCACGTCGTACGGCGTCGAGGCCGACGCCGGCGAAACGTGCGTCACGGGGCACATGCTGCTGACCAGCACGATATCGTCGAGCGTGAAGTAACTCGGCGTGTACGCTCCCGTGCGGATGCGTGTATGAGCCCGAACCACGCCTTCCGCCCCTCGGCTGTGGCCGATCCACGTAATGCGGTGGGAATCGATGTGCCCATCGAGCACTCCGCCGGCGATCGAATCTTGGTTTCCGATGATGTAGTCGGTGTTTGTCAGCGTCGTCGTTGAGGCGGTTTCGATGCCGGGTCCGGTGTTGTTCTCATGGCTCATCACGATGTAGCCGTACGATGCCAGGTGGTAGCCGATGTGGTCGTACCACGTGTAATCGTGTCCGTTGCCGTGACTGACCACGACCAGTGGCAGCTCACCCATCGACGCGATGTCGGTCGGGTAATAGGTGTCCTGGCCAAGCCACGAGCCTCCGCTGTAGATGGTCTCCGTGACCGCCAGCGGTCCCGACGCGGTCGTGTCACGGACGACGTAGAATCCGGCTTCGTTGCCCAGGCCGTCGATGGCATCACCGGTATCAAG
Organism: Phycisphaerae bacterium; assembly: GCA_030593565.1. Taxonomy (GTDB): domain Bacteria; phylum Planctomycetota; class Phycisphaerae; order UBA1845; family UTPLA1; genus JAFGQA01. The sequence continues at coordinate 1,978 of JAUVGW010000355.1, read as the reverse complement.
CTGCCCGTTCTGGTTGCAGTCCACGATGAGGTCGTAGCCGACGCCAAGCCCCAACCCGGCATTGCCGTCGAGGTCAAACGCATTGGCAATGGTAAAGGTGTTATCCTGAATTGTGGGACCGCCGAACGTCTCCGTCTGCGGCCCGCCGGGCCGCACGTCTGTCAGCGTCCGATCCACCAGCCACTGCCCCGAGGATTTCGTCTCGACGATATAAATGTCGCAGGCCCCGGCGATGTCTGGGAATCGGAACGGGTCAACCGCCAATTCCACCGTTCCGCTTTCGTGGAACGCTCGCACGTATTCGAAGTACGGATACCCACCCATCGAGTTGCCTGCCAGTTGGGTCGCGGTGGGCTCGCCCTGCGGAATCAGCAGCGCGTCAACAAACGGCCCGATGTCGGCCCCATCCTCCAGGCTATCCAGGTTCATGTCGGCCCGGCTGATGTCGCAACCTGGATAGGTGCTGACGTAGCCGGCCGGATCAATGAGCGCCAACACAAACGGTCCGACGTCGTCGATCGTCAGGTCTCCGCTGCAATCAAGATCGCCCGGGACCCCCCAAGCAGCCCCCGGAAACACCAGCAGGCCGGCAATGATCATGAGCGATGTGATGATGTGGGAGCGCACTATCATATGTACCATCCATTTCTTTCTGGAACTTTGGAATGTTCGTGCGTGGGTTCTTTCCGCCACCGTCTCCGCACGCCGCGGCTCGCCGAGCGGCGATTTCATTATACCGCGCTCGGGTACGTTACCGCCAGTGGTTGGACGATCTTTCGGCAGAAAATGGCATGAATATGGCAGGGATCCCGACGCGCGGCCAATGCCCGCGGTCGGTCGCGAAACGCAACGCCCATGATCGCCCCAGCGTTTTCGACTCAGATATTCCATCCGTAACGTCCCCGTATGAGTTCAAGACAGCCGGGACGTTTGAATGACGGTCGCCATTCTTCATCTCCTTGAGGATACGCGTGATGTCGCCCATCAGTGCCCCACGATTGCGGTCTCTGTAGGCCGGCCGGGCCACTGCTCGAATCGAAATATGGAGTATGTCGCGCGAGACATGCCACCGCAGGCCGGCCCAGGGGAATCCAGTGCGACGGCTTCAGCCGTAGTGGCGATGCCTTCGCGTCGGCCAGCGCGCCGATGTCAAACTGATCGGGATCGCGGCCCTCGAGCCGCAAGTGGATTTTCAGAGTCTCGACACATTCCTCCAATGTAGGCAGGCACACCCCGTAGATTTCGTCGATCCGGTCCTTTCGGCCATACTTCTCCTCATGGTTGATTTGTGCCATGAAGAGGCGGGCGGAATCAATTGCGACACCACATCACCACCTCACAACCGATCCAACGAGTTGTTTTTCACCGGGTCGAGCCGGCGGAGACGTGATCGGATGTATCGACCTGACCCGCCAGCCGATTCGGGTGTTGTGGGCCATGGCCGCATTCATGGGTACCGGTAAAGTCTGGGGAGCATTGGAGTTTCGCCGGTGCGAAATCCTCGTTTTCAACGTACGTACCGGCCGGAGGCCGATGCTCCCCAGTTCAAACTTTATCAGTACCCGTTTGTGAGAAGTGGATGGCGAAGGACGTCTCTCTTCGTTAGGATGTCAGTCAAAGGTCCGGTGAACGGGAAATGCCGGGCAACAGGAACACCTGCGCCGAGCAGGTGCGGGTTCAGGCCATAGAAACAGGGACCATTGCCATGCTGCAAAAACAGACAGCAACCTACGCTCTGCTCGCCATGTATGAAATCGCTGATCAGCAGCGTGGCGTTGAGCACCCACCGAAGGTTCGGGCGCGCGACATCGCCGCCAAGTACAAACTGCCCCCACCCTACGCGGCGAAGATTCTGACGTACCTCGCGGCGGCCGAAATCCTCCACTCCGACAGGGGGCCGCGAGGAGGCTATTACCTGGAGCGACCGGCGAAGGACATCACGTTTTACGACATCTTCGACGGCGCGGGAGCCATCACC
>JAUVGW010000081.1 GCA_030593565.1 Phycisphaerae bacterium | reverse complement strand
CGACCTGGGTGCCCAGCCGTGGTCGTTCATGGGCACGCCCACGTGGTTCGTCTCCCACGCCCACATGGACCATCTGGTAGCGCTGCCGGTCTACGTGGCGCGGCGGCGGATGATGAAGATGGAGCCGCCGACGACGAGAATGACCGACGGCGTGTCGACGAACATGTCCACGACACTGCTGTCGCCCGCACCGCTGACAAGCGCCCAGCCGAACAGCCCGACGGCAACAAGCATGCCAATGATTGACGCGAGGTCCATGGAGTCCTTCCGGATGTGGCGCCGGCCGCAGGCCGCGCGGCACCGCCATCGATGTTGCGCGCGGCGTCCCTGGCGTCGCGCGACGGCATATCATCATCTTCATCGGACGCTTGGCGGTTTGGTTGGAGATTGATCTTTCGGAAGGCGGCGCCGCCATCGCCCCAATCACCGCGCTACACGCCTCGATGGAGGCGATTGGCCGCGCGGGATAGAGGTTGGGATGAGCTAGCGGCCGATAATATACGCTGCGGCGACACTGGCAGTAGAGCGACCTCCGAGGACCTCGCGAAACGTGTGTTCCGTGCCGGCCGGGAAGCCGCGACTTTCGCGAGATACCATTGGCCGTATGATGACGTTGAATCGCTAATGCTGAGGATTTTCGCGACGCGCGAAGTAAACTGCGGCACCGGCGGCTCGGTGGCGCCACCGTCTCTGTGGCACCGCCGTCTCGGCGGTGGGGTCACAGCCATTCGGGAGACACGGTCTGGCGCGTACGTGTATGGCGTTCAGCCGGGGTGGCACGGGTAACGAGTGGGCCACCCCACAGGGTGGCCCACTCGTTACCCGTGGGAACACAACGAGGTTCCTTTTCCACGGGTAAGCTCCGCCGCTTAGCGCGGCTCCGCTAACCCATGCCACCCCGGGGCAAAAAGGATCACCCATGAATCCTGCTCAAGTCGATCGTGATTCCTTCGGGAACGGTCCTTGTCCGGGCCACCCACCGCCCGACCCAAACAAGCTCGGAAGTTCCCGGCCCATTTGGCCGTGGGCATGGCTGGTCTTTGCGATCGCGCTGGGCGTGCGGTGTCTGTTTCTGACGGTACCGGGTTTCCCCGCGGACCAGGCCCAGTTCGTGTCATGGGCCGAGGAGTGCCGATCGTCCGGGCTGGCCGGCGTGTACGCGGCGCGGCGGCCGGGCAGCAATCGGCGATTGTGCAACTATCCGCCCGCCTACATCTACGTTCTGCACTCATTGGGAACGGCCTATGCCCACCTGGCCCCGCCCGACGCGCCGCCCGACGGGGCGTTGGGGCCGGCGGTCTTGCGGGGCGAGGATACGGCGGCGGTTCGACTGGCCATCGCCCTGCACAAGGTCCCGGCCATCGTGGCGGATGCGATCCTTGGCGCGATGCTGGTCGTATGGCTGGGCCGGCGTGCCGGGCGGGGATGGGCCACCCTGGTCGGTTTGACGTACGTCCTGATGCCGGCCGTGATCCACGACTCCGCGGTGTGGGGGCAGGTGGACGCGATACCAACAGTGCTGGTGGTGGCTTCGCTTGAAATGGCCCGGTTACGCCGCGTGCCGTGGATGGTCGCGCTGGCGATGCTTGCGGTCCTCGTCAAGGCTCAGGCGGTGATCGTGCTGCCGATATGGGTGGTCGTTGCTGTTTCTTGGGCGGGTTGGGATTGGCGGCGATGGCTGACGGCGGTGGGCACGGCAATGTTGGTCGCCTTCGTTGTGCTGCTTCCGTTCGTCGGCTTTTTGGGCGGCGTGTGGGAGGCCTACACGCTCGCGGCAGGCTACTATCCGTATCTCCATCTCAATGGATTCAGCGCGTGGTTCCTGGGCAACCCCCTCATGGAACCACACCTGGCCGATCTGCGTTTCTACGTCCGGGACGATGTGGCGGGCTACTTGGGGATCAAGCCTCGCGTTCTGGGCCTAGTATGCGTGCTGGGTGTTTGGATCGCGGCCTCGGTGGTGATGCTGCGGCGGAAGGTGGACGAGCGATCGTTGCTTTGGGCCGCGCGACTGCTGCCGCTGGCCTTCTTCGTGCTGTCAACGCAGATGCACGAGCGCTACTTGCTGCCGGCAATCGGGCTGTGGGCGTGGGCCTTTGTGAACACCCGTCGGTGGTGGGGATGCTGGATGCTCTTGGGCCTGTGTGCGTGGATAAACATCCTGTGGGTTTGGCCGGGCCCCGGCGACGGGGCGTGGGTGGAATGGTGTCAGGCCGTCCTGCACCGATCCTGGCTGGGACTTGCCGGCGGCGTGTGGTGCACGCTGGCGATGATCGCACTGTTCGTGTCGGCGATCACCATGAGGCAGGTCGACGACGCGCAGCCCGCCTAAATCGTCATGAACCCTCACGAGCCCGGTACGTTCCCCGCGCCTGGACGGAGCCCACCGCCATACGCGATACTACGCGGACGGGGAGCCCTCGGCAGTCCCATGGCGTGGGGCTGCGGCGCGCCTATCATCCACCATGGACCGAAACCGTAGCGAGCATCGCTGCGGGATTAAAGGAGCCCAGGCATGGCCAGTACGGAAGATCATCTCAAGGAAGCATTCGCCGGCGAAAGCCAGGCCAATCGCAAGTACGTGGCATTCGCGAAGCAGGCAGAGAAAGACGGCCTGCCGAACATCGCCCGGCTGTTCCGCGTCACGGCGGAGGCCGAGACCCTCCACGCCCACGGACATCTCGCCGCGCTGGGCGGGATCGGCACGACGGCTGCGAATCTTCAGGCCGCCATCGACGGCGAGACCTACGAGTACACGGAGATGTACCCGCCGATGCTGACACAGGCCGAAGCCGAAGGTCATCCCGCCAAGCGCATGTTTGGCTACGCTGTGAAGGCCGAGGCCGTCCATGCGAAGCTGTACAAGCTGGCATTGGAGGCGGCGCAGCGCGGCGAAGACCTGACAGAAGCGCGGTTTTATCTATGCCCCATCTGCGGGCATATCGAGTTTGGCTGCCCGCCGGAGAAGTGCCCGATTTGCGGCGCGCCATCGGCGAAGTTTGTCCAGCCTTGAAAGGGCACGTGAACGGGGGGGGCTCTAGAAGCAGCGCGATCCTCGGCTTCCACGCGACAACGTGGGCCTTGCGACAGGGCGGGCTCCGCGATTCCATCACCGGGCATGCGGAGGCAAGTTCGGTTCGGAGTAGATGAATGGCTTGGCAGTATAGTGAGAAAACGAAGCAACTTTTCATGGATGCCGTGCACGGCAAGCCGGGTACGCACATGGGCGAGATTGAAGACCCCGACGGGTTAGGAGAGCACGGTTCAATTGCTTGCGGAGACGCACTGCGCTTTTCGTTTCGCGTCGAGCGCGATGAGAGCGACCCAAAGAAGGACGTGATCACCGAGGCGAGGTACCTGACCTTCGGATGCACATCCGCCATCGCGGCCTCGGAGGCATTGTGCGCGTTGATCGAGCAAGGCAGACATACCCCACTCGATGCCCTGAAGATCAGCAATCAGGACATCGTCGATTACCTCGATGGCCTGCCGGAGCAGAAGATACACTGTTCGGTCATGGGGGCCGAGGCGCTGGAGGCGGCGGTTCTGGACTGGGCGCAGAAGCGAGGACTCGATCCACGAGAATTCGGGATCGAGGTGCATTCCGAGGCGGAGGAAGAAGGCCGAATCGTCTGCACCTGTTTTTCACTGAGCGCACCCTACCTGAAGCGAAAAATTCACGAACTCGGCCTCAAGACGATTCCCGAGATCACCAACGCTATCAAGGCCGGGGGTGGATGTCATACGTGCCATCACGCCCCGGGCGGGCTTCAAGACCTTCTGAATGAAGTCTGGGGGACAAGCGGCGGCCAAGCCGCCGGTGAACCGTCGGCCACCGGCGAAGGAGAGAAAGCGGAACCCCTGTCGCCATACCAGTTCAGCAAGAAGGTCGAATCCGTCATGGAGGAGTACATCCGCCCCATGCTTCAGCGTGACGGGGGTGACGTGGAGATCGTCGATATCAAGGATACGCTCGTCTATTGCAGCCTGAAGGGCGCGTGTGTGGATTGCGTCGGGGCTACCCAGACATTGAAGGCGCTGGTCGAAAAGACGCTCAAGGAGATGGTGGACGAGCGGATTACTGTCATACGACTGTAGGAATCAGAGTCGGCTCGTGCCGAGCCGTTCCGGGGCGACACGCCCCGGCTCAGAACGCGAGAAAACCTTCGCGGTTCGTGACGACTCTCAGCGGAAAGAAAAGGCATGGATACGGTTTACGCCGACAACAATGCCACGACTCAGGTCGCCCCGGAAGTCTTCGAGGCGATGGTCCCGTTCTTGAAGCAGGACTATTTCAACCCCAGTTCCATGTACGAAGCGGCACGCGGCGCCGGAGATGCCGTCGCCCGCGCGAGGGAGGAAATCGCGGGACACATAGGCGCTGCCCATCCGAAGGAGGTCTTGTTTACCTCCTGTGCCACCGAGAGCAACAACACGGCCATCGCGGGCGTCGCCAAGGCCAATCCCGGCCGGCGCCACATTGTCACGACGAAGGTCGAACATCCCGCCGTGCTCGAGGTGGCTAAGGACTTCAAGCGAAACGGTTACGAGGTCACTTTCCTGCCGGTCGACGGAGACGGCAACCTGGACGTGCGGACGTTCGTGCGGGCGATTCGGCCAGAAACGCTCCTCGTCACCATCATGCACGCCAACAACGAGACGGGCGTCATCTTTCCGATCGAGCAGCTTTCACGGTTGACGAAGGAGACTGACCCTTCGATCGTCTTTCACACGGACGCGACGCAGACCGTAAGCAAGCTGCCGATCGACTTGGCCGGCGAATACCGACATGTGGACCTGTTGTCTTTCTCGGGCCACAAGCTGCACGCCCCGAAAGGCATCGGCGCGCTCTTCATCCGGCGCGGTACGCGATGCCGGCCGTTTATGATCGGCGGTCACCAGGAGGCGGGCCGGCGGGCCGGCACGGAGAACGTCGCGTTCATCGTGGGATTGGCTAAGGCCCTGGCCCTCGCCGCCGAGAGCCACGACGCCGACGAGGCCCGCATTAAGAAGATGCGCGACCGTTTGGAGAAGACCCTGGGAGACACGATTCCATACGTGCAGGTCAATGGCAAGGGCGCGCCGCGTTTGCCTAACACGTCGAACGTGTCGTGTGACTATATCGAAGGGGAAAGCATGTTGTTTTTGATGAGCGACCGTGGCATTTGCGCCTCGAGCGGTTCAGCCTGTACGTCCGGTTCGCTCGAGCCTTCGCACGTTTTGAGAGCCCTGAACATTCCATTCACCGCTGTCCACGGCTCGGTTCGGTTCAGCCTCAGCCGATACAACACCGACGCGGACATCGACCGCATCGTCGATGTCTTTCCCGGGATCGTGGCGAATCTTCGCAAGCTTTCGCCGTACTGGGACAACAAGTCAAACGCGCCGCGACCCGATGCCATCGAACTGGCCCGACAATCGTCGTGAGGTTGCGCTGCCGGGCTTGTCGCCTGGTTGTGTTACCTGTCGGTTCAGCCGTAGTCGTAGGATGGGCAATCTTGCCCATCTGCTGATCGGCTCAACAGATGGGCAAGATTGCCCATCCTATGTGACTAATGCGATTTGCCTGTTCTTGTAGCGGCCGATGCCCCTGTCGGCCGAAAGCGCCAATAGCCTTTTACGTTCAACACGGAAGGTAGACGCCAAAATCGCATCTATAGCATTTCACGTTTGTCTGTAGCGGCCGACGCCCCCGTCGGCCGTCGAAAACCGTTGGTATTCAACGTCCGACACGGGGGTCGGACGCTACACCATTAAGTGAAATGCTCTAATCCGCTCCAGACGTTGACGGGGTACTAGGCCAAGTTCATCGTCATGAGGAACTCGCCGTTGGTCTTCACCTTGTCGAGCCGGCTGGTGAGCAACTGCATCGCCTCGACGGGATTCATGTCCACCAGCACGCGACGAAGCTTGTAGGTCAACTCCAGTTCCTTTGGGTCGCAAAGAAGTTCTTCCTTCCGCGTGCCCGAAGCCGAGATGTCAATGGCCGGCCAGATTCGCTTGTCCACGAGACGGCGGTCGAGGTGCAATTCGCTGTTGCCCGTGCCCTTGAACTCCTCGAAGATGACTTCGTCCATTCTCGATCCCGTATCCACGAGCGCCGTACCGATGATGGTCAGACTGCCGCCTTCTTCGATGTTTCGGGCTGCTCCGAAGAACCGTTTGGGCTTCTGCAAGGCGTTGGCATCCACACCACCCGTGAGGATCTTGCCGGAATGCGGAACCTCCGAGTTGTAGGCACGGGCCAGGCGTGTGATCGAATCCAGCAGAATCACCACGTCGCGGCCGTACTCCACAAGCCGCTTCGCCTTCTCGATCACCATCTCCGCGACCTGAACGTGGCGGCTCGACGGCTCGTCAAACGTCGACGAAACGACCTCCGCCTTCGTGTGGCGCTGCATTTCCGTCACTTCTTCCGGCCGCTCGTCGATCAGGAGAATGATCACGCAGCAATCAGTATGGTTCGTGGTAATCGCGTTCGCCATCTTCTTGAGCAGGACCGTCTTGCCCGTCCGCGGCGGAGCGACGATCAACATGCGCTGCCCCATCCCGATGGGCGTGACGATGTCGACGACGCGCATGTTGACTTCTTCCGGTGACGTCTCGAGGAATAGTCGTCTCGTGGGGTGGTGGGGCGTCAGGTCCTCGAAGACCGCCTTCTCCGTGACCCTGTCGGGCTCCTCGTAACAAATGGCCTCGACCCGCAACAGGGCGAAGTACTTCTCCGATTCCTTCGGCGGCCTGATCTGGCCGTGGATGATGTGCCCCGACCGCAGGCCGAAACGCCGTATCTGTGACGGGCTGATATAGATGTCGTCCGGGCAGGGCACGTAGTTGTACCCGGGACTACGAAGGAAGCCGAAACCGTCGGGCAGGATCTCCAGGACGCCCTCACCGTACATCAGACCGTTCTTGTTGATCCGCTCCTTGAGGATCTTGAAGATCAGGTCCTGCTTCTTCAGCGACGCATAATCGCTGACCCCTTCCCGATCAGCCACCTCATGCAGTTCTGGAATGCCCATCTGCTGCAAGTCGGTGATGTGCAGGTCGCCGCGTTTGATCTTCTCGTATCTTTCGTGCGTCGCACGATCCAACACGCTCGTCTCGGTCGGATCCTCCGCACCGGAATCCGACGTCGTCGTCACCGCGTCCTGCGGCTCCGATGTTTCGCCGGATTCGGCCGGGGATTCGGCGTCGACCACGGCAACCGCGGTCTCATCCTCCGCTTTGTCTTTCTTGCTGGAAATCTTCGTTCGCGCTGAACCACTCGACACACGCTTTATTTTCTTACGCGTCCGAGAAGATCCTTGCGATTTCGCCATGATCCGGTCCTCCGATGTTCTTGCTCCATGGGACGCTACCACCTTCGGTTCGTCGCATGGTCCTTGTTGTCCAGGCGTGCCGTCTCGATGCCGGCGACGTTCTCCGTCTTCCGCGCGACACCGAAACGTTTGTATTGGAATACGGCTCAGCTAACGCCGGCCTCCGAGGCAATTTGGGAATAGATACGCTCTACTTGGTTACGCAGCGCCGCCAGGGTGGAGTTGTTATCACAGACATAATCGGCCCTAGCTCGCTTTATGTCCAGGGGTTGTTGCGATTTTTCTCGAAGTTCGACTTCGCCCGCAGGCCAATTCCGGATTTTCTCGGACCTCAGCTTTCTCGATTCCCGGTTCGTGTCCACGAAAATCACAGCATCGCACACAAGATCCAGGTCTGCCTCATATAAGAGCGGGCTGTCCAACACCACAATCCTGACCCGCGGCTGTGACTCAAACTCATCGAGCATGTCCGCACGCCGAACGGCAACCCTCGGGTGCAAGAGCGCCTCCAACCGATGCCGCTGCGCTTGATCGCGAAATATGATCGACGCGACCTTTCGGCGGTCGACAGCGCCATCCGGCGCCAGTATTCCGTCGCCCCACCATTTGCGCAACGTCGCCTTGACTTCCTCGGAATCGATCTCGATCCGTCCCAAGGCATCGGACGCGATGACACCGGCGCCCAAGTCCTCCAGCATCCTCGCGACCGTCGTCTTGCCGGACCCGACGCCACCTGCCAAGCCGACGATCGGCTTGCGAAATCGAGTTGTCCTTTCTACATGTTCCGTTGGCGAATCTCCATGCAGCAATCAAACGAATGTCGATAGCCTATCAAGGTGGCGCCCATGCGCAAGATGGACACGATTCTCCAACTTGGCACCGGCCAAGTCAACGCGTGAGCACCTCGCGAAGCGCCCATCACAGGGCAATCGCAAGAATGGCGGATGTAGCGGCCGACCCCCGTGTCGGCCGTAGAACACCAACGGTTTCCGACGGCCGACACCGGGGTCGGCCGCTACACGAGCGCGCAAACCGCTGCAAAGACCACCGCCCGGCCATTCTTGCGATTGCCCTGGCGCCCATCATGAGCCCCCTCACGCCTCCACACATCCTACGCCGCTCACTTGTCCGGCTCCGGCCTCGCAGTATATCGGGTCGTTCGATTGACCGTCACGTTCCACGCCATCCGCAACGCCTTGACACGATCCTTCAAGCTCTACCGGGAACAAGCAGGGCGAGCGGACGGGTGTTGACTCGATACCGATGCGGGCATCGCGGCCGGAAGACAGCCTTTCCAAACATCGTTTCGAAAAGCCGATAGCCCCTATGATTAGAAACCAAGATGATCCTAACAACCCTTGAGGCAAATGTCACGCACTTTTTCTGAAATCGTCAATCGACGTGTACGTCACGATTGTAGTTAGGTTTCAGCCCCTGGAATAAGAGTCTCCAACCTTGGTCGGGGGGCTCGTTCCAGCAGTCATTCGGCTACCCCCCCTCGACAGGAATACCGGCTCGAGACGAGCCGGCTCGCTGAACCTGGGATTCCTGTAACTTACCTACTGAAATGACGTACCCCGTCAATCTTCGCGCTCGTTCGGACACCCTCCTCGGTTACGGCCAAACGTCGCGATGCAGCCTATTTCGGCTTTCGATGCCTCGGCTTTCCCTCAAAACACCTTTTTCGTGTCCACTAGGATATTGACCGGACCGTCGTTCACCGCCTCGACCAACATCATCGCCCCAAAGCTCCCCGTCTCGACGGGCAAGCCCAGTTGCCGAAGCCGTTCACACAGTTCGCGGTACAGCATATCCGCGGTCTCCGGCGCCGCGGCCGCCGTGAACGCCGGCCTGCGACCCTGACGGACGTCCGCCTGTAACGTGAAGTTACTGATGACCAGCACGCCCCCGTCCGCCTGGGCAATATCGAGATTCATCTTGCCGGCGTCATCCGGAAATACCCGCAGATGCCGGATCTTCTTGGCCAATTGCTCCGCGTCGGTGGGGCCGTCGTCCGCCGCCACCCCGGCATAAACCAACAGCCCGCGATCCACGCGCCCGACGACGTCGCCATTCACTGTCACCACCGCCCGGCTCACGCGTTGGATTACCGCTCGCACGTCCGCGCCTCCGCACCGTCCAGACGTCTGGCGTGGAACACCATCCGCTCCGCCTTCTCCCGAATCATGTCTCGTAATTCAACGGGCGCCAGCACCTCAACCCATTCACCATAGCCCATGATCCACGAGGCGATTTCCTTTAAGCCGTCCACCTCTGCGTCGAACAGCATCGCTCCATTCTCCAAACGGCTCGTCGATTGGCTGGCGTGCCATTGGACCTCCTCCACACTTGCCGCCACGTTCCGGTGGAAACGAAGCCTGACCGAGTAGGTCGTTCCCTCGGGGATCATCCGCCATGCCGCACCGAAATGCTTCTCAACTGACCACGCCGGATCGGATCGAAACCGCTCGTTCGTCGAAACCACCTTCACGAATCGGTCCACCTTGAATGTCCGCACGGCATTGTGCTTCAGGCTTCTGGCGAGCAAGTACCAGCCACGGGACATGAAGACAAGGTGTAGCGGCTCGATCAACGTGCTGATCTCCTTGTCGTCGTACACCGAATCATACGTCACGATGAGCCGCTCGTGATTCGCCACGGCACGCTGAAACTGCTCGAAAATGGCCCCGACCGTTCCCGCCGGAGACACCGGAGGCCACCGCATCGAAACACCGTCCAACCACGAGCCGCAGTGAGCCAGCACCTCCGCCGGGAGGCTGCTCTCGATCTTCAATGCCGCGCTCACCGCTTGCGAATGCGCGGGGTGAACCTGGTCGGACACGAACGTCCGCGTCATCATCAGCAGTGCCAACGACTCCTCGAGGTCCAGGTGCAGCGGCGGCAGGAAGAACGAATCTGAAATCGAATAGGTGTGTTTGCTGTGGTCGAACCGATACGGCACGCCCGCCAGCTCCAGCAGCCTCAAATCCCGAAACATCGTCCGGCGAGACACGCCGACCGCTTCGCTCAGCGACTCGGCATCGTACCGTCTCCCCGACCGCAGCAGGGCGATCAGCTTTAACAGTCGATAAACACGACTCACGTTCATGGGCGTCACAGCGCGGCCATTGGCCGTAACCAAAGGGTCCAGGGATTAGGGTTCAGGCTTCTCACTCTGCATCATTGACCCTAAATCCTAAACCCCAAACCCCAAACCCTGGACCCGCGAACCTAACAACGCGGCCTTTGGCCCCAGCCAAACTGTGGCACAGGCGTCCCGCCTGTGAATCCACCGGCTTTGGCGCCGGTGCCACAGTCTTCTTTGCACGCCGCGACAATCCTCAGCGTCAGTAGTACAGATGCGGCGTCGGTTCCCTGCGACCGACGCTACGCGCTCGGGCCGGCTCTTGGATCAGCAACTCATGCGAGGTAATTCACCATATGTTAACCGCGGCAGCCCATTTGTACAATAGGCTCAGCGACGCCAACAGCAGAACGCCGCCCAAGACCAGGATCGCACGGCGACGCTCCCGCAGGCCCGCCACCACATACAACACGCCCAAAGCGAACAACGCTGCCGGTTGAACCCAATCCGCCGGCAGACGCTTCGTCACCACAAGGTCCGTCATCCAGTCCGGGAGTCGTTTCGACGTGACCAGCAACTCCATTCCCGCGCCGAACGGCAACACCAAAACCGCCAGCCACCACACGGGCTGTGAGAAGCACCGCCAACGCGTCTTCGGCAACCATTCGGCGGTCAGCAAGAACGGCAACGCCGCTACGCCGTACACGACCGCCGAGTACTGTTCAAGACGACCGCGAAACGTGGATGCCGGCAGCCGGATCACCACAAAAAGCACGACCGCCAACACCAGCGCCACGCTCATCGTCGCCGATGCCGTCGAATCGCAGCGCCGGGCGTTGCGCGCCGCGACAAGCGCAAGGAACAGGAGCGCCGAAATTCCAGCCACATAGCGGATCGGCGCATCATCCCCGACGCCCAGCGATTCGCGCCGCGGCCACAACACCATCTGGTATGCGATCAGGACCGCCAACGCCGTCAGCAAGAAGGCTGCACGCTCAGTGTACGGGATCATGCGCCCCGTCGTCGTCCATGGAACGCCGTCTAAGAGCTGCTGATTCCAGAAACGCCCCAGCCATGACCACAACGCGACCATCACGCCCACGGCCAACAGTGCCGCGTTACAAACGACGGGAAGACGCGCCGCATACCGAACGGAATCGCCCTGCCCTCCCAGCACCGGCGCCAGCGCCGATGCCACAGCCACGGCCGACAACGTCAGCAGCGCCATCCCCAGACCCGCCGTGTTCGGACTCCAACGCCGGTACGTCATGAACAGGCACACGACGCCGGCCGTCAGCGCAACAACACCGCTCGCGATCGCCAACAGCCAACTCGGCGGGCCGGGGCGTACGACCTGATAGACGCCGAGCACCAGCACGACCGCCGCGATCACCGCCTCCGTCTGCGTATAGGCGGGCCATCGCGAATACGGCTCCAACAGATCGTCCAGTCGATCAGGCCATGCGTTCGCCCGTCGCCAACGGTAACGTTGCTCCTGCAGGACCGCGGCAATCAACAACACGACAGCAAGCCCGAATTGCATCTGAAATGTCCACGTCCACCACCACGGTTGAAACGACAAGAGCGCGCTCGGCGAGCCCCCGTAGGTCCCCACCGCCGACGGGATCATTAAACCCGTCCACCACACCAGGATCGCCAACAGGATCAACGTCAGTACCGGCTGCGACCGCCTCGACACCGCCACCGCCCAAAACAGCGTTGCCGTTAACAGGCCGATGATATTCCACAGACCCGATGCCGGCAGCTTCTCGACGAGATGATCCGGATTCAGGAGGCGGCTACATGACGCGAACACAACGACGTACACCGTCAGTACGACCACCGCGATCCCGGAAACCAGCGCCCAGGCGAAGAACGTCTCTGACGGCCCCGGCGAACGAACCAGCCAGCGCACACGCCCCGATCTTTCTACTGTGGCACCGGCGTCTCGCCGGTGGGGTGTAGCGGCCGACGCCCCTGTCGGCCGGGGCAGACCGGTGGCGTTCCACGTCCGACACGGGGGTCGGACGCTACCCGTTTCTTCACTCGTGGCACAGGCGTCTCGCCGGTGTGGTACATGGGTGGTACCGGCGTCTCGCCGGTGTGGTACATGGGTGGTACCGGCGTCTCGCCTGTGTGATACATGGGTGGTACCGGCGTCTCGCCGGTGTTCGCGCCACTGCGGCGGCGCCACGGCGATCTTGGAGTGCGCTCGAAATCCGCGGCCGGTCTGCGTCGCCAGCCATCCGAAGAATCCCCACATCGCGCACAGCACCGACGTGACGCGGCACACGACGTACGTCCCGGCCGGCGCCGGCCAGTACATCTCGACCGGCTCGAACCAATTGTGGGAGAAAACCGCCGCGGCGGCCCCGACTGTTGTCGCGCCGACAAACAGCGACGTCCCCAGCCCCGCCGGCATCCGACGGTGCAGCGCATGACATAGAATCCCCCCCAGGATGATCCCCACCGCGAAGATATCGGTGCCGGACAGCCCCCCGGCGCGGGAAACCCACGATTCGGCAAGGACGAGCTGGGACGGATGCACGTTCATCAATCCCAAATCGTCAATCCCCGATTACCAATCGTCAATCCCTAATCGTTGATCGTCAGGGCTGTTCTGACAGGACGACATTGTCGTACTCGAGCAACGTGCCCTTGGCTCGCTCCAGCAGCATAATAGCCCTGTTGTATTCGATGATGGCCCCAAGTAGAGCGGATCTGGAGGCCGCCAAATTCGCTTGCCTGCCCAGGGTCAAGTTCAAATCCACAGGCCCCATGCGTTCTCGACGCTCTCGATACGAGCGCAGGCTTTCGGCCGTCGCGATCACGCCATCCAAGCCTGGACCGTTGATTTGCTTGTACCGATTGTCAAGTTCTCGCAGTGCAGCAAGGCACTCGGTGATCGCGTCGTCCAGGGCCTTCTTGTAGCGGAGCACGGCCTGCGATTTCTGCAACGCCGCGATCCGAATACCTGCCCGCTCGGCACGCTCGCCGAAGCTCCACAAGAACTCGACCCCGACATATTGATCGATGAAATTAGCGCCCGTCATTTGATCGAATGCCTGATCTGAACTCGCTCCGAGACCGTTCATCGTCATCCGATACACGACGTCGAGCTGTGGCAACGCTTGGTTCTTCTGGATGCCCATCTGCAAACAGGCCAATTCGACTTCGTAACGCGCTTGCATGACTTCCGGCCGACGTTGTAGCACAGTCTCCACCGCTTGGTAATGATCCCGGATCACTCCCACGGTGCTCGGATTATCAAGGGGAATGATCTCGTACTCCGCCGAAAGCGGCAAACTCGGATCATTAAGGACGTTCACCAACTGGTCCTCGGCGTCACGAACGCGCTTGACGGAATCAAGAAACGTAAATTTGTGATTTTCAACCGCAGCTCTGGCTTCGTGCTCATCGGTTTGGGTGGCGTCATAGACGCCACGAGCCTTGGTCTTCTCATAGACCATCTCCGCCTGCGACAAGACCTCCGCTCTGATGGCCACCTCACGGCGTGTCCACACGAGGTTCCAGTAGAGTTCCTCGGTGGCGCGCAGGATTTCAATCGTAGTCTGGCGAAAAGCCTCGATGCTCTTCAGGCGCTCTGTCTTGCGAATGTTGATCTGCGATCGGGCGAAGTCGATGCCGAAGTTCCTCAGTAGCGGCTGACGCAACTCCGCCTGAAACGCGTGGGTCCACGATGGATTGAGTGTCTGGAAGGCAAAGCCGGGATTGTCGATCCGGACCATCGTCTCGCTCAGCGTCAACAACGCGCCAGTCGCCAGCAGCTTCCGAACACCACCGCTGATGACCGTCGTATCCGTCGCCGATGCCATCAATTGGGATGGTGTCGGCTGATCCGTGTTGTTGCGGTTGATGTTCGCGAAAAACGCGACGTCGAATGCCGCCTCAGCCTGAACGACCGCGGCAGTGCTGATGGCAGGTAGGTAGCCGGCGTCTCGAATCTGGTAGTTGTTGGCTAGGGCGCGATGCAGCGCATCCACCAACGTCAACCGGAACTGCTTCTCTCGCTCGATGCCCTTGAGGTACTTCTTTGTTGTTGCGCATATCTTCGCGTCTTCCTTCCAAATCTGCCGTCTCTCCGAGTCTTGAGGGCCGGGCTGCGTCATCTCTAGACGCTTGTCCAACACCTCCGGCGCGATCGACGGATCCGGCAGGTGCAGCCACACCGTCTCGTCGAGGGCCATATCCGCCGCCTTGACCTGCCCTATCAACTCCACCGGCGGGCGGGTATCGAGTTGCGTCAGATCGGCCACGGACTCGACTGTCTCGTCGGCCATTCGGTCCTCGTACTGCTCCACCTGCGCCTCGACTATCCCGATTTCCTGCGTCTGGCAGCCTGACGCCAACGCCAGCACCAACATGCCCAGACAGCACCGATGCAACCGATCACCCGAGATGAAGCTCATGTTTTTGGTCCGATCCAAGTACGCCTAGGCCGGCGGAGGCACCCTTCCCAAGGAACTCCGACGGGACGCCGGAATCTGCCCGCGCGGAGTTTCGCATTGTAGAACGCCGGTCCACGCTGTCAAAGCTGTTGGCAGTACTACTATTACGGCCGCAGCCCACCGCCGCCTACAGTGCTAATCTCAGCTTGACAAACGGGTTGCATCGGAGTCCCTCACGAACAGGCTTGGCGCGGCTTTTGGCCGCAGCCAAAAGGATCAGGGGAACAAGGGACCAAGGGATAAGGCAGGGCAATCGCAAGAATGGCCGGGCGGTGGTCTTTGCAGCGGTTTGCGCGCTCGAGTAGCGGCCGACCTCCGTGTCGGCCGTCGGAAACCATTGGTGTTCTACGGCCGACACGGGGGTCGGCCGCTACATCCGCCATTCTTGCGATTGCCCTGAGGGATAAGGGGACCAAGGCACCGGGCCGGGGACGGCCCGGCTCGCTGGGGACCGAGGGATCAACGGAGACAACCGTTAACCCTACAACATAGTAAGGAGCAGAGCGGGCCGGTAAGCCGAATTCTGTCCCGCAGGTGGCGCAGGCGTCTGGAGCCTGGGGAGCCACTCGCGGCGGCGACCATTTATCTGGGCCGACGGTTGCCCGTCGGCTCGTGCGCCCCACCCGCAGCGTTGCGAGTCGGCTTGACACGAAACCGGTTTGACACAAACCGGCTCCGCCGCCGGACATCGCGCGAGACGGGCCGCCTCGCGGCGTGTTCGCACAAAGCGCGATCACGCACTCGCTGCCTACGCGGGCTTGCTGGCGGTGGGGTTTACCCTGCCACGTCTGTCGCCAGACGCGCGGTGCGCTCTTACCGCACCATTTCACCCTTACCTGTGACGGCTTGCGCCGTTCATCGGCGGTGTGTTTTCTGTGGCACTTTCCCTGGCATCACTGCCGGTGGCCGTTAGCCATCACCGTGCCCTGTCCAGTTCGGACTTTCCTCCCGAGGCGCGGCCGACCGACTTGAAACGAGCCGGCTCAGCAGGCCCCGAGCGGCCGCCTGGCCCGCTCTGCTACCGCCGATATTCTATAGCAATCTCTGTTTGGGTGTGCAATCCGTCCCGACACGCCATCCGAGCCAGCCACGGTGCGCCCGAAATCCACTGACTCCGTCGTTTAGCCGCGACCCGCAGGGGAGCGCGCCCTCCACGCGCTCCCCTGTGGGTCGCGACTAAACGAACCGCCTGTGTGTTTGGCCCACCGGCGAGACGCCGGTACCACATTCACCCTTCATCTTATCCCTCGCGCTCCCCGTTGGGTCGCGGCTAAACGTCGCGATGCCGGGTATTTCGGTTTTCGACTTTCGGTTTTCGACTTTCAGTTTTCGACTTTCGGTTTTCGACTTTCAGCTTTCCCTCCGCCCCTCTCGCGTTCCTTCAAACCACTTGATCGTTGCGGGGATGCCTTCCTCGTAGCTGACGGTCGATTTCCAGCCCAATTCCTTGCGGGCCTTCTCCGCCGAGAAAAACGTGTCGCGGCCCATCAGCCATACGGCATAGCGCGTGACCATCGGCGGCTTCTTGAGCCGGAACAAATGGCCAATGCACTCGAGAACAAACGCGGCACAGTAAGCCGTCTTGAAGGGCACCCGCTTGGTCACAGGCTTGGCGCCGAGCGCCTCGGCCACCATGTTGAAATATTGCCGCTGTGTCAATTCACCGTCGTTGCTGCAATTGTACGCCTCGCCGACGGCCTTGGGATTGTCCGCCGCCAGGATGCAACCTTCGGCAACGTTGCCCGCATGAACGACGTTCAATCGGTTGTCACCGTCCCCGAGCAGTTTCGCCTTGCCGGCCCGTATCATCGCCGTCAACCGGGCGATCGTCGCACGGTCGCGCTCGCCATACAGCCAACTCGGACGAATGACGGTGTACTTCACCTTGCCGCCGACCGCCTGACGGCGCCACAGTTCTTCCTCGACCATCACCTTGGCCCGTGTGTAGTACGACCAGCGATGCACCTTCGCCCCCAGCGGCGCGGTCTCGTCAATCACCAGGCCAGGCTCGTTCACGTGGCCGTACGCGCTGATGCTGCTGATATGAATGAATCGCGGCACGCCGGCCTTCTCGGCCGCGTCGAACAGGTTGAACGAGCCGTCCACCGTGATCTGCACGAACTCCTTCCACGGGCCCCAGTCCCCAACCCTGGCCGCGGCGTGGTAAACACACTGAACGCCGTCACACGCTCGATCCAGGGACGCCCGATCGGACAAATCGCCTTCGCACAATTCGACGCCCTGGTTTGTCAACCAGCCCACGTCCGAGCCCGGGCGAACGAGCGCCCGAACCGGTCGGCCGCGCCGGCAAAGCTGCTCCACAATATGGCTGCCAAGCAGCCCGGTTCCGCCAGTTACCAAGTTCATCAGTGAAGCGTCTCCTCGAACGTAGATCACCCAAGAACGTAGATGCCCGCACCATCGGCGTCAAGACACGCGGGGTGGCGGCCACCCTTGGGGCAGGGCAATCGCAAGAATGTCAGAAAAAGGGGTCAGGCTACCTAATCGTCGGAGCCATCGTGCTTTCTGAGAGGTCGGCCAAGATAAAGCAGTCTGACCCGAATGCCATTAAGTTAAGCTGCATCTCCTCGTTTTCGCAGGTATTTTCGCAGTTTTTCGCGTGGTTGCGTCATGCGGGCGTACTGCTTGGGCCGGCGCTTGATGCAACGCGGCTCGATACGTCCCGTGCGTGTG
>JAUVGW010000176.1 GCA_030593565.1 Phycisphaerae bacterium | reverse complement strand
GGCAGTCCGGGCGCCGCCCTGCTTCACGGATACGTGGGTTTCATCTTCGGTGCCGTCAAGGCCAACCCGTGGTGGTCCACGCCCCTGATGCCGATCATCTTCCTCTGCTCAGCCATCGTTTCCGGTATCGCGATGGTGATCCTCCTCTACCAGGTCGGCATGAAGTTTTCCGGCCGGCGCATCGACGCACCGTGTATGCAATCGCTGGCTCGGTGGCTTTGGCTCTTTCTCATCCTGAGTGTGACGATGGAGCTTCTGGAAATCATGACCTTGGCCTACGAGAGGGCTGAGGAGTGGACGGTGATCGGACCGCTTCTCGGAGACCAACTGGCATTTTCCTTCATCGGGCTCCAACTCGTCCTCGGGGCGATGGTCCCTGTCATTCTGCTGGGGATCGTGGTACTGATGAGCCGTTACCTGACGGACCAAATCAGGAACAGCTTATGCTTTGTGGCCTCGCTGTTGTTACTTGTTCAGGTCTTTGCCATGCGGTGGAATGTCGTCATTGGTGGGCAGATCTTCTCCAAGAGCCTCCGCGGTTTTCGGGAAAGCCATCATCCGGGGCTCTTTGAGAAGGAGGGGATTGCACTGGCACTCGTGCTCTTCGTCGCGCCACTGGTATTCATCGCCTTGTTCAATCGAGTCCTACCGGTTTTTGAAGCGGCGGAGCCAAAAGCCGACACTGCGAATAAGCCTTGATCCCGGTGAGCAACCGCGTGTCTTGTCCGCGTTATAGCGTTTTGAGAAATCCTGTAGCGTCCGACCCCCGTGTCGGACGACGAATACCAACCACGGCCGACAGGGGCGTCGGCCGCTACACCCTTTCTTGACCTGCTCTAGATGACCAGCCCGGGGCCGGCTCCCGCGGGGCCTTGGCCTTGTTCCCAGGTCTTGCGGACCAAGCCCAGGCCGTACACGCAGTACTCGAATTGTTCGCTCAACGCTCGCAGGATAGACGCCGGTGGGTCCGTCGCGTCACCGCTCAGGTCGGATGCGATCGCATAAGATTCCTTGCCTTGACGCGTGTAGCTCAGAAGTCCATCGCAGGCATCCCGTCGGCGCATCCGACGCAGCACCTCAGGATAAATCCCTGTCCAGAAAAGCGTGTAGTCGCCGATGTGCTGATGGAACAGCCGCCGGTCGTCGTCCGTCGCGAAGCCGGTTTCGCCTTCGACCTTGGACAGAATTGCCGCGACATCCCCAACGCGCCGACCGGAACCGTCATCAAGGGTGTTGATCCGCTCGACATGGATGAATTCCGTCAGCAAACTCGCCAGGTAGTCAAGCACGCGCGGATCACTCAGCCCGATCTCCTGCTGGAAGCTATCTTCGACCAACGCCGCGAACCAGCGGCGAAGGGGATGGTCTTTCGGAACGCGCCTCATGCTCCACCTGCCTTATCAAGATTCCCGGCAAGCCCACCTCGGCAGCACGCCGGACGATTCCCCGACGTTTCCGCCGTCTTGCCGTACTGCCTTTTCTTCGGAAACCATCCTATAGAATCCTAGGTTTCATTCGCGGATAGGTGAAGTTTCTCCCTGCGATTCGCAGACAATATGCTATTATCGGCCGCCTGTGGGCGGACGTCGGCATCCGGCCTATTTGCAGATACGTGTTTAGCCGGGGCGGCATGGGTTGTATAGCCGGGGTGGCATGGGTTGTATAGCCGGGGTGGCATGGGTTGTTATAGCCGGGGTGGCATGGGTTAGCGGAGCCGCCTAGAGCGGCGGAGCTTACCCGTGGGAAGGGAGCCTCGATGTGTTCCCACGGGTAACGAGTGGGCCACCCTGCGGGGTGCCCCACTCGTTGCCCATGCCACCCCACAGGCGGCGTACGGCATCCAAGGAGACACGACCATCAAGACCGAGGATTTACAATACGACTTGCCTCAGGAACTCATCGCGCAGCACCCCTGCGAGCCGCGGGATGCAGCCCGGCTCCTGGTTTTGCACCGTGCGACAGGCAGGATCGAGCATCGCGTCTTCTCAGATACGCCTGAGTACCTCACGCGGCAGGACTGTCTCGTCGTCAACCGCACGCGCGTCTTGCCTGCGAAATTCGTGGCCCGTCGCAAATCGGGAGGACGCCTCGCCGGGCTGTTCATCAGCGAGCAATCGCCTGGATCGTGGATTGTCCTGCTCAGCGGCGTCGGGCGCCTCAAGGAAGGCGAACGACTCGCAATGGACGAGCCTCCCTGGACGATGACGTTTCGCAGGCGCCTCGAACGCGGCGCGTGCGAAGTCCGAATCAACCCGCCTGATCCGGCGTCGGTCGTCCTGGAGGCCGTCGGCGACGCTCCGTTGCCGCCGTATATCCGGCGTTCGACGGACGATCCGATTGAACTCCGTCAGCGCGACCGCCGCGACTATCAAACCGTCTTCGCGGACATGCCAGGCGCGGTTGCCGCCCCGACCGCGGGTATGCACTTCACGCCGCGCCTGCTGGACGAGATCCGCCGATCGGTCGGCGCCGCCGTCGCCGACGTCATTCTGCATGTCGGCCTCGGCACGTTTCAGCCTGTCGAAGTCGAGGACCTCGCCGATCATCCGATGCACAGTGAGTGGTACGATCTCGGGCCACAGGCCACCGCACCCATGCTGAAAGCACGGGAGGCAGGCGGCCGGATCATTGCAGTGGGTACTACATCCGTGCGGGTGATCGAGACCTGTGCCAAGACCGGCACGATCCTCCCACAGTCCGGCTGGACCGACCTGTTGATCGCCCCGCCCTATACGTTCCGCGCGACCGACGCCCTGCTGACGAACTTTCATCTCCCCGGCAGCACCCTGCTCGCCTTGGTCTATGCGTTCGCGGGCCGCGGGCCGGTCCGCGAGGCATATGAAGCCGCCATCAGCCGGTGTTATCGTTTCTACAGCTACGGCGACGCCATGTTGATCCTTTGAGCTCACCCGGCAATGTCGGCTGACAGCATCGACAAGGTCACGTGGCGATGCCAGCCGTGCCACGAACGCACCTCGTAGCCGTTGAATCCCGTGCGGCGTCGCGTCCCCGACATGCTCGACCAACTGCCAACCGTTCTTCCGCTGAACCGGCCCGAGCAGCCCCCGCACATAGGCCCATGCACGTCGCCGAAGATCGCGGCGACCAAAACACGGGCCAACCTGTTCAAGCCACCGATCGAAGTAGACACGCCATCCTTGAACCGCCGACACGGCCATGGGAATGACAAACGCTTCCTGAAAATAGATCGAACCTGGCGGAAAACCCATCGGCCAGCACAGAAGCGCGACTGTAGTACTGATCCCATGGAGCCCGCAGATGCCGCGCCGTGCGCGCGCAAGAAGGCCCGCCGTATGGGCGGGCCTTGGGAAAGGGAGGTCAATTGCTTCGCTTGTTTTCCTCGGCGTTCTTGCCGGGTTGGGGACTCCCATCGTTTGCTTCGATGAGGATGGAAATCCCTTGGTCTCCATCGGCCGACAGGGGCGTCGGCCGCGACACGAATCGCTTATCCGATCAAGCGCCTGCGCCTCATCAGCATCAGGCCGCCGACGAGGAGTAGGCCGATCGTTCCCGGTTCGGGAACGATGTCCAGTGCGTTGAGTTCGTCGCCGCGCTGGCCGGCGCCGATGACACGCATCGTGGCCAGGCCCAGTGCCTCGCCGGGAACCCAGATGCCGGGGAAGGGCGAGAGGCCGCCGGCCACTGGCGGCACGAGGATGTCGCCTTCTTCGATCGGCACGCCCCAGATGCTGTCCACCATGCCGATGACCAGCGAGCCGCGTCGCACCGAGAAGAAGATCGTGTCGAGGCCGGGCGTGTAGATGCCGTCGCCGTTGTCGTTCAGCGCGAGGGCGTCAAGATCGTCGGCGTCGATGATGCCCATGAGATCGAGACCCAACGCGGGGGCGGGCGCATAAAGCGCCGGCACCCCGCCGAACGACACGAGTACGTCACCGCCGACAAAGCCATTGGCCATGGCCGTACCGGTGTTCGCGCCGGCACCCTCGATGGGATCGAGGAGGAACGAATCCAGCGAGAAGTAAACCGGCCCGCCGAGGTCTCCGACGGTCGTGTCGATATCAACCGCATCGAGGTTGTCACCCGGGTCCGGGAACACACCCGGCGTCGGGGGATTCGGCTCGATCAGGCCGTAGCCGGGTGCGCCGAATGGAAACATGCCGTCGCCATCGAGAAAGCCCGTGTTGCCGCCGATGCCAAGCGGTGGCAGCGGCCCCAGTGGAAGACCGACGTCCGTGTAAATATCGGCCGAGGCCTCCATCGCACCCGCCGCGCCTTCGGTGGTGACATTCGGCGGGATGGCTACACCTGGAAGACCGACCGCAAACTCATCCACCGAGAAAAACCACTGGCCGTCGTTGGCGTCCCGACCATAGGAAAGTGCGTCCACTTCGGCGAAACCGGCAGCACCGGGAACGACCCCGAGCGCACCGACCGGAATGACTGTCCCAGGCGGCGGCAACGGGCCCGGCGCAGGCACGCCCAAAGGCGGACCGGGAAAGGGCGAGCTCAACACGTCGCCCTCCGAGATCGGTGTCGCCGTAAAGCTATCAGGCACCCCGGGCGTCGGTCCCTGATGGTCGATTGAAAAGGTAGGCTGCCCCATGGCGGCCGACGCCGCGAACCCCACCGTGGTCAACACACACACAGCGCGCATGATAACTCTGTAACTATTCATCGCTCTTCTCCTATCTTAGATGTAACCCGAACACTTTCGACCCGACTCCTTTGCCGGGCCTACATAAATGAAGACGGGCGGGCGATCGAAAAGGCCACCGTAAAAATGGGCGTGTTCCACTATTGGGACGGGAAGGTACGGCGCGCGCCCGGTCATGCGACAAACAAGGATGCCTTGCCCGTTTCAAGAGCTGGGGGACATTCCTCGTTTGTACGATGGCGCGCCGTCCCGCCCCTTGCTACGCAAAGGACGGGGCACCCAACTGGGCGAGTGGGGGTTCATGGGGACGGATTCCCATGACGATGGGAACGAGACGGGATTCTCGTTCCAGGCTCTGTCGGAAAACTCGCGCTTTGTAGCGGCCGACGCCCCTGTCGGCCGTCCGGAGGCGTTTGTCTACGACGCCCGACACCCGTGACGGACGTAGCCTTCTCGATAATCCACGGCCGACAGGGGCGTCGGCCGCTATAGACAAACGCGAAATGCTCTACGCCAGCTTATCCTCCGCCCTCGGCAGCAGCGCCGCAAAGTCGAGGTTGCTGACACAAGCGTTGGATGCTGCCGCGAGGTCGGCGTCGTGCCAGTCGCGCTCTATCGACGTCAGTGCGGAGTAGGCCTGACGCGCCGTGGCGCGGCAGCCGTCCATCTCGTAGTAGGACAGACACCGGGCGATGTCGCCGAGGGCCGCCTCGGTCTTGCCGGCGCGTTGGCAGCGGCCGTCGCAGCCGTTGCAGTAGGCGGAGGCATACTGCTCGTACACGCCGATGACCGCGCCGATGGTGCTCTTGTCCATCGGTTTGAATGTCCTCGCCGCGTCGGTGTTTTCCTTGAGGATGCGGAGGTTCGGCATGTCGGAGCAGATGCTGGCGATGCGCTCGTCGCTCCAGACGGCGTGCAGCACGGCCTGGTGCGTGGTCAGGCCCATCTCCTCGAACTTCGGCAGGAACTTCGGTGCGTGCTTGGCCCCGCGCATCTCCTTCATCGAGATCAGCCCGATGCCGGCCTTGTGGCAATTGTCGAGCGCCTTGTTGAACGCCTTGTCTTCGCGGACGATCTGCGGGTCGTAGCCGAGCATGATCGCATCGACCCACCCGCCTTCGACGGCATTGTTCAACAGGGCGGTGCGCAGCGGCAAGCTCGTGTGCGTGCTGAAACCGACGTACTTCACCTTGCCCGACTTCTTGATCTTGTCCGCGGCCGCCGCCCACTGCTTCATCTTGGGCACGTCGCGATGGCCCTCGTCACCACCCACGCCGCTGGTGCTTCCGCCGCCGATCGCATGGAGGAAGAACAGGTCGATGGTGTCCGTCTGGAGCGCGGCTAACCGACGATCCACCGTTTGCACCCACTCGTCGGGCGTCGCGGGGTGGTCTTT
The DNA here is from genome assembly GCA_030593565.1 of Phycisphaerae bacterium. Taxonomy (GTDB): domain Bacteria; phylum Planctomycetota; class Phycisphaerae; order UBA1845; family UTPLA1; genus JAFGQA01. Next base: position 4,495 of record JAUVGW010000176.1, on the reverse strand, counting down.
TGTCACGAGGAAGATCTCCTTGCGTTTGTCCTTTTTCGCCATCCACCGGCCCACCTTCTTCTCCGCGTTGCCCCCGGCGTAGCAATCGGCCGTGTCGAGGTAGCGGATGCCGGCATCCCACGCGGCATTGAATAGGCGGTTGCTGGTTTGCTGGGCCGTGCCGAGGTTGAGGATCGAGACCTTCTCGCCGGTCCGACCTAGAACGCGAGTCGGCAGCGGCTTCTTGGGCTTCTTCTCCTTCTTCTTATCGTCGGGCCCATCCGCGCGGAGGGCATATGGCAGGCCCGCGACGGCCGCCGTTGCCACACCCACCTTGACGAAGTCACGTCGAGTCACATCACATCGTTCGCTGTCGTTTGCCATGTGCTTGCTCCCGGTTACAGGTGGCGGAAGAAGAAGATGCTCATCGCAGATCTTCCACCCTTAACCCCTCACCCTTTACCCTTCTGCCTACGTCTTCAGCAGCCTCACCGAACGGTTCCGATCACGCTCCCCATAATACTGTGAACGTGTTTCTCCGTCAGCCGTCACGTACACCGCGCGGCGGTCGCCCACGACGGGGCATTCCCGCTCGCACAGGCCGCAGCCGATACACAGGTCCGTGTCGATGTACGGCACCTTGTATTCCATTCTGATCGAGACGATCGCGCCGGGTTCCGGCGTCCGCACGAAGGCGCCCTCGATCGTCAACGTGTCGGCGGTGTTCCCGATGATCCGCTGCGTTTCGGTCATGCCGTCGGCATGTCGCACGAAAACGTAGTACAAGGTCGTTTCATCGCCTTTGAAGGCGTCGGAATCGAACGACACGGCCTCGCCCGCCGCGAGCCCCGCATCGAGCGTGTTGCCAACGGTCACGGTGCTCGCCGTCGCGGCAACGGCGGACCGCCGGCCGTCGCGGATCGTGCGCATTTGACGTTCCGTGAAGATCGCCTTCGGACTCGTCGGGCAGACCTCCTCGCATACGACGCACGGGATGTTCTTGCTGTACGGCAGACATCGGCCCGTGTCGAAATGTGCCGTGCCGAGCTTGACCGGTCCCTGTTCCGCAAACTCGCCGAGCCCCAGCTTCTCGTCGATCGAAATGCGCTGGATCGCGCCCGTCGGGCAGACGTGGCCGCAGGCCGTGCAGTTGAGCTGGCAATGGCCCATGCGGAAGTTCAAAATGGGCGTCCACAGGCCCTCGATGCCCGCCTCAAGCGCCGCCGGTTGCAGCACATTGCTCGGGCAGACGCGAATGCACTGATCGCACTTGATGCACCGCTCGAGGAATTCCAACTCCTCCACCGCGCCGGGCGGGCGGATGACCGTCGCCGAAAAATCACGGGTGGACTTGCCCGACGCCCGTGCAAATGGATAGAACAACACGCCCGTCAGCGCCGCGAACACCAGCTTGCGGCGAGACACGTCCGGGCTCGTGACTTCGCTTTCCTTGCCCGGCAAGAACGCGAACCGCAGCGCCCCCTCCGGGCAGTCTTCGATGCAGTTGAAACAGACAAAACACTCGCTCTTACGGAGGTCCTTGTGCGGATCGCACGCGCCCTCGCAGTTCCGCAGGCACAGGTCACAATCCGTACATTTGACGGGATCCCGGTCGATCCGCCACCAGGCCCACCGGCTCAGCACACCCAGCAGCGCGCCGAGCGGGCACAGCACCCGGCAGAAAAACCGCGGGATCATCAGGTTCATCGCGACCAGCCCGAAGATGATCGCCCCGACAAAAAAACCGCCCTGGTGCAGCTTGACGTCGCCGAAGACGTGTTGCACCGGCATGTTCGCCGCCGGCAGCAGCGCGACGGTGAAGGATCGATAGACCAGGCAGATCGGATCGAGCAGCCCGACCTGCAAACTGCCAAAAGCCGCGGCAATCAGCACGGCCGCCAGGATCAGGTATTTAACTTGTTGATACCCGTAGTAGCGGTTGACGTTGATCGTGTCCTTCGGCCGCATCTTCCGAAACAGCCAGCCGACGAACTGGTGCAGGATGCCGTACGGGCAGATCCAGTTGCAGAAAAACCGTCCCAGAAACAAGGTCGGGACGAGAATCACCAGCGACCACAGCAGCCCTTTGTACACCGTGTGCGTGCTGACGGCCGTGGCGACGGCCACCAGCGGATCAACCTCGAGAATCTTGCTCACCCAAAGCCGCAGCCCGGGAAACCGATCCAGATTCGCGAACGTGGTCAGCAGGACGAACGACAGAAACAGCGCAAAGACCGCCGCCTGCACGAAGATTCGCACAGTCGTAATGCGCAGCCAATCCACCCGCGCATCCCCAAACCGCGTGATACGCCCCCCGTTCGTCTTGGAGTCCTTCGTCGCCATCGGCCTCTCCGGGCACCGGGTGCGACGCTATCTTACCCGAAATCGACACCGTCGGTGCTGGAAAGGCATTGTAGGGTGCGTCCCGGACGCACCATTTGTAGCTGCGGTGACGGCGAGGCGGCGGTCGGGCCTATTTCGGTTCTCACCATGTAGTATGGCTCACCGTTCCGCCTCGCGTATGAGGGATCACAGCAGGGCTTGGCGACCAAGGCCGCCAAGCCACGCGTGTGACCTACCCGAATCGACGGGTGGTGTGGTGACGCTTCGAAATCCATACCTTAATATTCGGCGGCTGCATCGAGCAGCAAGCATGCTCACCCTTCGGGATGAGCATGGCATCCGGCGGTGATGGAGGCTCTTCACGATTGAATTGAGCAGGCCTCTTAGATTAGAGTGGTCGCCTGCGGACGTGTGAATGACAAATCTCGATTAAGGAAGTGTTCGCGCCATGAGTATGCCTTCAGTGCAGTCTGCTCCATCCGGGAACCCGGTACGCGACGTGGTCCACGAGTACGTCAATGGCTTGCGCGGGCTGTTCACCTGTCCCCGCGAGATCTGGTTCGCGTTCCTGATCAAGGTGATGGAGAGCCTCTGTTACTTCTCCACCGTCCTGGTGTTGATGGCGTTCCTGACCCAGGACATGGGCCTTGACGACGTGTGGGCCGGGACCGTCTTCGGCATCTTCTCCGCATCCATGTCGTTCTTCATGCTGTTCGTGGGTTTTATCGCGGACTCCCTGGGCATCAAGAAAGCCCTGATCATAGGGTTGGTCATCGCGCTGGTGGGGCGCCTGTCCATCTCCTTCACCACATCCCCCTGGGTTGTCTACCCCGGGCTATTTGTGCTGTCGGTCGGGTTTGCCTACATGATCCCGCTTCTCGCGGCGGCGGTTGCGTTGTTCAGTACAAAACCAACGCGGAAGTTCGCTTTCTCCTGGTACTACGTGGTGATGAACGTGGGCAGCCTTTTGGCGGGTCTGAGCCTGGACTGGTTGCGTGGGCTCTTCACGGAAACCTACGCGTTCACCGTGCTCGGAATGGACATGGCGGTGCGCCCCACGCAGATGATCTTCCTCGTGGCCGTGGCCACCACGATCTTCTCCATGATCATTGCGGTCTTCTGCATCCGGTCGAAGATCCCGAAAGAGGAGTCAGCCGAGGACGAAGCCCCAGACCCCGCAAAGGCGAAGAAAACCGAACCGGCCGACAAGAAGCCCAAGGCATCGCCGCTTCAGGTCATGGTAGAGGTTGTCAGCGAGAAGACCTTCTGGGTTTTCATCGCCTTCATCTTGCTCCTTGTCATGGTCAAGATGATATTCCAGTACAACCACTCCCTGTATCCCCTCTACATGGAGCGCATCGGCCTCAAGCTGTGGACCGGAAAGCTCTACGCCATCAACCCGGCGATTGTGATCATTCTGGTTCCCGTGGTGACCGCCATCACGAGCAAGATGAATGCCTACAAGGTCATCCTCTTTGGCAGCTTCATTGCGGCCGGGTCTGTTTTCTTTCTGGGGCTTGGCGAATCGATCGTCTACATCGTTCTCTTCCAGGTGGTGCTGTCCATCGGCGAGGCCATCTATTCGCCTCGGGTTTATGACTACACGGCCAGCATCGCCCCTCCCGGCCGCGAAGCCAGCTACATGGCTTATTCCAAGGCGCCCATGTTCTTCGCGAAAGTGGCGGCAGGCCCCGCCTCCGGTTTTCTGTTGTTTCACCTGTGCCCGGTAGAGGGTGGAAGAAATACAGAGCTGATGTGGATCATCGTCGGCGCCACGACCATCATCTCCCCCATCACGCTGTGGCTGGGGCGAAAGTGGCTGGATGTGGAAACGCGGAAGAGGGCCATGGATGAGCGAGCGGCGAAAGCTTCCGCCTAGTCGTGTAGGGAAGTGATCCCCCCGCTTCCGAGGAGCGGAAGGATGGGGCACCCTGCACCCTGCATCCGGGAGCCGGTTCACTTGAACTCTGCATGGATTCCGTCGAACTTGCGTTCGATCCATGATGCGACATCGACCAGACGCTGAGAATCAGCCGGAGCAACCGGCGTTGCCGACTCGATATCTGCCAACATCGAGCAGACAACGCTCTGTGCTGCTTGCGCGTTGCCGCCCGACCTGATGTCAATATAGCTGGACCAGCGGTTGAGGTATTCTTGCAGGTAGGCGGCTCCA
>JAUVGW010000248.1 GCA_030593565.1 Phycisphaerae bacterium | reverse complement strand
ATACGGCCGCGGATCGACGATCGATCCCGCCCCGAACTGCTTCGCGGCGACATGGCCCGCGCCAATGCGCATCTCGCCATGTGTCAACGTCGGCCCGTCCTCGACCACGAGCACCTTCTTGCCCTTGATCGCATCGGCCTTGTCGCAGCCGATCGCGGAATCCACTCGCACGACCGTTGCCTTTGGGTTGATCGCCTTGGCGTTGGCCTCGATCGTGGCGATGTCCGCCTCGTCGGCCGTGTTCACCTTGTTGATCAAGATCACGTCAGCCAGGCGGAAGTTCGTCTCGCCGGGGTAGTAACGCAACTCATGACCTGCACGATGCGGATCGGCAACCGTGATCGTCAGATCGGGCTGGAAGAAGGACAGGTCGTTGTTCCCGCCGTCCCACAAAATGACGTCGGCTTCCTTCTCCGCCGCCGCCAGGATCTTGTGATAGTCCACACCGGCGAACAGCAGATTGCCACTATTGATGTGAAGCTCGTATTCCTCTCGCTCCTCGATCGTGCACTCGTGCCGATCCATGTCGGCCAGTTCGGCAAACCGTTGGCAGGCCTGCTTCTCCAGATCGCCATAGGGCATGGGATGGCGAACGACCGCCACCTTCTTGCCTGCGGCTTTCAGCACCTCGGCAACCTTCCGTGTCGTTTGGCTCTTTCCACACCCCGTCCGAACGGCGACGACCGCAACCACCGGCTTCTTCGAGACCAGCATCGATTGTTCCGCGCCGATAAGCTGAAGATCAGCGCCGGCCGCATTCACGCGCGACGCTTGATGCATCACGAATTCATGGGGGACATCCGAATAGGCGAACACGACGCGTTCAATCCCATGCTTGCTGATCAGGGATTCAAGATCGTCTTCCTTGCAGATGGGAACACCGTCGGGATACAGTTCCCCGGCCAAGGCCGCCGGATAGGACCGGCCGTGGATATTGGGTATCTGCGTGGCCGTAAACGCCACGACGCGATATCGCGGATCATTTCGGTACACACAGTTGAAATTGTGGAAGTCGCGCCCGGCGGCCCCCATGATGATCACATTGATTCGAGGTAGATCACTTGCCATATTGTTTTCGAACACTCCTCAGTCTCGGTCTCGTTTGCAATCGGACAGCTCGTCCCGTCCCCGGCGTTACTTGACTCGTTCCGCCGACAACAGCACCGGCCCGATTCGCTCCATCGCCCAATCGATGTCCGCCTTCTCGATGACAAGCGGCGGGGCGAATCGAATCACATCTTCGTGTGCGTCCTTGCACAGAATCCCACCCTCCATGAACTTCTCGCAGAACCAACGCGCTTTGGGATAACCCCGTTTAATCTCCACACCGATCAGCAACCCCCGACCGCGAACTTCCTTCACCGCCGGAGCACCGACGGCCTCCAACGCTGATCGGAAATGCTTGCCCAGTTCCTTCGCGCGCGTATCCAGGCCGTCGTTCTTCACCATGTCGATCGCCACGCGCGCCACGGCACACGCCAATGGATTGCCCCCGAACGTCGAGCCGTGATCACCCGGCGCGAATACGTCCATCACCTTGCGATCCGCTACTACTGCGGAGATCGGCACGACGCCCCCGCCCAATGCCTTGCCCAGGCACATCATGTCGGGCCGCGCGTCTTCGCCGTCGTGCTGCCATGCGAACCGATCCCCGGTCCGACAAAGCCCGGTCTGGATCTCGTCCGTGATAAACAGGATGCCGTGCTTCGTGCATATCTCCCGGACCTGTTTCAAGTAGCCGTCCGGCGGCACGCGAATCCCGCTCTCCGCCTGGATCGGCTCGACGAGGAAGGCCACCGTGTTCTTCGTGATCGCCTTCTCGAGCGCCGCCGCGTCGCCGTACGCCACGGGCAGAAAGCCCGGCGTGAACGGACCAAATCCTTCTTGATACTGCGCGTCGCTGCTGAAGCTCACGACGGTAACCGTCCGGCCGTGAAAATTGCCTTCAGCGCAGATGATCTCGGCTTTGTCCTTGACGATGCCCTTCTTGTGCGTGTAACCCCACTTCCGAGCCGCCTTGATGGCCGTCTCGACCGCCTCGGCGCCGCTGTTCATCGGCAGCACCGACTCGTAGCCCGTCAGATCGCACAGCTCCTTGCAGAACGGTCCAAGCTGATCGTTGTGGAACGCCCGCGACGTCAGCGTCACCTTCCCGAGTTGTTTCGACGCCGCCGCGATCAGCCGCTCGTTCGAATAGCCGAAGTTCAACGCCGAGTAGGCCGCCAGCATGTCCAAATACTGGTTGCCGTCCACATCCGTCACGCGGCACCCTTTCGCCGAGGCGATGATCACCGGCAACGAGTGATAGTTGTGGGCGCCGTACTGCTCGGCAATTCTCAGGTGTTCTGCCGTCTTTGATTCTTGCGTCGCGGTCGTCATTTCGTTCCATTCCTAGCTGTTGTGGAGCTCGGCACTCGCCTGAGCAGCATCCCCCCTTCCGAGTCTGCTCATACTAGCAATCACCCGCCACCGGGGCAACCAGCCCCAGAACGACCCTTCCCGTTCCCGGTTTAACGCGTTTAAATCCAGGTCAGGGGAGTCGGCGTTCCTCCTAAACATATCCCGGCAGGTGTGGCACGGCCGTCCCGGCTGTAGAAACACAGGCGGGACGCCCGTGCCACAGGGCCGACTTGCCTCGTCGCTGCCGGCGTGTACAATCCGTACCGTCGAGTGCCAACACAACACGGTCCCCGTAGCTCAATTGGATAGAGCGTTGGCCTCCGAAGCCAAAGGCTACAGGTTCGATTCCTGTCGGGGACGTCTTCAGGAACCCCGTTACCCGCCGCCCCCCGGCACGGTAGCTGCGCGCCATTCTCTCAAGTCCTCCCGCCGGACGACCACCACTATCCAAATGAACACGGGCACGATGAACGTCGTCACAGGAGATACGGAAACGACATAGGCCGCGTGTTGCAGGAGCGAGGACATCAGCGGGCTCAACGTGAACAAGGCGCCAACCGAATCCGCGTGCGACCAGCGGAGCAGCCAAACCGCCATCCGCAATGCGATGAACAGATGCACCAACAACAGACCCCAAGTCATCGCCTTCCAACGGCGTCGCCATGCGATCGGCGTTGCGAGGATCAGCGCAATCAGCGCGATCGTCGGCAGGTAGCCCTGGTGCCTGCTGTTGCAGGTGGCGTCCCACTTGAATTCGAATAGATTTCCTGACGCGTCGCGGCCGAATCCGATGCGGTTTTTGATGATAATCTCGGTGTCGGCCGGACCTTTCGATACGCGCAACGGGCGAAAATGAACGACGCCAGTCGACACCCAGTTGTGAAAGATCACGTTCCCGCCCGCGCGGAAGATCGCGGCATAGGCATCCGTCACGCCGGGCCACGGTGCCATCAGCAGCGCATAGATGAACACCAAACGCCAGACGAAACCGCCGACCTTTTTACGTCGCGGCATCGCTTGTCGGCCTCCGGTCGTCCGCCGATGGAGCCGGCCGATCCTCGTCGCCAGACTCGTCTTCGGCGGAATGCTCAGCCCGAATCGCCCATCGCACCCAACCAAGCCAAAGGATCAACGGCAAGAAGACGAACACTGCCTGCCAAACGTCGATGTGCATCGTGTCGAACGCTTTCGGCCAATGGACGCCGATGTAGTACAGCGTGACGATCCTGGCCAGATTCACGACCAACAGACACAACGTCCCAAGGACCAGCGGAACGAGTCGTCGCCCCCACGACACTCGGACCGGAGCCGCCAGGATGCCGATCGCGAAAAACGCCGACGCCTGAATGGCATCGCATCCTTTCTCGACGTTCAGATTGAACCGTGAAGACGCGATCGCTCTGCCGGCTACCGTGACGTCGTCGCCGAACAAACCAATGATCCAGCCGGAAATCGCGGCGTTGACGTTCAGGTAGGAGTAGAAGACGTCCGTCTTGGACAGCCAAAGCCAGAACAACGCATTGAATGCGACGACGACTGCGCCGAACACCAGCACGAATCGAAGCACGGGACGTTTCGAGCTCAACCACGATGCGCGGGCTTCGGCTTCGCCCTCGGTGCGTCCACCCCGCCGCGAGCGCCCCCCAGGAGCAACCTCGCTTTCCCTCTGCTTCGAGCGGTCTCTATCTTTCTTCCGGCCTTTGCCCATCGAGCACTCACGAAAGGGTCCATGACAGTTTAGGCAACATTGCTCCGAAGGGTCCAACGGGTGCCTCTGGCGGCTTGTCCGCCAGTGCCTCAACAGATAGCGCCCTACACGGACACTGGCAGGCAAGCTGCCAGTGGCACCCCGCCGCCGATTGTGTCATGGACCCCTCACGAAACGACCTGCCATTCGTCGTGTTCCCACACCGATTGACACGGGGTGAATGCTACCCTACCGCGCGACCCCGCGGCCTCGCAACACCCCCGCCAAAACGGGTACTGGTACAGTTTGAATTGGGGAGCATCGGCCTCTGGCCGGTACGTAGGTCGAAAACGAGGATTTCGTACCGGCGGGACGCCGATGCTCCCCAAACGCTACCAGTATCCCAAAACGAACGGTGGCGCGAGCATCACCGGAAACGGCTTCGCTGCCAACATACGTGCAACGAGCGTTCCGGGCGCTCACGCCACCGCTGGCTCCAGCAGGCGGACCCACCGCCCGCTGAGCCGTTCAACCCGCTTTCAGCCCTCGAAAACAGGGGCTGGATATCCAGCTATGCCTCGTCCTCAGGCTCCCGGTCGCGCCGCGCATACACGATCCACAGGTGAACCATGTATGCGAAGATCGGCGTACAGATCAGCGAGCCGGTGATGTCAACACCGCTGAGTTCTCCAAAGAGCCACAGTGCCCCCGCCCAACCCAGGAGCACCACGCCCAGCGTTGCCGCCAGCACCTTGAAGAACACGGCCGGCACAAACTCGAACAGCGGGCTGTTCATCAGCAATCTCCTTGCCAAGGCCCACAGGCCTACGTCGTCGCCGCTCGTCGCCGCCGACCGAAGACAATCGTCCCAGCCGTCAGCAGCAACAGCAACATCACCAACAGACCCCACTCGGAGACGGTGGGAATACCACCCGGCGGCTGTGGCGTCGGGCACGGCTCCCCATCGCCCAGATAGGTGCCTCCCGCCCCCGAGCAGCAATCGTTCGTCGTCTCGATGCACGACTCGTCGGGCAACTCACAACCGCCGATCGGCGTACACGAGGCGCCTGCGATGAACGAAAAACCGGCTGACTCACATTGCGTCTGGGAAATCTCCTCGCAGGTGCCACCCGTGGGATCGCAGCAGGCGCCCATCACGCACGCGCCGGCGTCCTGATCGGGGTTGTAGTCGTACTGACAGTTGTCGGCTATGTCGCCAACGCCATCGCCATCGGAGTCGGTCTGGTCGGGGTTAGGATCATTCGGGGCGTTGTCGCAGGGGTCATAGTAGCCGTCTCCGTCGGAATCCACGCACCACTCGTGTTCTGAGGGGTTACATTCATGGCACGGCAGCGCCCAGGCAATGTCGAGGGCGTTCAGTTCATCTGAGGGCAGGAGGCCCAACTGAGCGGCTGTGACCAACAACGTGGGAACGGGAGCGGTGAAGGTCACAACGAACACGCTGCCCGGCGAGCCTCCTCCGAGGCTGGGCGACCCCGCCGCCAGCGAGAACAGCATGGTGTCAAACATATTCCAGATCCCATCCGGAGGTCCGAATAGCCCGCTAACGTCAGACACGCACAGGGCATCGATGTCATCACCGGCTTGCAGCCCGATCGCAGCCCCGGCCGCATAGACCACAAAGCCGCCGCCCGGGGTCGACACGAGAACATCCTCAGCGAGTGCAAGACCACCCAGCACCGACGTCGAGTTCGGATCGAGCGAGAAGAAGACGTAGCCCTCTCCCACCTCGATCACGCCATTCTGGTTGGGATCGACGGCCCAGGCCGTGTCCTCCTCCAGGGCGTCCAGGTCATCCTCGGGGGCGCCATTGTTGGCGCAAGCAATGGCCGCGCCCTGTAAGCCGAGGTTCAATTCATCCCATCCCAGGATGTTCAACGCCCCCATCCCACCTAGTGCCGGGGTTATGCCGCCGATGGGCGGTCCTGACCCCCAGGCGGGGAAGATCACCTGCGTTGAGATGAATATGTCACCGGCAGCCTCGTCGCCCGGGTCGCCGCCGATGGAAGCGCTCGGGGTCCCGCCACCGGCGTTGACGCAAAAACCGCTGAGGGGCGAGAGGGTAGCCTCCCAGTTCACAGCCGACCCGGCCATGCCCACGGCGCTTGGATCAACGCTGAACAGAAGCGTGTCGCCGCCATCCCAGCCGAAGGACACGGCGTTGATGTTATCACCCGCCTGCAGGCCGAAGTTGCTGAATCCCCCCGGCGGTGTGTTCGGCGGTGCAGCGGGTGGCGGGTTGAACGGTCCCACGAAGGGAGGCCCCCAAGGCACGGTGTACGTCAGACCCAGCGCAGTCGATATGCGGTCCACGTTGGTGTTGTCCGGAGTACCCATCGGCAAGTTGAACCCCGACGACTGGAACAGCTCGCCCTCGGTGGCAAAGGCATGTCCACCGGCAGTTCCCAACGTAAAGACATCATTGGGCCACGGGTGGCAGGGGTCCGGTTGGAGCAGTCCTTCGGCGCCGATGTCCACGGAAAAGACCACCGGCCACTCGAGCTGTGCCCGCGGGAGGGGCGGGTAGCCGCCCGTAGTGCCCAGACCGTGGTCCCCCTCCTCGATCCAGCCGGCGAAGCAGCCGGCGGTGTCAAACAGTGGGATCTTGCCCCTGATCTTGAACGAGTGCAGGTAGGCGCCGCCGATCGGGGGTAGCGACGTGATCCCCAGAATCTCCACCGTCAGCGGTGTTTGGTTGGTCAACGTCATCGGCCCGCCTGCGGACGCGGGAACGAGGATCTCCAGGTACAAGTTGAAGAAGCTGTCCGCCGGCGAGTCGGATCCTGTTTGATTGGCTTCGATTTCGCCGAGGCTCCGAAGCCCGGAGGCGATGAGATTCTGACCGGCCAGAATCGTAAAGCCGCCGCCCGTCAGATTCATGTCGCGGATCTCGCTATGCACCTCGGTGAATGCCCCATTGGTGTTGTATCCGGCCGGAAAGGGCCCGATCTGGGCGTCGGAGGTCGCCAGGCCCGTGCCGGTGCACGACGTCCCGTCGCCCAACCCGGTGGTTGAGGGGTCCGTCGACGATGGTTGCACACCGCTCAGGCCAATGCAGGTGGGGCCGCGTCCCCAAATGACGTACGTTCTCCCGCCATATGTGGGGCTCATCGTGACCTTGAACACTGCCGTCGTGTCCGCTACGTAGTCATCCCTCGGCGCCGCAGGAAAAGTGAACTGTGCCTGCGCCAAAGGGATCGACAACCCACAACAAACCGCCACCACAAGCGCAGCGGTCAGCGCGGGCCTTGGGGCAAGCACCCCAAGGAGTTTGTTTTTCCGTGAATGTCTCATCATGATTACCTCTTCTTTGGAGTTTCGTGCGGTGGGCATCGCCCACCCCTCCCATCCCCCAAGCCAAGTGCTCCTAATAACACATTCCCATTCGTTGTCACAGCAATCTGAGGCCATCCGAAAACCTCCAGGAGGCAACCTTCGATTGATCGTATTCACCTCCACGATGGTCCCGCCATCATCATCGGATGACTCCCGAGGCGAATGTCGGCGGGGCACGCGGTCGCGACTCGCGAATAAGGACCAGACGGGTGTGCAGGTCCACCCGTGAAGAGGCCGGGTGGCGACCTTCGGACAGATTCAGCAGCCCCTGATCCGGCGCGATTTCAAAGCGGGCCCCGCTCAAGACGGCCAACAGCGATGCATTCACATACGCGATGAGGAAAGCGACGAACACATAGCCGAAAAGGCCCCCCACACGCTGGATCAGAATCCCGTTTCCCTGCGTGCCGCCGAGGTTGTCGAGGTGCGCTACCCGCACGAGGGCGGGGCGTACTGCTGCTGGACGCGGGAGAAGAAGCGATGAGACGCCCTCGCTGGA
>JAUVGW010000341.1 GCA_030593565.1 Phycisphaerae bacterium | reverse complement strand
GTCTTCGTCGGGATCGAGCCAGTACTGGCCCCACCCGGTGACAAGTGAGACTGGGTTGGGGTCGCGAAGGTCCCAATGGATGAACCCGACGCTGTCACCGTTCCAGGTCGTGTACACCGAGCCCTGATACTGTGTGTTTTGCGGGTTGGTAAACGCGAGCCAGGAGTCGTACTGACTCGCGGGGTTTGCATAGGCGTCCTGGTAGTAGATGGACTCGTGACTGATGCCATAGACGACGAAGTCGACGAATACCTTGATCCCGCGGGCATGGGCTTGCTGGACGAAGTCCAGGAACTCGGCCTTGGAGCCGAACCAGGGATTGAGTTGATCTGCGCGCCCGTGCTGGTATCCGTGGTAGGCCGGCGACGGGAAGATCGGGTTCATCCAGACGGCGGTGATACCAAGGGTTTCGAGATAGTCGAGCGAGTCGGTCATGCCGCCGAAGTCGCCAAAGCGGTAGGCATCGCCGTCGGAATCGCGCCATGCGATGGGCATGAAGTGGTAGAAGATGTCCTCCGTCACCTCGCGGCCATCGAGCGGTTCGGCTGACGCAACGGGCGTGACGGAACAAGACAAGCCCAGGCTCATGGCAACAAGGAGGCGGACATTCATTCGAGATTCCCCGTGTTGGTTCAGTCTCGCCTTGTTGAATCCAGATGATTGTGCCATCGTGGCGCGTTCATCCCCTCACTCAGGATTCTCCATTTACCTGGCTTTTGATCATCATCCTACCGCATGATACCTTTCGATTCAAGGAAAACGACCTCTGTAGACGGGGATCACAGGGCAATCGCAAGAATGGCCAGGCGGTGGTCTTTGCAGCGGTTTGTGCGCTCGGGTAGCGGCCGACCCCCGTGTCGGCCGTCGGAAACCGTTGGTGTTCTACGGTCGACACGGGGGTCGGCCGTTACATCCGCCATTCTTGCGATTGCCCTGCCGGGGATCACGCCTGTTTTCCCGCTCCATGGGGCCAGTCTTTCCCTTGCCGCCTCGGTGAGTCGCTCACCGCTACCGCACAGGATCAGTGCGAGGCCGCTGTCGAGTTGGCTGAGCAGATGGGATTCGATTTGGTGGATGGGTAGCTGCCCCTGCTGCGTCGTCGAAGTAGAATGCCACGATGCCTCGCCGTCCCCGCATCCGCCGCATCGCCAAGTGGGCCGGGCTGGTGGTGTGCGTGCTGATCGTCCTGGCGTGGGCGGTTAGCCAGTGGGTGCCAATACTATGCGTTGACGTTCATCATCAGACGCATAAGCGACGCTTGATCGGCTTCCTGCCGCGCCAACTCTCCGGTGATATGGCCGTCGGCCAGGACGATGATGCGGGTGCTGAGGTTGAGAATCTCGGGTAGCTCCGAACTGATCAACAGGATCCCGTGGCCCTGCGTGGCGAGGCGGTCTATCAGGGAGTGGATTTCTACCTTCGCTCCGATGTCCACGCCTCGGGTCGGCTCGTCCAGGATCAGGACGCGACACTGTTGGGCCAGCCACTTGGCCAAGGCGAGTTTCTGCTGGTTGCCGCCGGAGAGTGTTGCGATATCGGCGTCAACATCCGGAGCGCGAACATTCAGCCGATCGAAGTACTCCTCGGCGAGGGCGCGATCACGCCGATGGTCGAGGAGGTGCAGACGTTTCAAACGTCGCAGCAGAGACAGGGAGACGTTCTCGCGACAGGTCATTGACAGGACCAATCCCTGACGCTTGCGATCCTCGGGGAGCAGGCCGATGCCTTGGCTGATGGCGTCGCGGGGCGAGCGGATTGCTAGCGGCCGTCCCCCGAAGTCGATGGAGCCCTCGGTGAACGAGTCGATGCCGAAGATGGCCCGAGCCACTTCGCTACGTCCCGCGCCGACCAAGCCGGCCAGGCCGACGATCTCGCCTGATCGGATGGTGAAGGAGACGTCCCGGAACTTGCCCGGCGACGTCAGCCCTTTGACTGCAAGCAGGGCTTCGGCCGGCGGGCGATCGACGTGCTCGGGGAAATAATCCTCGACGGACCGTCCGATCATCAGGCGAACGATCTCGTCCGTTGTCGTTTGGGATGTCACCAATGTCTCGACATACTGCCCGTCGCGCAGAACGGTCACCCGCTCGGTCAGGCGCATGATCTCCTCAAGGCGGTGCGAGACGTACAGGATCGTGATGCCGTCGCGGTTCAGGGCTTCTATCAGCGTAAAGAGCTTCTCGGCTTCTGCCTGTGACAGCGAGCTTGTCGGCTCGTCCATGATGATGATGTCGGCCTCGCCACCCACCGCGGCGGCGATCTGGGCGAGTTGCTCCTGGCCGGTGGAAAGCGAACCCATGACGGTCCATGGATCAACATCCAGGCCGACCTGTCCGAGCATTTTGCGGGCTCTTTCCCCCATTGCGCGCCAGCACAGACGACCTCGCGACCGGGGCATGTCGCCCAGGCAGAGGTTTTCCGCCACAGAAAGATTTGGGCAGAAGGCCAATTCCTGGTGGACCACCTTGACGCCCGCGTCGGTCGCCTCGCGTGGAGTGCGAAACGCCACTTCGCGGCCACGAAGCAGGATACGCCCGCCGTCGGCACGATGGATGCCGGAGACGATCTTGCCCAGTGTGCTCTTGCCGGCTCCATTCTCTCCGACGATGGCATGACACTCGCCGGGCGCGATGTCGAACGACACATCCGCCAGCGCGGTGACGCCGGGGAAGTGTTTGGTGATGCCGCGGAACTGGAGGATGGGTGCTGTCATGTGTTGCGGTATTCACGGGGGTGGGTGCTACTTGGGCAGCCACTTGTCCCAATTCTTGGCGTATTGCTTGACGTTATCCTTGGTGACGCGATCCATCTCCATGATCTGGCGGACCTCGGCCGGTGGCTTGCCGTGGTGCAGTTTGTCGATGAGCAGTTCGACGCTTTTGTGTCCCCAGTCATAGACGCGCTGGGCGAGTAGCACCTGTGCCACGCCGCTTTCCACGTGCTTGAGTTGGGCGGGCAATGCGTCGATCGCGACAATCTTGACCTTCCCGGGTTCCCAGTGCGACAGTGCGTCGGAGAACAGCGGCCACCCGCCGACCATGGCCCAACCGACGATGTCGGGGTTTGCCGTTTGCACCTCCTGCACCTTGGCGGCGGCGTCTTGGGGTGTTTCCTTGTGGTAGTAGACGTCCGCCAGTGTGAAGTTCGGAAGCCCCTCGAGTTCCTCCTTGACGCCGCGGACCCGGGCCTGGAGATTCGGCGCCGTCTGATTGCCTGCCAGGATGGCGATCTTGCCGCCGGTCGGTCCGACGAGTCCGACCATCTCCCGCATGACCTGTCTGCCGCAGTCCACGTCGTCGACGCCGTAGTAGACGAAGCGCTTGCTCTGCGGGGCATCGGAGTCGAAGCAGGCCACGGGGATGCCCTGCTCCACAGCCTTGTCTATGGCGTGTGTTACCTTGGTGGCATCGCTGCAACTGATCGCAATGCCATCGACACCCAGGACACCCAGTTGCTCGATGAAGCCTGCCTGCTTTTGGGCGTCTTCCGAAGCGGGCGTCCGCCACAAAATCTCGATGTCGATGTCGTGCTTCTTTCCAAGCTCGCGGGCGGCGTCCTCCGCGCCGGTGCGAGCAGCCTGAAAGACGGGATTCCCCTCGCTCTTGGCGATAAGCCCCAGTTTGTAGGTGGGACGATCGCTCTTTTCCTTCTTCGAACATGCAAGCGGCAATGTGATCGTCACCGCCAGAACCGAAATCGCGGCACAAAAACTGATCTTCATGTCTTGTCTCCCAATGCTGTCGGACGTCAAAAACGCTTCGATCGGCTTTTGCCGCCGATCAACGGCCGAATCGTGCATCGCCGACCGCGCCGCGCCCGATTCATGTCTTCAACAACCGGCGCCGATTCAGTGAAGCGCCCAGTTGATCGAGTACGACGGCCAAAATGATGACCGCGCCTTTGATGATCTCCGTATAGTTTTGGTCGATGCCGAGAATCAGAATGCCGTTGGAGATCAGTTGGATGACCAACGCGCCAAGCACGGCGCCGATGGCCGAGCCGCGGCCGCCGCTCAGGCTCGCGCCACCGACCACGGCGGCCGCGATGACGTCGAGTTCATAACTGCGTCCCGTCGAGGAATCGGCCGAGCCGTAGATGCCCAGGCAGATGATTGCGGCGATGCCGCCGGCCAGGCCGGCGATCGTGAAGACCGCGACGCGGATGCGCCCGACGCTGATGCCGGAGAAGAGGCTGGCTGTCTCACTACCGCCGACGGCATAGACATATCGCCCCGTGACGGTGTGGCGAAGGAAGACAGACCCGGCGGCGGCAACCAGCAGGACCATCACGATCGGCACAAGTGTGAAATCGAAGACCGTATGCCTGAAGAAGTGTCCGAACTCGGGCGGGTAGTCCGTGATCGCCTGAGCCCGCGTGGTGACAAAGGCGATTCCCCGAAAGACCGACATCGTGCCCAGCGTGACAATGAACGGATGCACGCGAAGCCCCACGATCATCAGGCCGTTGGCCAACCCGCACAGCGATCCCATCAACAGCGTGACGATGATGCCCAGGGGCACGACCCAGGCGGCGGAGGCTGACGGGTATGGACCCTCCGGACCCAACCACCGCAGGAACATCGCCCCGGTCACGGCAGCCAGGCAGTAGATCGACCCGATCGAGAGATCGATCCCGCCGGAGATGATCAGGGCCGTCGCCCCGACGGCCATGATTGCCGTCCAGGAGCTGTGTTTGAAAATGATGTCGAGGTTTTGTCGCTGTAGGAACTTGTTGGTCTCGACCATGCTGACGACGGCGCCGGTCTTGGGATCGCGTACCTTTCGCTGGACCGTGCCACCGAAGACAGTCAGCAACAGGCCCAGCACGAGTATGACGGCGACCAGGCCTGCTTCCTTGGCTCGGAAGAAGGAGAGAATTCGGCTTTGGCGCATGTGTTCGTGGAACTCCCTGATTGACCGCGCCGAGAGGCGATGTACGGCAACGAACACACCTCGGGGTGGGCTGATTGTTAAACCGGGTCCGCGCCTCTTGACAGTCGCACGTCGCACACACGCCGCCATTGGCGAACAGCCGGATGTCCGCAAAGATGCGGAGTGAATGTCGGCCGGCTATTCTGTGGTCGTGCACGAATGCCAGTGACGTAGGAGGACGATGGCGAACCACACGCCGCCCAAGCCATAGCCTATCGCGGCGTACCAGTAGTGCTCAGGCCAAGTGGTGGCCAGGCTTTCGACGGCCGTGCCCGCTCCCAGGGAATAGAACAGGAGAAAGACCAGCAGCAGGCTGCCGAAGAAGTAGCGATCGATGTCACGCAGCTTGTGGTTTGACGACAACCACTGCTCCCACGTCGCGACATCATCAATGTGCGGCTCGACGTGTTCCTTCAAGTAACGACCGGCGCGAATGATGTTGTTCTGCTCCATGATGAAGGCAAGCATCAGCACCAGGATGACGAACGGAATCGAGGCGCTGGCAAAGACGCTGCGAAACTCGCTGGCGGCGAACCCCGCGGCCGGGATCACCAGCGAGCCCAACACCAGGATCCAGAACATCCTGACCTTGCAGGCTCGGATTTCGTCGCGAAGGGTGATGTACTGCTGTTTCATGAATTCTTCCGGGGGCATGGGAAACTCCTTTGATCGTGGTGC
>JAUVGW010000439.1 GCA_030593565.1 Phycisphaerae bacterium | reverse complement strand
GTCGTAGTTGCCCATCCAGATGATGCTTCCATTACTCAGGCCAGTCAGTTCCATCGTCGCGAGTGCCGTGGTCTCCGGGCTGACCAGCCAGTTGTCCTGCGCAATCAGATCGGGGTCCCACTGGCAGGAGGCAAAATAGGCGCCTTCGGGCGGACTGAGGCTCTCCTGGTACCAGGTCTCCAAGCCCGCGTGTCCACTGTTGCTATAGCTGTTCCAGCCGGCCGGCGGAACGCCGTCCTCGAAACCTGTGCACCAGACGGCGGGCATCGGAGCGACGTAATCATCATTGAAGTTGAAGTCAATGGTGTCCCAGGTGGCATCAGGACCGATATCACCGTCATCGAAGCTCTCGTAGAAATCAAATGTCCACAAGCCGGCCGGATCGCCAGCCCCATTGAAGGCCTCGCTAATGCCTGTGAAGGCGGCGCCTGGAGCGTAGCTCGTGCCGGCGCCGAGGGTGATCGTTGCGGCCCCGAGCGGGCCGGACAAACCCAACGTCAGCTCGCTGCCATACGTGGTAGCCTCGATCGTCGACGCGAATCCACTCCAGTCAATACTGCCCAGCATGAACCCGCCCGTCAGCGTGGCGTTGTAGGACGCCATGCCTGCCCCACCCTGGCTCGGGACATTTGTGAATTGCACCAGCTCCGCCGCCGCCGGACTCGCCACGGCAAGGCAAATACTCAAAACCAAAAGCTTCTTCATGGTTCTTTCTCCCCTCAAAGAAAACACCTTGTTTCAGTTACTATTGTTCCAGTTCGTCCTTTGCGCCTGTTAAAGGTCCTCTCCTTTCCCTGTCTCGTGCCCGAACCCGCGGCAGAATGAAACCGCGGTCGAGACCTGTGTTCGTTGCTCAATGCCAACACGGATGCCCCGTTGTGGGCTCGCGCACTGGATGCTCGGAGCCCTCGCCCCAAGCGCATTCGAGTTCAGGGAAATATCGCGTGGAATGGTCGCATTTCCCCCCCATCACCCCTATGGTGTATTCTTCTCAAACCGCGATGGCGGGTCAAGGTCGGATCTGGTTATCGACGTGGTCATGACGAAACGGAGAACGCCCACGCCGCGTTTATGTGGACCTGTCCCGGCGGGTCATGGGCCGACTTTGTAGCTTTCGCGATCGTGAGGTTCCGTAGTGAAGGATTTGGGGACTGTGCCCCGCGCCTGTGACGGCGGTAGCGGTGCTGTCGCCACGCGGTCGACGGCGGCTGCCGATAATGCCGTCGCCCGTGGCCGAAGGGTATGAGCGAGATTCTACCGGTCGTTCGTTCTCGGGGATTCGGGAACATCCCCAAGGCGGCCCTCGTTCAAGTCGATATGCTCTGAAAGCGGATGCGTGGTCGGCCGCGCGCGTTGTTGTCCCATCGGTGATGTTACGGCCGCAGTGACACCATCACCGATTGAGCTATAATGCGGGTCTTGGCCGCTGCCCCAGGCGATAACATGCTCAACATAGATCTATCACAGCTTCCCCCCGAGATCAACGCTCTTCTTCTCCGGCGGGGAACGGGTGTGCCGCCGCTCCATTGGTCGGGGCACGCCATCCGCGCCGGCCGCGATGCCCTTGAACTACTCGATGACGACTCGCTTTTCCACCATAAGGAGCTTGCCGACGAAGGCATGGCGGGAGCGATTCGGGCCTTGCTCTATTTGTGGCTCGGTTATCCGGACGACTGCCTCATGTACGCCCAAAGCGTTCCCGATCCGCATCAGGCATTCCTCACCGGACTTGCCGCCAGACACAACGGCCAAACCGACGAGGCCAAGACCGGCTTCCAGAAGTTCGACGACCATCCGATCCTCAAACCGCTTGCCGACTTCGCTCTTAAAGCTATCGGCAAATCGGCGAGCCGGCCGATCAGCCGTTTCAAAGGCATGCTCGAAATGGGCGGTGTGTGGGAACCGTTCCTGTTCATCGATCTTTATGAGCAAGCCCGCGCCGAGAAGCTCACGCAGCGCGACGAGGAGATCGTTCGGCAGATCCAGTGCATGGAGTTCGAGTTGATGTTTCGGCATTGCTTCGAGGCTGCGACTGGGCGTAAGATCCAGGTTCAGTCGGCAGCCTCGGCCACCGATCAGGAGGCCAGACGGGCGATGAGCCGCAGGCTGGCCAAACGCCATCGTCCAGGCCGCGCTCCGCAGGCCCCGAAGTCCGCCGAGACGCCGAAGGCGGAGCTGGCGACACAGTCGGAGCCCAAGCCCACGCTCGGCGGTGGCAAGATCACCGTTATCTGTCCGACGTGCCGCAAAGCGCTGAAAGTCCCCGCCGCCAGCCGTGGGAAGGTCGAGCGATGTGGCAATTGCAGGACGGCCCTCAAGGTGCCCACAGGAGGGAGTGACGGCGCCAACGAACCGAGTGGTCTCAACGCCTCGACCGACCAGACCATCAGTGTCGCCTGCCCCAAGTGCGCCAGTACGTTTCGCGTACCTCAGTCGATTCGTGGCAAGGCGGAGAAGTGCGTTCACTGCGGAGCGAAGTTCCTCATTCCCAAGAAACAAGCCGCCGCCGCCGGATAGCAGCCCAGGGAAAAACTGTGGCACCGGCGTCTCGCCGGTGGTTCTCACGGGCAGGAACGGCGTTTTCGAACCGTTGTTTTCCCTTTTGCCACGGACCGGCTCCGGTGGACCGTGCCTCGCTGATGGCCGATTGACAGGCTCCGCGTCGCGAGGTGTGCGCGTCCGTGGCCGTCGCCTACTCGACGGGCTCAATGGTGACGGTGAGACTCCTCGACTGGAATTGCTCAGCGTAGAGTTCGGCGTGTTCCTTGTGCGTTACGAGCAGCAGCGAACACCCAGTGTGGTGGGCTTCAAGCGTCCGTTCAACGGCATCCTGTCCGTTCAGCGGCGTCAGCATGACGATCGTGCGGATCACATGCTCGACATCGTTTTCGTCGTCGTTGTGCAGGATGACCCGGTACATCGGCAGCAGCCGCGGCTTTGCCACTTCCGGCAACACTGCGGTCGAACCGCCTTGCTCCGGTTCCGCGTGGGCTTGTTTGGGTCCTTCGTCGCTCATACCTCGCCTCGATCATACGTTCGCACGTGCCAATTCAGTATAGTCCACGGGTCAGCGGAAAGGCAACACGTCTTCTCAATACGCACCGGGTTGGGTGTGCATCCTAGCGGTACAGCGCAAGGTCGTGCCAGCAGCGTCTCAAGACCCCCCGACCTTGGTCGGGGGGTTGCCTTGTGGCGTGTGGGAGCGTACCCCCCGAGCAAGCTCGGGGGCTCTTGGGCGTAATCGCCGCCTACTTTGCGCTGTACTG
>JAUVGW010000289.1 GCA_030593565.1 Phycisphaerae bacterium | reverse complement strand
GGTAAACAAGGACTTGCCGGGCGGGGGCGGCGGCTTGGTCAACACCGGTTATGTATGGGACTTCGATACGGATTACCAAGTCACCTGGACTACCGACGCGGTGACGGATCAGATAAGCCTCACCGTCAATGGAACGCCCCTGATGTGCAACGAGCCCATCGGCGACGATCTTCTGCGGCTCAGAAATTTCACCTTCGGGAGTTCCTTCACTACGACGGGAAGCCAATTGATCGACGACGTCACGATCACGGATATCGCCGATCCGTGTGACGCCGAGGTGACCCCGCCGATCGTGGAGATCGATCAGCCTGATGCCTTGGCGTGTGGCTGCAATCCGGTGTTGATCGTCGGCACCGTCGACGATCCCGACGGCACCTATCAGGGCGACCGCCTGGAATACCGCCGTCAGGGCGATGCGGCCTGGACCATCGCCGGCACCGCCACCGGACCGTATTCCGGCACGCTCTACTTGTGGGACACGACCGGACTTCCCCAGGATTTCTACTTCGTGCGCGTGGTCGGCGAGAACATCTGCGGCCTGAGCAGTAGTGACGATACGTTCGTCTATCTTCCCACGAGCTTCGGGGACCTCGATCTTCGCCTGCCCTCGGATGGCTCGATCATCGGCGGCACTGTTTGCGTCGACGGCACCGCCTGGGCTCAATCGTGCTTTGACCACTACACCGTCGACTACAAGCCCGTCGGCGCCGGCGCCTTCAGCCCTGTCGATCCCCCCAATTCCCCCTACACCACCTCGGTCCTCAACGACCCGTTGGCGACGTGGGACACAAGTGCCGGCCCCACCGCCGTCGCCGACGGTGATTATGAGGTTCGCCTGCAGGGCACAGACGACTGCGGGAACACGGAAACCGTGACACATGCGATCACGGTAGATAACACGCCACCGGTCGCGATCATCTCAGACCCACTGTCGTGCGGCTACGTCAGCGGCGATGTCGAAATCTATGGAACGGCCGACGACGCGAACCTGCGGTATTGGCGTCTGGAGTACGCCGGCGGCGGCGTCAGCGGATGGGCCACCATCAGCACTGGCGCCGCGCCCGTCAACGACGGTCTTCTGGGTACCTGGGACACTTCCTACCTGGCGCGCTGTGCCCACTTACTTCGCCTCGTCGTCGTGGACGACGCCGGCGTCGATTGCACAGAAGACACGCACCGAGTGGAGTACAATCTTTCGGTGTACGTGGGAAGTTGCTGCGATATCAATCGTGACGGCCTCCTCAACGGTCTGGATGTGCAGCCGTTTACAGACTGCATCCTCTCCGGCGGCGTGTGCCCTCCGTAGCCCAGGAACAGCGAACCGCCACAACGACTCGCGGCGGGCGATTCAATAGGCCGGCCACGAGGACTGCCGTGTCGCCGTCGCATCCAGCCCATGCCAAACAGCGCCATGGGCGCCAACATCACACCGCCGGTGCCGCAGCCACAAACCCCCGGCACGGTCTTGTTCGCATCATTCGGGCAACCGACGGCGGATTCGATGTCGTCGCGGCAAGCGGCTGATGAAGAAACGCGGTGAGTTGATCGAGCGGAGTTTCGCACACTGTTACGACACGGGCGGCACGCGGCGCATGCACCTGCGCCGACACGCGAACATCCTCGAGCGCCTGCTGATCCATGTGGCCGGGTACAACTTGTCGCTGGAGCCGCGTAAGGTGTTTGGCCGGGGCACCGCGCGCGGCATGCAGGGCCTTGCTGCGCGGATTGCGGATGTCATGTTGCGTTTCGGGGGCTGCTTCGGTTCACAAGGGATGTAGTTGGGTGGTGACGTCGGGAATTCACCCACGTTGCCCGGTCAGCCGTAGTGCTCTCACCGGTTCATGGCCGCCGACGCAATCCGCGCCATCGGCCGACCGTATTTGGCTGCGCTTTGCGCCATGAAGTGATGGGCGAGCAGCGGGATGTCTCTGATCCGTTCGCGTTACGCCGGCAACCGCACGGTCATGACGGTGAACCGGGGGTACAGGTCTTCACGCAGGCGTTGGGCCGCCTTCTCCGCCCCGGGGTCGCGACTAGTGCCGGCGACCGCGCGAACGTCGTCCTTGCGGCGGCACGCACACTGCCTTATGCTAATGGCATTGCGTTGTTCCATAGAAAACGCAATGGAAGAGCCCAATAACCAGTTCATCGGCTGGACCATCGGGGGCAAACAGTCGGTGGTGTGAGAAATCGACCAAGCGGTCGGCGTCAGCAATCGGAGAGGACACTGTGTTCGGTGTATTTCGGGCCTGACAGGAGCAATCCCTATGCCTAGCTTGCCAGGAATCCCCAACATCCCGGGTGGCGGATCGCGAGCTAAGAAAGCCGCGCGGCTCAAGGCCGAAATGGAGGCCGGGACATCCAAGGTCAAGGCGGCGGCCAAATCGGGTGCGGGCGGCGGGGCCGCGCCAAAGGCCGGGACCGGCAAGAAACAGAATCGAGCCACAACTCACCCCGTCCAAGAAGGCGAGACGCTCGACAGCATCGCCGAACAATACGGGCTCGACCCGGAGGAGATCTGGCATGATCCGCTGAACCGGAAAATCCGGCTGCAACACCTTGATCAGCCCGAGCGGTTGGGACCCGGAGATAAGCTGTACATCCCCGGCGAGGTCGAGGGCACCGGCCCCGTCGGACAAGGCGACTACATCGTCCGCAAGGGTGAGTGCATTTCAAGCATTGCCAAGAAAACCGGGCATTTTTGGGAGAAGATCTGGAATGATCCGGCCAACTCCGAGCTGAAGACGGTGCGCAAGCTGCCCAACGTACTGCTCGCCGGCGACCGCGTCACCATCCCCGAGTTCACAACCAAGCAGGAGTCCGGTGAGACCGAGATGCGACACCGCTTCGTCCGCCGGGGCCAGCCGTCAACGCTCAAAATGCGCTTCATGGAATTCAATGAGCCGCGTGCCAATGCCCCCTACAAGGCCTACGTCGATGGCGAGTTCGTCCAGGAGGGCACGCTCGATGGCGACGGCTATGTCGAGATCCGCGTGGATCCGATGGCCCGTAAAGCGAC
The DNA here is from genome assembly GCA_030593565.1 of Phycisphaerae bacterium. GTDB lineage: Bacteria > Planctomycetota > Phycisphaerae > UBA1845 > UTPLA1 > JAFGQA01. Next base: position 3,809 of record JAUVGW010000289.1, on the reverse strand, counting down.
GTTCCTGATCACGGACAAAGATGGCGATACCGAGGAATGCCACGTCACCCTACGCCGCGTTCCGCCCGTCACGGAAGTCAGCGGATTGCAGGCTCGGCTCCACAACCTCGGCTTCCCATGCCGCAGTTCCGGCGGCGCCTATGGTCCGATCATGGCACGGGCCGTGTCCGCGTTTCAGCAGGAATACGACTTGCCCGTCACTGGCGTGCCGGATGAGGCAACGCAAGCCAAGCTCGTGGAGGTACACGGCTGCTAGTGAGTGTGTCACGCTGTTTGCATCATATCCAGAGTGAGGCAGAATAGTTGACATACTACGCTAGTGATCGAATCCACCTCGGGCGCTGGTTCAGGGAGATTAGATCGTGCCGGTTACGAACACTGACTACGGCAATAGCGCGGCCCTCGCACAGCATCCGCGCGGTATTCAACCGATCTGTACACTGAAGGACGGGGTCACACTGGCGCAGCTCGCCAGTGCTTTCGACATGCAGCTCTCGGAGATCTGCGAACTGACATTCGGCACGTCCGACGTCAGTGAGGTCGAGGAGTTTCTCAAGCAGAAGCACAACACCTCCGGCACCGAGTTGATCGACGGCGCGACCGTCTGGGTATTCGTGTACGACACGCAGGGCGTCGAAATCCCCGACGACTACTCTGTCACAGCTTACATGGTCGGCGACCCGGTGTACGACAACGGACCACCCATGCCAACCACCACGACGCCGGTCACCACTACGACGGTCACCACTACGACACCGCCGGTCGTGACAACCACAACGACACCCGTTATGGTGACGGGTGCGATCCAGGCGCTCAATGCCCCGCTTACGGTCAACACGGCCACGCTTGATTTCAAAACCGGCGATATCCTGCTGACCGAGCACCCGCTCGACTGCTTCATCCAGGAAATGACGCTGTCGTGGGCAACCCACGCCGGCATGGTGGCGGACGGGGGCAAGGAAGAAGCGGTCGACGCGATGCCCGGACGTGACAACAGCGCCGTCGGCATCGGGCCCATCCGCACCGCGGTCACCGGCGACGATGACGAAGACATCTTCCTCGATGCGCCCAGTACCGGCGCTTGCCTGGTCTATCGCTATAAGGGCGGCGGTGTCCAGGCCATGGAGAATGCCCGTATCACCCGACAGAAGAAGGCCCGCAAAAAAAAGAGGAAGAAGAAGCGCGGCCCGAAGCCGCAAGCCATGCAATTGCCCGAGCACCCCGGGATGACAGCGCGCCGGGCTGCCGCGTGGGCCGTGGCCGAGACGCAGAAACCCTACAAGTTCTCCCTCCGCAGCAACATCATTGGCGTCGACTCGTCGTTCTTCAAACGCTCGGCGCGCAAAAGCAAGACGGGCGAGTTCGTCGTCTCGGACAAGACCTTCTCCGGCAAGCCGGGAAAGATGAAGGCCACCCTCACCAACCGGGAGACCGGCAAAGTGAGAAGGTCCACGTTCTACAAAGGCGATTACTCGCTCTTTAAGACAAAGGGCAAAGCGCACGCCATGTTCTGTTCCGAGCTGGTGTGGCGGGCCTTTCGATTTGGGGCCGGCGTGACGCTCGTCGCGCCCAAGGACTTCTTCTACTTCTACGACCACCCCGATCGTGCGATCATCGGTCTGCTCCAGTTTGTCGAAGCACACGATTCCAAGCTGCGCGGGTTGATCGCGTATTTGACCCATAAGAAGAGCACGAAAGCCGCCCAGAAGACCGTCATCGGATTGCTCAAACGCCGCCATGCCGGGTACATCCTCGCTCCGTGCCAGCTCGGCCAATCCAAGTTTGTCGAGGAGAAACACAAGATCCAGGCCACGGACGACCGGCTCAAGGAGACCCTGGTTGCCGACTGGAGCAAGGCCGACCTCCATCCGATCAAGGTCCTCGAGATGCTGTCCGATATCGCGACACACGGGGACGCGTACGAACGCGACGCTAAGAACCTGGTGGCCGCAGCGGAGACGGCGTCTACCGCCGCCGAGGCGATCGGCGATAATTACAACGCCAAGTACAAGGCGTACAGCGACGCCTGGGACGCCTGGAACGTCATGCCGCCCGGCACGCCCAAGGACGCCAAGTGGCTGGAGGTCGAGAAGCTCAATAAGGAGCAGAAGGCCCTAAAGGACCAGCACGAAAAGATGGAGCAGGAGGCGGAAGACCTCGAGAAACAGGCGGAAACGGCGCAAATGCAGATCCTGACCGACTTTCCCACGTACAAATCCAAACAGATCAATAAGACACCCAAGACGTACTCCGTGGACAAACCGTGGGACGATCCGTGGAACACCAAGTGAGCCGGAACCGGGATGCGCGCCGCCACTATCCCCCGGCGCGCCTTGCTGAGGATTAGTTGAGCATGGCAGATCCACCCCCAACCGAACTGAAGACCGTGCGGCTGAGCGTCGCCGATTTCTGGGACCTCTACGCCGAGGCCGACCTGCTCACGCTCAAACGCGATCCAGACCGCGGCTATACCGGTACGTACTACGTCGATGAAAATGGCGAGCCCGCCGTCTTCCTGGGTGAGGAGAAGCAGTTCACCCTCACGCGCGACGAGCTGTTGAAGTATCGCTATAAGGATGAGCCCCTGTTCGAACTCGGCGTTTGCGACGACCTCGCCGCCGCCCTGGCGATGCTCGTGGCGATGCCCATCATGCGGAACGACACGGCCCCGAACCGCGCTCAGCTCGGCCTCGTGCTGGAGCTCCTGGACCAGGACGAGCCTGGCGCGGATGTCGCCTACCGTGCCGTCTGGCAACAGACATCGGCCGCCCTCGAGGATGGCGATATCTCGCTCGAAGACGCAGCAGAGTTGATGGAAGATCTTTTGCCCGACCAGGAGGACTACGACGCCTACGAGGCCACGGGCGCGGTCACCATGCTCAATGCCGAGCGGGAGATCCTCCTCAAGGCTTATGCCTTCTGCCCGACGGACTCGGCCATCACCGAGCAGATCACGGCGGTCATCAATAACCACGAGCGCGAAGACGTGATCACGGTGCAGACGGCGATCTGGGCGCTCGGCCGTCATAACGACAAGGCCGCACTCGACACGCTGTACAACCTCCTGGGCAACGAAGAGCTCGACTTTCACAGCCTCACGATCCAGGATGCCCTGCAATACTTGGCTTCCGGTCGCGAGTTGGTCCCGACCACCGGGGAGGATGAACGCGGCTACTGGAGCAAGCAACGGCGCCAGTTGCCCAAGGACCCCGCGGCCTGGGCCGCCCACGACGCGGGCAGCATCTTCTGGGAGAAGCGCCTGCGCGTCGCCAGCGGCTGGAAGGCCAGCGGCGAAGAAACCCGCCTCGACCGGCTGAAAAAGGACGAGATCCTACCGGTACGCCTGGCAGCCGGCGGACCCGGGAAATTCGAGGCGGAGGATTCGCCGTAGTGTGATCGTGGTCTTTTCCCGCATGTAGATCATGTCGGATAGTCAGGTTGCTCGCGCCTGCCGACCTGGACTACGCAGGGGCCAGCGCGGCCAAGTGAAAAAAAACTGCGCTTTTCTTCAACTTCCGATGCCGAGCCCTTGCGAATAACTGCCCGGCCGGCGTTGTCGCGGGAAATTGCGGCAAGAAAAGTGCGCACTGCCGCAAACTGCCGCAAAGTCTTTGGATGGCGGTGTCGTTTGTTCTGCACATGACTGCCTCGCGTCCATTCGTTAATCCTGAAACTATGAAGCGGAGGTCGTGCCGGGTGGTGCGGGTTTCCTTAAGCTCGTGGTAAACGTTTTTTGAGTCAACAGTTTCCACATAAGGAGAGAACCATGCATTTCATCGGCTGCGACCTCCACAAGAAGACTATCACAA
>JAUVGW010000272.1 GCA_030593565.1 Phycisphaerae bacterium | reverse complement strand
GCCGGCTGCGACGACTACGCCACGAAGCCCATCGATCGCAAGAATCTCATCGAGATCATTCGAGAACAGCTCCAACGGGCCGCTGTCCCGACTGGCATATCTTAGAGCAGCTTAAGAAATGGTGTAGCGGCCGACGCCCCTGTCGGCCGTCAAGAGTGGCTGCTATTCGTCGTCCGACACGGGCGTCGGCCGCTACAAGAAGCAGGCAAACCGCTATAGCACTACAGGGGCTAATCCCCAATCGTCAATCCCCTCTCATCGCCCGCCCCGCCTTCAGCACATGCGCCGGAATCGGTCGCAGCCGAACGGCCTCATGCCCGTCTTGAACGGGCAGCACCACGAGGTCGGCACGACATCCAGGCCGAATCCCATAACCTCTCAATCGCAAGACCTTCGCCGCGTTTGTCGTAATTGCGTCGAGAACGGTGTTTAGCTGCTTCGGCGTTGTCAGATGATCCGCGTGCGCCAACAGGTGCGCCACGTCCAGCATCTGACCCGTCCCGAATGGATAGAACGGATCGCGGATGCAGTCCTGTCCGGCGGCCACGTTCACACCGGCTTCCACCAATTCGCGCACACGGGTCAGCCCGCGCCGCTTGGGGTATCGATCGTGCCGCCCCTGCAAGTGCAGATTCACGCCGGGGTTCGTCACGACCTGAACGCGGGCCTCCCGCAGCGCGTCAATCACTTTTGCGGCATGTACATTATCGTAACTCGCCAGCGCGCAGACATGACTCGCCGTCACGCGACCCTGCCGGCCGCACTCGATGGTCTTCGCCGCCAGGTATTCCGTGCAACGCGATTTCGGGTCGTCCGTCTCGTCGATGTGGCAATCGATGTCCGCGTCGAATTCGGCCGCCAGGTCGAACAACTTGTCGATGTGTCGCTTCGAGTCGTCGTGCGTGCGCTCATTGTGGGCAATGCCGCCGACCAGGTCGCACCCCATCTGCAACGCGGCGTGCATCTGTTCATAGGCGCCTGGATCGCGGAGGAGGCCGTCCTGTGGAAACACGACGACCTGAATATCGATGATTGTCTTGCACGCCTCGCGCGCCGCCAGCACGCCCTCGACCAACCGCAGCCCCGCCCCGGTCCCGACATCCACGTGCGTCCGAATATGTCCCGTGCCGAAGTTGACTTCCGCCTCGATTGCTCGGATCGCACGGTCTCGCACATCCGCCGGCTTCAGTTTTCGCTTGGCCCGGTCCCAGTGGCGAATCGCCTCTACGAGCGTCCCGCTTCTGTTCGCTGGCACGATATCCAGTGAATACGCCAAATCGAGGTGCAGGTGCGAGTCGATAAAGCTCGGCATTACCAGACACCCGTCGGCGTCGATCACGCGTCTGCCGCGTCCAAAACGCAACCCACGGCCGATCTTCTCGATATTACCGGCACCATCGATTCGTATGTCACACGTGCCCCGCCGGCCCCGTAACTGCGCGCGCCGTATCCCACCAATGGCGGTGGACGAAACACAATGGTCCTTCGCAGCCCGCATCCCTACCGGCCTCCTCTATCAGCCCGTGGCAAAGCCATGTAGCGGCCGACCCCCGTGTCGGCCGATCCCGTGAGCGGCTGTTTTCCTCACTCTACGGCCGACACGGGGGTCGGCCGCTACAGTCCATGGATGCCGCCTACTTTTACCACGAGCTCCTATGGCGACGACCCAGACAATGACCACCCTCAAGCGCTTCTTATCGTAGCCCATCCCCTCTCGGACCGATAGTAGCTGATGATGCCACGCACCGCGCCACACACTTGGTGGAGCCCGCAGACGACGTGCTTCCTGCTGCTTTGGGCGGGCTTGCTCTGGTTCGCTCCGGGCAACATGCTCGGCGATCCGGGTACGCTGTGGCACACCGTCGTCGGTGAGCAGATGCTACAAAGCGGCGAGTGTGTTCGGACCGACACGTTCAGCTTCACCTGCCAGGGCCAGCCCTGGATCGCCCAGCAATGGCTCGGCGAATGTGCCATGGCATTGATCCATCGCGTCGCCGGCCTCGATGGATTGGTCATGGCCGCCATCACGCTCCTCGCCGCCACATACGCGCTGCTCGCCGGGCGCTTCTTCCGTACGGGCCTGCCCTGGCCCGTCTGCGCTCTGCTTATCATGCTCGTCGTCGCCGCCAGCAGCTATCACTTCCTGCCGCGGCCCCACATCGTCACCATCGCGCTGATGGCTTGGCTGTTCGTCCAGCTTTCGGATGTGGAAGCCGGTCGGCGAAGGCCGATCCGCCTGCTGCTCTTGCCGCTCGTGTTCGTGCTATGGACGAACATCCACGGCGGCGCGCTCGGCGGCATCGCCACCAGCACGTGCGTGCTGCTGGCCTGGCTGGTCTGGCATCACTTTCCATGGTCCCGTACGCGTGGTCTGAAGCCAATCGCCCCGCCGTGGATCATCGGGGCGGTGGCCTCACTTTCCTTTGTGGCGGTTCTTGTGAACCCGTTCGGCCCCGCCCTCCCGCGCGTGTGGGTCAGCTTGATGGGTTCCGACGTTCTGCCCAAGCTCATCGTCGAACACGCCCCCATGCGCGTCCTGTCAATCGAGGGCGCGACCGTCTTGGCGCTCGCCGCCGTCTATCTGTTTCTGCTAGCCACGACGTGGCGGCGCACCGCGCGCTTCACCTGGCTCGTACCGCTCCTGTGGCTCGGATTGACATTCACGCGAATCCGGCACGGCCCGCTATTCGCGGCAACCGCCGCCGTTGCCATCGCGGACATGTTGCCACACAGCCCGCTCGTCCTTGCCATCATCCGGCGCGCAGGGCGCTCACGGGGCCGCCGGCCAAGTCCGACGCGTTTCAATGGCCGCCCGGCGCTCATTCCTGTCGCCGTCGTCTGCCTCGCGCTGCTCCTGCAATCCAACGGCATCGCCTGCCCGCTGATCGGGGCGGGATGGTGCAGCCTCGAATCGGACTGCTGGCCAGTCGAAGCCACACGTGTGCTTCGTCAACACGTCCGCGACGCCGAGCCAGGCACCAAGGTCTTCAATGACCTCGGCTTCGGCGGCTACCTGATCTTCCGTGCGCCGGAAGTCCGCATCTACATCGACGATCGCTGCGAACTCCACCGAGACGACGGGCTGCTGCAATACGAGAAGTTTGTGCGGAAGCCGGAACTGATCGACGCCTATGTGGACTACGAAGACATCAACACGGCACTGGTAAAAGCTGATTCGCGCTTTGACAAACACTTCGCCGCCAGCCCCGCCTGGACGTCCCTCCACCGCGACGTCACCGCCGCCCTCTACGCCCGGCGTGGCGTCACCCCGCAGGCACGCGGCATGAACTGACGAGAAGCCGCCGCTCCCAGACACATCAACCGCGTGCGGCAGGCGGTGGAAATGGGCTTGAAAAGCCGCGCACCCGATCAGTACATGCCAACGGTGGTTGCCGCAAGGCTTGCCGTTTGGCGGCCCTGTCACGTCAACTCAAGCCGAACCACTCGCCGCTTGCCGACCTGCACGATCATGCCGTCGGCCGGTGTGACGGTCGCGCTCGGATCGGTCACCTTCTTCTTGTCCACGGATACACCACCGCCCTTGACGAGGCGTCGGCCTTCGCTTGTCGAGGGCGCCAGCTCCAGTAGTTTCAGCAGCTTCGGCAGCCAGATCTGCCCGTCTTCGAGTTCACCGCCCGCGATGGACGCCGCTGGGATGTCATCGCGCAGCCCGCCTCCGACAATGACCTCCTGCCATAGCCGTTCCTCACGTTCGGCCGTTTCGGCGTCGTAGTATTGCGTGACAACGTTCTTCGCCAGCCGCACCTTCGCGTCGCGCGGATGCGTCTTGCTCCCATCCACCAAGACGTCAATCTCGTCCTTCGGGACCATCGTCAGCAGCGTGTACCACTCCCGCATCAGCGAGTCGGCGATTCTCATCGTCTTGCCGAACATGTCCTTCGGCTCATCGGTTACGCCGATGTAGTTGCCGAGCGACTTGCTCATCTTCTCCACGCCGTCGAGCCCGCGCAGAATCGGCATGATCAACACAATCTGGCGGCTCGAATTGCCGTACTTGTCCATCAAGTCGCGCCCGACGAGGTTGTTGAATGTCTGGTCGGTTCCGCCGAGTTCGACATCCGAGTCGATCACCACCGAGTCGTAGCCCTGCATCAACGGGTACAGCAATTCCGTGATGGCGATCTCCTTGTCCTCGGCCATGCGCTTCTTGAAATTCTCCCGCTGCAACATCTGCGCGACCGTCATCTGCCCCGTCAGCTTCAGGATGTCCGCGAAGTTCAACGGCGCGAGCCATTCGCTGTTGTAGCGCATCTCGATTTTGTCGTCGCTGAGGTCCAGGACATGCCCCGCCTGCTGGAAATACGTCTCGGCATTCTGCTTGATCGTCTCCTCGTCCAGAACGGGACGTGTTTTCGTCTTGCCCGTCGGATCGCCCACCCGTGCGGTGTAGTCACCGATGATCAGGACGGCCGTGTGCCCGAAATCCTGGAATTGTCGCATCTTCCGCAGCACGACCGTATGGCCGAGGTGAATATCCGGCGCCGTCGGGTCCATGCCGAGCTTGATGCGCAGCGGCCGATTCTCCTTGTGGCTACGGTCCAGCTTCGTCCGCAACTCATCTTCGTTGAAGACCGCTTCACAACCACGCAACAGCGTGAACATCTGTTCGTCAACAGGGAGAAAACTCATTAACTCACCACCGTCCAAGTGTAGTGTTTCAGAAATGTCGCGATTCATGCAGACGTCACAACATGGCTTGCCGTTTGGCGGCTCTTGCACCGTGCATTCGCCTTGTCAGTGCTGTGCGACACATCGGCGATCCCGCCATCCCTCGTCATCAGAATCTCGCGTCCTGTAAACCAAACGAAACGCGCTCCCCTGCGGGTCGCGGCTAAACACTGCAATTTCGCGGCATTGTCCCATTCGGGTGTTTCGGCATTTCGACTTTCGACTTTTGACGTTTCGCCTTTTCCCGCTACAGCCCGCCGAAACGGCGACCTCGTCGGGCGTAGGCCCGGAGCGCGGTATTCAGGCTGTCTCGATTGAACTCCGGCCAGAACGTGTCCGTGACGTACAACTCCGCATAGCTGATCTGCCATAGGAGAAAGTTGCTCACGCGCATCTCGCCGGCCGTCCGGATCAACAGGTCCGGATCGGGCAGCCGAGCCGTGTAGAGCGCCTCGCTGATCGTCTGTTCATCGATCTGATCCGGTTGTAGTTCATCCGCCTTGACACGTTCGCTGATGGACCGCACGGCATCGACGATTTCCACGCGGCTGCTATAGTTGAGCGCCAGGCACAACGTCATGCCGTCGTTGTCCTTCGATGCGGAGATGGTCTTGTCCATCTCGTGCAGGACTTCATCCGGCAATCCGTCACGCCGACCGAGCTGAACCATGCGGACGCCGTTCGCCATGATCTCGTCGCGCTCCTTGATGAGGTACTTGACGTACAGCTTCATGAGGTGCGCGATTTCTTCGGCAGGTCGCTGCCAGTTCTCCGTGCTGAAACTGTACAGCGTCAGCACATCGATCCCGAGCCGCGCACAGTGGGTAACGACTTCGTGGACGTTTTCGGCGCCCGCCTCGTGCCCCTTGATGCGATCAACGCCGCGTTCCTCGGCCCAGCGGCCGTTGCCGTCCATGATGATGGCCACATGCCGAGGCAACTGCTCGGGCCGGAGGCCCAGTTCTGATTGCGGATCCAGTCGTGTTGCAGTTGCCATCATCTATGACATCCCAATTGAACCGGCGTTCCGCCGGCCTCCGCGGTGCAGGGTAGCCGACCGGTCCGGCCCCACGCTCACGAGCGTAATCGGCACACCGAGCAATTCCTCCACGCGGTCCAGGTACGCGCGGGCTGCCGCCGGCAATTGTTCGTACGACGTCACCTCCGAGAGGTTCCCCTCCCAACCGGGTAGCGTCTCGTAACAAGGCTCGACGGCCCGCAGTTGCACGTCCGTCGGCGGAAACACCGAAACGTTCCGGCCTATGAAGCTGTAATTCGTACAGATTTTTACCTCCGGAAGCCCGCTGAGCGTGTCCAGGTGCATCACCACGAGTTCGGTGATGCCGTTCAACTCGATCGCATAGTTCACCGCGAAGGCGTCAAACCAACCACACCGGCGCGGCCGCCCCGTCGTCGTGCCGTATTCGTGGCCGCGCTCACGAATCCACTCGCCGGTGGCGTCGTCAAGTTCGGAGGGGAACGGCCCCTCACCCACCCGCGTCGTGTACGCCTTGACGACGCCGACGCAACTGTGAACCGCTGACGGCGGTACGCCCGCCCCCGCCGACACCGCACCTGTGGTACACACGCTACTGGTCACATAGGGGAACGTGCCGTGGTGAATATCCAACATGCAGCCTTGGGCGCCTTCGAACAGGATGCGCTTCCCGCCGGCAATCGCCTCCTGCAACGTCGCCGTCGTGTCTGTGACGTGCGTCGCGAGCCCGTCCGCCAAGTCCAGCCACCTCCGACAGATCGCCTCCGCGTCGAGCGGTTCGTCATCGCCATATAACGCCGCGAACACCGTGTTTCGGTCGCTCACGACCTTCTTCATACGGGAGCGAAAATCGTCAGGTCGCGACAAATCGGCAACTCGGAACGCCGTGGACCGCAGCATCTTGTCGGCATAACAGGGCCCAATGCCCTTGGCGGTCGTGCCGATCTTCGTGCCACCGTCACGTCGCGCCTCCGACAAGCGGTCCTGTTTCTTGTGATACGGCATCACGAGATGGGCGCGCAGCGAAACCAGCAGGTTCCGGCCGACCTCAATCTGTCGCGCTCGCAGGCCCTCGATTTCTTCGCTCAGGATTTCCAGGTCCACCGCCACGCCGGGCCCGATGATGTTCACTATGTCCGGCCTCAGGATGCCGCTGGGCAGTAGGTGCAGCGCGAACTTGGCATCGCCGATCTGGACGGTATGGCCCGCGTTGGCCCCACCGGCAAATCGAGCGACGACGTCGAAATGCTCCGTCAGCAGATCGACGATCTTGCCCTTGCCCTCGTCACCCCATTGCAGGCCGACGACACACGTATTGCCCAATGCGTCAAAATCCATGAACGCGCGTTCCTTGCTTGCGATGCTGTCCCAGCCGACACGTCGCGCCCACCCGACGCGCCAAACGCGCTCTTATACACGCCAATGAGCGGCCTGGAAAGCGCCCATGCTCCTCGCCGACATCGAGGTGCAGGGCAATCGCAAGAATCGTACGGAAGCTCCCCGCCCAGATGCCACTGGGTTTACGAGCCTATTTGAGAAGCCCGATCAGAGCCGCCTTCAGTGAAGGCGGTTTGCCGTGGCGTTTGGTGGGAACCGCCTTCACAGAAGGCGGCTCT
>JAUVGW010000302.1 GCA_030593565.1 Phycisphaerae bacterium | reverse complement strand
CGGAGGAGTCTCGTTGACGCGCTGCTCGATGATGTCGAGCGCATCATAGAAAATGCGCTGGGCAACCGCCTTCTTCCCGCTCCACATCAGGCAGTTGATGAACTTGGCCGCGACGATGTTGTTATGCTTCGGATCGGGCCGCAATTGCTCGGCCGACTTGGTCCACTTCTTGTAACCCATGATTGTCCTTTCTTCTGGGGTGCGACGCGGAGCGCCGCACGACGCCGGCGAATTGATTCGCCGATCCCCATACTCGACCGATGCACACCGGCCGACAGGTCTATCGACCCCACCTCGCTGTGGGGTCGACTGTCGCGAGCCGGGTCGTCCCCGACCCGGTCCCCCGGGTCTGTGGCACCGGCGTCTCGCCGGTCGTGTCACGAGCTGGATGCCTGCACCACAGTGTCTTGTGATAGGCTCCTACTTCTTCGCTCGCTTCGTGCCGTACTTGCTGCGACCCCTCGCCCGCCGAACGCCGAACTTGTCCTGATCCTCGACCGACGCACAGTCCAACACACCGCGAACGACGTGAAAGCGAATACCAGGCAAGTCGCGCACACGGCCGCCCCGGATCAGCACGATCGAGTGCTCCTGAAGGTTGTGGCCGATCCCACCGATATAGGCCGTCACCTCCTTTTTGTTCGACAAGCGGACGCGAGCGACCTTTCGTAACGCGGAGTTCGGCTTCTTCGGTGTCATGGTCTTGACGATCAGACACACGCCGCGCCGTTGCGGACAGTTGTCCAGGTCCCGCGACTTCGATTTCTTTCCCTCGATACGCCGGGGACGCCTGCAAAGCTGATTGATCGTTGGCATTCTTACCTCGATATCACACGTCAACACCGCCCGCTCGAGCAGGCGAAATTCAGCAAACAATACATGTTACCATCCGAGCCGCCGCTTCGTCAACTCCCGCCATTGCCGGGTTCTTCGGACGACGCCGATGCCGAGTCCGCGGAAACCTCCACTTCGCTCTGAACCGACTGCTCGCCCACATCGGTCCCAGGCACCACGCCCGTCATCGCGCCAAGTGCCGCCGAATCGAGCGCCTGGCCAGACTCAAAACCAGGCTCCAAGGCCGTCTCGACAGCCATCGCCGCCAACTCGCCGGGACTGGTCGGCAATTCCGGCATCCTGACCTCGGTCGTCTTCTCTTCGATCGGCTCGCCCAGGTGGCTCACGGTCATGACCGCCTGCTTCCGAAACGCCGTGCCTGCCGGGATCAGGTGGCCCAGAATCACGTTCTCCTTCAGGCCGGCCAATCCATCCGTCATGCTGCTAAGGGCCGCTTCGGTAAGTACCTTGGTCGTCTCCTGGAAGCTCGCGGCCGAAATAAAGGACTCGCTCTGCAACGCGGCCTTTGTGATGCCCAACAACACCGGACTGGCCGTCGCCGGCTTCGGCCGACGACCTTTGGCCGGATCCTTGCCATCGTCCTCCAAGGCTTCATTCGTCCGGTTCCGGTCCACCTTGGCGACGATCTCACCCACAGCGTAATCGGAATCACCCGCGTCGCTGATCTTCACGCTCTTGCTCAGACGCTGGTTCTCCGTGTGGAAACGGAACTTGTCGACCAGCTCGTTCGGCAAAAACTTCGAATCGCCCTGCTGTTCCACGCGGATCTTGCGAAGCATCTGACTCAGAATGACCTCAATGTGCTTGTCGTTGATACCCACATTCTGGGAACGGTAAACTGACTGAACCTCCTTCAGCAAGTAGTCTTGCAGCTTCTCATCGCCCTTGATCGCCAGGATATCGTGCGGAACCAACGGACCGTCACACAGCGGGTCACCGGCATCAACGTGATCGCCGGCATGCACCAGCAGCGCCTTATCCTGTGGCACATGATGCTCTCGGGGCTCGAGATCCTTGCTGGCCGGATTCACCGCGATGGTCATCTTACCTCGACGCTTATCGGGGCGAATCTCCACCACGCCGGATATCTCCGCCATCACAGCGGGCTCCTTTGGCTTACGCGCCTCGAAGATCTCCGTCACGCGCGGCAGGCCGCCGGTGATATCCTGTGTCCCTGCCAACTCCCGAGGACGACGCGCCAGCAACCAGCCCGGTTTTACGTGATCCCCCTCGGCCACTTCGATTCGCGCCTTCGCCGGCAGGTAGTGGTACTCGAGGATCTTCCCGTCCTTGTCCTCGATGATGATCTGAGGATTCTTGTCGCCCCGATGTTCCACAACCACATACTTGGATGCCTGCCCCTCCGTCTCCTGACGAACGGTCTCGCCATCAACGACATCCTGGAAACGAATGAACCCGTCCTCTTCCGCCAGGATCGGTGTCAGATGCGGATCCCATGTCGTCAACACAGTCCGTGGCTGAACAGTATCCCCTTCTCGAACATGGAGCCAAGCACCATACGGGATCTTGTGACGCTCGAGTTCCCGGCCCTTCTCGTCGTTCACGATCAACTCGCCGTTGCGCTTCAACACAATCAAGCCTGGTTTCCCGGTCTCGGGATCCTCGAGTTCAGCCGCATTCAGGTTGTGGAATTTCACCGTTCCTGCGTTGGAGCACCTGATGTCGTTCTCGATCACCGATCGTGCCGCCACGCCGCCGGTGTGGAACGTTCGCATCGTCAACTGTGTGCCGGGCTCGCCGATCGATTGCGCGGCGATGATCCCAACCGCCATGCCTTCCTCCACGAGATGTCCCGTCGCCAAGTCCACACCGTAACACCGGGCGCATACGCCCCGCGGGGTCTCACACGTCAGCGGACTGCGAACGCGGATCGTCTCGAGACCCAATCCGCCTTCCGCCGGCGACCCCTCGATGCGACGGGCGATGTCGGCCGTGATGATCTCGTTCTCCTTCACGATCACATTATCCGTCACGGGATGCCGAATCGTATCCCGCGCGACACGACTGATGATCGACTCGCCGAGCGAGATATCCACCTCCTCACCCTTGTACAACACGCCCTTTGTGATCCCATTGATGGTACCGCAGTCTTGGCAGACGATGATCACGTTCTGCGCCACATCCGCGAGCTTCCGTGTCAGATAACCGCTGTCCGCCGTCTTCAACGCCGTATCCGCCAAGCCCTTCCGAGCACCGTGCGTCGAACTGAAGTACTCCAGAACGCTCAGGCCTTCGCGGAAGTTCGCCTTGATCGGCGTCTCGATGATCTCACCCGAGGGCTTCGCCATCAACGCTCGCATGCCGGCTAACTGGCGAATTTGGTCCACGCTTCCTCGAGCGCCGGAATCACTCATCAAGAAAATCGGATTCAGGTAGGCGTGCGCCCCAGGGTCATCCGGATGGGCGTACCCAAGGTCCTTGTCGCGGTAGTCGACCTTCAGGTTCGCCATCATGGCCTCGGTCACTGCTTCACGCACGTGGACCCATATGTCGATCAGCGCGTTGTAACGCTCCATATCCGTGATCGCGCCTTGGTGGAACGCTCGTGTGATTCGATCGACCTTCTTTTGCGCCTGTTCGATGATATCCTTCTTCGCTTCCGGGATTCGCATGTCGGTCAGGCCGAACGACAGACCCGCCAACGTGCTCCACTTGAAACCCAGCGACTTGATCCCGTCCAGAAACGCGATCGTCACCCCGCGCCCACGCATCGCGTAGCAATCCGCGATCACGCGGGAACAGCCCTTCTGGCTCAGCGGATAGTTGTAAAAAGGCATGCCTTCCGGAAGAACGTCGTTGAAAATCAGCCGGCCGACGGTTGTCTCGACCAGACCGTCCTTCGGCACCGGCTTCGCCATCTCCTTTTGCCCATCGACGACCTCCCCCTGTAGGATCCGCACGCGGATCCTCTCATGGATCCCCAGTTTCCAGAGGTCGTAGGCGAATGTCGCCTCCATCGGCGTTGAGAAACTCCGCGTCACCTTCTGCTCGCCATTCGCACTGAAATCGCACGTTAGGTAGAAAATGCCCATCACGATGTCTTGGCTCGGCGCCATGTTCGGCGAACCGCTCGCAGGGCTGAAGATGTTGTTCGTCGCCATCATCAGTACGTGCGTCTCGGCCTGTGCCTCGATCGACAGCGGCAGATGAACCGCCATCTGATCGCCGTCGAAGTCGGCGTTGAATCCCTTACAAACCAACGGGTGGATCTTGATCGCGTTGCCTTCTACAAGCACCGGCTCGAACGCCTGAATCCCCATTCGGTGAAGCGTCGGCGCCCGGTTGAGCAGCACCGGGTGTTGGTAGATCACCTCCTCCAGGATGTCCCAGATCTCCTGGTCCCGTCGCTCGAGCATCTTCTTTGCCGACTTGATCGTGTCCGCAAGACCACGCTCCTTGAGCTTCCGAATGATGAATGGCTGGAACAATTCCAACGCGATCTTCTTGGGCAACCCACATTGGTGCAGGCCGAGTTCAGGCCCGACGACAATCACACTCCTCGCTGAGTAGTCGACACGCTTGCCCAGCAGGTTCTCCCGAAACCGACCCTGTTTCCCCTTGATCATGTCGGTCATCGATTTCAGCGGACGATTCGACGAACCGAGAACGGGACGGCGACACCGGCCGTTGTCGAACAATGCGTCCACCGCCTGCTGCAACATCCGCTTCTCGTTGCGAATGATGACCTCGGGCGCGTTCAGATCGATCAGCTTCTTCAAACGGTTGTTTCGGTTGATGATACGCCGGTAAAGATCGTTCAAATCGCTCGTGGCGAAATTGCCGCTCTCGAGCAGTACCAGCGGACGCAAATCGGGCGGAATCACCGGAATCACGTCCATCACCATCCAGCTCGGATCATTCGAACTATGCCGCAGGTTCTCGACGATCTTCAAACGCTTTGACAGGTCTTTGATCTTCTGCTTGCTGTTCGTCTTCGAAATCGCTTCTCGCAATTCCTCCGCCAGCACCGCCAGGTCAAGTCGGTTCAAAAGGTTCTTGACCGCCTCCGCCCCTATCTGTGCGTCAAAACCATCGCCGTACTTCTCGACGGCGTTACGATGCTCCTCCTCCGACAAAATCTGACCCGCCTTCAACGGCGTGTCCGCGGGATCGACAACCACATAGTCCTGAAAATAAACCAGCTTTTCCAAATCGGTCGTCCGCATGGCCAACAGCGCCCCCAACCGAGACGGCATCGCCTTGAAAAACCAGATGTGGACGATGGGCGCCGCCAGGTTGATGTGCCCCATGCGCTTTCGGCGAACCCGGCTGTGCGTCACCTTCACGCCGCACCGATCGCAGATCATCCCCTTGTGCTTCGTCCCTTTATACTTCCCGCACGAACACTCCCAATCACGCTCGGGACCGAAGATCCGTTCGCAAAACAGACCGTCTTTCTCGGCTCGATAGGTGCGGTAGTTGATCGTCTCCGGCTTGCGTACCTCCCCATAGGACCACGATCGAATGTCGTTCGGGGACGCCAGTGAAATTTTCACCGAACCGTAGTCATTAACGCGGTCGTAAATGCTCTCAGCCATGAACGTCCGTCCTTATCTCGTCTCGCCCGGGCAGTCCTGCGGCGGGCTCAGCGGCTTGATCGCGGCGCACGCCGCGATCTCTCTTGTTAGACTCACTTGCCGGCGATGCCAATCAGCGCCGCGGCCTTCGCCGGCAACCCCCTCCGACCGCTCCGAGTCATGCTCAATGAACGGTCGGCCATCACCTCGACCTCTCCACTTTCGACATCCGCCTTTCAGCCCTCACTTCCCAACGCTCGTCTGCCGACTCCGGAGTCAGGCTCTGATAATCCGTGGCAAAACTGTGGCACCGGCGTCTCGCCGGTGGCTTTCACGGTCAGGAACGGCATTTCCGAACCGCTTTTTTCCCTTTTGCCACGGGCTGCTAATCCCGCTCCAACGTGCTGATGTCAAGCGACATCGGAACAGTCCCCGCCGCGCGCTTGAAACCGAGTTCCTCGCAGAAATCGACCTCCGTGCCGTACGCCGCGGCATCGATTCGTTCACAGCCCAGGTCCGCCAGCGAACGGATCACACGCTCGGCCATCTCCTTGGCGATGCCGTACTGGTCATGCTCAATCCGCCCGTCAATGTGCGTCACCGCACCCGGCCCTTGTCGAGCCGGATCCAACTTGCATTCCGTCAAGTAACCACGCACACCGTCCGCCACGCCGCGCGCAATACCCACAAGCCGCCCGCCCGAATCACGGGCAACCACGAAGCTGACCGAGTTGTCGACCATCTTCGATAGCTTGTCGACCGACTGTGGCATCACACTGCCCTGGGCGTCGTAGAACGCCTTCAACTCGTTGATGTCGATCTTCTCGACTACCTCGAAAGTGATATCTTCGTCCATGGCTTGGCCTCCTCATGAAGCTCCGCCGAATCGACGGCCGACTCCCGTTACCACCCAACGCTCTACGCTGATGAGTACCTCTCGAAATCGTTGTGACATATCGCGGCCTTCGGCTGCAACCGAACTGTGCCATGCGGCACAAGCATCCCGCCTGTATCCCCATCGCCGGAACGGCGATGCCACATGCGCCTCCGGTCCGGACGCACTTTAAATCAGTCTGCCCTTCTCGAGTTGAATGTTCATCCCAAGCCC
>JAUVGW010000016.1 GCA_030593565.1 Phycisphaerae bacterium | reverse complement strand
AGTTTTTTGCCCATGGAGGCTGACTCCGGATCAGGGGATCGGCAGACAGAAGCCCAGGACCAAAATGCTCATTCTCGGACGAATGTGGGCTCACGCGTCGAAAAATGTGGTAGAATATAGGTGTCTCCGCCATGTCGCAGGCACACCCCTGGGGTTGCTTCCACACCCCTAACCGTGATGCCCCGACCTAATTTTGCGGCCTGGCGGAGGCCTTTTTACTTACTTCAAAGGGGCATCCCCGCCGCCTGCCCCGTCGTTTCCCCGGTTCCGAGAATATTTTTTTCGAGAACGGCGAACCGTGGTCGGCCCACGGCGTACTACTGTTAACTTCCTCCTTTCTGAACCTGCGGCAGGGGTGGAAATCGCATCGGATGTGCGGTTTCCACCTCTTCTCATGTTGGAACCCCGGCTGAACACGCACCGCCCCCGGCGACCGACGATTGCGCGGAGGAGCCGCTTTGTGCTCCACGTTGGCCGCCAGTATGTGTTTGGCTTTTTGCCGGCGTGGCATGGGTAGATGGAGCCGCCTGCGGCGGCGGAGTTTACCCGTGGGCATCCATTCCAGCCCGTTCCCGCGGGTAATGAACGCGCCGCCCTTGCAGGGCGTGTCGTTCGTTACCCAAGCCACCCCACCTGACTGCTAAATACGAGCCGCAGCTTCGGAGTGAAGTCGGAGCCGTTTGAACGGACAATTCACAGGGCGTGAGGTCACGCAAGGCCGGCGAAGATGTTTCAAGTTGGGCAGTAGATGATTGACAATGTGTTTGGGCGAACATACCTTCTGTGTGATAGGTACAGTTCCAGGGACGCTGGCGCGGGGGCGGGCGCGGCTTGATGACAGGGAGGTAATCAAATGCGAGCAGGGATTCCCATTTCAATGTTGATGGTGTTTGTGTTGTTGGCGTCGGTGACGGCTGCGCAGGCCGCTCCCGGTGATGATGTGAAGGCGTTTCCGTGGGAAGGGGAACTGTCGGGCACGAACGTGCACGTTCGTAGCGGTCCGGGTGTGAACTACTATCCGACGACGAAGCTGAACGTCGGCGATCGGGTTGTGGTGCTGGGAGAGAAATTCGGGTGGTACCAAGTTGTGCCACCGCCGAAGAGTTTCAGCTACGTCGACAAGTCGATGGTGGAGCGGCAGGCCGGATCGAAGACGGGCGTCGTGTCACAAGATCGCGTGTATATCCGCGCGGGGAGCGATCTGAGCCGCCGGAAAACATCCACGCAGTTGGTTCTTACTCGAGGCGCAAAGGTCGAGATTCTTGGCGAGGCTGAGGGCTTTTACAGGATTTCTCCGCCCCGCGGGGCCAAGCTGTATGTCACGAAGGAATACGTGCAGTTCGTTCCTTCCCGGCTACGGACGGGATTGGTGAAGCGGTACTTGGGGAAGAAGCCGGGCGCGTCGCCCAAGGTGGCGCCGCCGGACTCGGGTGCTGCCGATGAGACCATCAATGCAGCGGCGACGGCAAACCGGAAGCGCCCACCGTTGCGTACACACTCGACGAGTGGTCCGAAGACCAAGGGGCCGAAGGCGACGGCGCCCCGGGGACAGGACGGGCCTTCCTTGGCGGTGGATTCGACGTTGCCTTCGATTGGGGAGAAAGCCGCGGATGCTTCTTCCGAACGTCGGCCACGGGGGGCCGACGCTACATCGAAGGTGAGCACCGCGCAACCGACGCCACAACTTCGAGGGGGGGACCGGGCGGAGGACCGCCCGGCTCGCTCGGCTGCGGAGACGCCTTCGACTGAAGTGATTCGTCCGTCGGCACGGTATCAGGCGATGCTGACGGTGTTGGAGGGCGAGTTGCGGCTGATGTTGGAGAAGCCGCTGAACGAACAGGATCTTCCGGCGATGGAAGGGCGATACGCGGAGATCGCCGCGCAGGCGGAGGAACGTTTGCCTCGTGAGATTGCCACCATCAGGATGCGTCAACTGCGAGGCGTGATCGATGCCAGGACAGCGTGTGAGCGGCTGGCCAGTGATGCGGAGGAGTTGGACGCGTTCCGTTCGCGGATGGGCGCGGAGCGGATGAAGATCATGCGTCGGCGGACGGAGGCGGCCTTGGCTAAGTATGATTTGGAGGGAGAGCTTCGTCGGAGTCACGCCTTTGCGCCGGAGAAACATCGGTACCGCCTCGTTGTTCCGGAGTCCCAGAAGACGATTGCGTATGTAGACATGCCGATGGAGATGGCATCGAAGGCGGAGCATCTGGTCGGGTGCGTCGTGGGTATTCGCGTCGCGCGGCAGCAGTACAGTCGATCCGCCCGGGTGCCGATCGCGGTGGCGAAGAGCGTGACGGATTTGACGCCGCGGCTGACGGGTGGGGCGGATATAAACGCGGACGGATCTTCTAATGTCGCGAATAAACGGGCCGTGGTATCCAAGTCTACCGAGGCAGCGTCCGGAACGGCCGATGCCGAGGCGGCGCCCGAGAGGCCGGAGGCCGTCGCCGAACACGATCCCGAGAAGGACAAGTAGACGTGCGAACGTCGCTTTCTCGGGGGCTTGGATAGGCTGAGGATCGAGTGGAGCGATGTATTACTTCCTAATCGGCGGAGACGGCAAACGATACGGCCCCGCGGACGTTGACACGCTTGTCCAATGGGTGCATGAGGGTAGGATCGTCACGTCCACCATCCTGATCGAAAGGGGGACCGACCGCGAGGTTCGCGCGGATTCGGTGACGGGAGTTGCGGCGGCGTTGCGCCGTCAATCGGGGACCGAGGCCGAAGTCACGATCGAGCGTGACGAAGCGACGCCGGGTGAAGTGCCGACGATGACGCGTGGGCCGAAACCTGAGTGTTGCGGGCCGGCAGCATCACCTGTCGAGAACAAGGCGTGTTGTGGACCGGCGAGCCGGCCGGTGGCTCGGCAGGCTGGTCCGGAGGGGATGCTGTATGACGGGCCACGGGCGTTGAGTTCCAAGAGCAAGATCGTCGCTGGATTGCTGGGGATTTTCCTTGGTGGGCTCGGTATCCATCGATTCTACTTGGGGTATACGGGCATCGGGCTCGTGATGCTGCTTCTGAGTGTGGTTGGAGGGCTTGGCTCGATTGCGTGCGTGCCGGGTCTGGGTTGCGGACTCGTGGGCATATGGGGGCTCATCGAAGGCATCGTTTGCCTGTGCGGGGGGATGCGCGATGCGAACGGGCTGGAACTTCGCGACTGATGGGCAACGATTGACCACGCGTCCGGGGATAGGGCGCACATCCGCGAAACGGCAAGCCATTGGGGAGATTCAACGCACAAAGGAAAAGCTCACCCAGAAGGAGCCTGCTGTCCCGTCGCGGGCTACTCGAGGGGGGGATCACCTGGGGTGCTGTGCATGCCGAGCCAGTCCAACATGCCGGTGATGCTTCCTCGGGCGAGGGCGATGCAGGTGTCGGCGGCTCCATAGTACAGGTTCATCGTGTCGCCATCGTCGTCGATGGTGAAGCCGCAGGGAAAGACGGCGCTGCCGACGTCTCCGGTCCGTTCGTATTCAGTCTCGGGTCCGAGGATCCAGTTATCGCCGCGTCGGAGGCACTTCGTGGGGTCGTCGAGGTCGAGCAAGGCGAGGCCGACACGATAGATGGACCCGGCGGTAGTGAATTTGACGCCGTGGTACATCATGAGCCAGCCTTCCTTCGTTTCGATGAGGGGCGGAGAGATGCCGATTTTTGTGGCATCCCACCAAGGGCCGCGTTTGGCCTTGAGGACGACGGTGTGGTTGCCCCAGTGCTTGAGGTCGGGCGAGAAGGAGATCCAGATATTTGCCCTGCCGGAGCCCGGCATGGGGCGGTGGACCATGACCCAGCGGTCGCCGATGCGGCGCGGGAGGAGCGTGGCGTCTTTGTCTTCCGGCGGCATGACGGATCCGATGCGCTGGAACTCGCGGAAGTCGTGGGTGAGGGCCAGTGAGACGCCCGGGCCGGCGGGCGAGTAGCAGGTGTAAGTGACGACGTACTTCTCGAGTTCGGGCACCCAGACGACGCGTGGGTCCTCGATGCCCCAGCTTTCCTCGGGATAGTTTTCGGCATCCGGCAATAGAGTGGGTTCGGGGTCGATGATCCAGCCAGTCACGCCGTCCTTCGATCGTGCGGCGCAGAGGTGCGACCTGCCGGAGCATTCCTCGACGCGGCAAAGGAGGAGGGTTTCTCCTGATGGAAGTCGAACCGCGCCGGCATTGAAGACGGTATTGATGAAGTACGGCCAGTCGACCGCGGAGAGGATGGGGTTCTTCGCGTGGCGCACCAGCAGGCGGCGGCGTGGGTCTTGAGTTTGCGGCGGCATCAAAAACTCCTGATGGCCGTAGCGGTGATCGGCACGTGTGTTGTTTGTTCGGCGTCGCGTCGGATCGCGTCCGTCCCTGCGTGGTTATCGTCCAAACTCGACTGTGGCTGGACGATAGCCCCGGTATCAACTGTTTTCAGGATCGGGCGGGAGTTTTTTCAGACGTGCCGTGCGATCCCAACGATCCGTCAACTCAATTGACGGGTTCGTGCCATCGCTTCAAGCGATGTTTGCATCGGTTAGAGCAGATTCAGGACAACTGTAGCGTCCGACCCCCGTGTCGGACGCGACGTTGTCTCCGAAACTGCCCGAGTGCTTTGTCACGCCTATATGATCGGGTGGTACGGGCGTCCCGCCCGTGCGAAATCGGGTTGCCATGGTCTTGTACGGGCGAGACGCCCGTACCACCCAACCCGCATATTTAGACGTGACAAAGCCCTAGCCGATGAGGGGCGGCTCGCCTGTCTGCATTTCGTGCATGATGAGGAGGGAGAGCAGCCAGGAGACGTCGGCTTCGGCGCCTTGGTTGAAATCGAGGCCGGACTGCATCAATGCGTCATAGCAGCCCCAGGTTTTGAAATCGACCATGGCGGTCCCGAGGTCGTTTCGGCCGAGGTACCATTCGAAGCAGCGTCGCATCTCGGTGAGCCAGATGGGATCGCCGGAGGCGCGGAACGCCGCCTTGCAGGCGCCGATGAGTGAGGCGGGTTCGAGCGGCTGTTGATTGAAGACGGGCCGTTGGATGCCTCGGCGGAACCAGCCGTCGTTTCCGATGATCGAGAGGTGTCCGGTGTCGGTGGTCTGAACGTCGAGCAGCCATCGCAACACGCGCAGGCCTCGATCGACCATCTCGGGTCTATCGAGGGTAAACCCGGCGATGATCAGGGCCTGGGGCAGCCGGCCGTTGGCGTAGGTGACGATGTCTTCACACCAGGGCCAGTCGTCGGATTCGTGCCGGGCGAACTTGTCGTTGAGTCGTTCGGCGAGGCTGGCTTGAAGGCTTCGCGCCGCGGCGTCTTCTTTATGAATCCTGAGGTAGTAGTGCAGGCCGAGGATGGCGAAGGCCCAAGGTCTGGGGTGCCTGACGTGCTGGAAGGTAGGCAGTGCTGTGCGGAGCAAATGCACGGCAAGGCGCTGCGCATGGGCATTGGGGGAGTGGGCGATGAGATACCCGAGCGCCCAGGCGATGCGTCCTTGACAATCGTCGTTGCCGTCGTCGTCGTCGTGACCGCTGTCGCAATTGTCGCTGTCTGCCTTGCCGCTGCCGTCAAGCCAGCGGCGATCATAGGAGAGCAACCGTCTGAACCGCCCGGACTCGTCCGGATCGAGCGCATGGTGAAGGAACGACAGGTATGTCTGAATCCCGGGCAACACCTTCTCGTCCTGGAAGAGCGACCAGATCATCGCCGAAACGATGAGCGCGCGTGCATTGTCATCCGTGCAGTAGCCGTATCTGCGGTCGGGCGTGGCGAAGATCGCGTTCTTGAGGATGCCGGTGTCGTCCGTCATCGTGAAGAAATGACTGAGGCGGACCTCCGGGAGCGACATGCGCAGGAGGACCTCCCGTTCGGCCGGGGCAGGGCGCTTTGCCGCCGAGTAGGCCTGCCGGGCTTTCTCAAAGGTGCCCGCGTATTGCCGGCCGGCCTGCGGCCATAGCATCCGGCGGCTGTATTCGTAGGCGGCGTAGCGGATTCGGTCGCGCTCGTCGGTGTCACGGAGGAGGCCGCGGATCGCTTCGGCGAGTGCGTCGACGTCGCCCGGTTCGACCATGATGCCGCGGCCATCGGCGAGGAGTTCCTGCGCGTGCCAGTACGAAGTCGAGACGACGGCTTTACCGCAGGCCAGGGCGTAGGCGAGGGAGCCGGACGTGATCTGATCCTTGTTGTGATACGGCGTGACGTAGATGTCGGCGGCCTGGAGGTACTCGAAGAGATCGGGGTTCGACACGAAGCGGTTGTGAAAGACGACGTTCTTCTGAATGCCGAGCGTAACGGCCTGATTCTCGAGCGAGAGGCGGTATGATTCGCCCGATTCCCGTTTGATGGCGGGATGGGTTGCGCCCAGGATGATGTAAACTAGGTCCGGATGGTCGGGGACGACCTTGGCAAGGGCGTCGAGCATGAACTCGATGCCTTTCGGCGGGCTGAGCAGGCCGAACGTGAGGATCGTGGGGCGGCCGGCGAGCCCGAATCGCTGTTTGAACGGCTCGGTGTCACTGAAGGGCACGTCGGGGACGCCGTGGTGGATCATGGTGACACGATCCGCCGGGACGCCATACAGATCGCCGAGGATTTCCAGGGCCTTCTCGGCCATGACCACGATCCGTGTGCTTTTTTCGCAGATGCGGCGGAGGATGTCCCGCTTCTTCGCGGACGGGTCCGCAAGAATCGTGTGACATGTGGAGACGAGCGGCACCTTCAGGCGGTCGACGAGATCGAGGATGTACTCGCCTTCCTCCCCACCGAACAGACCGTATTCGTGTTGGAGCGAGACGACGTCGATCTTCCCCGTGTTCAGCACCTCGGCGGCGCTGCGATAATCCTCGCGGGCGTGCTGCTGAATCTCGAAGGCGACCTCGGGGCCGTAGGAGTAGCCCTGCGGTAGGTCGTTCATCGCGAAGATCCGGATGTGACCGGCGTCGAGGGCTTCGCCATAGGCGTGTTGGGCGACGGCCGTGGCGACGTCGCTTGTGTAGGTGGCAATGCCGCAGCGACGCGGCAAACAGGAAGTGATGAAGGCGATGACGTTTCGTCGGGTGTCGGGCATGGTCGATATCCTCAGAATCAACCGCCGACGGCGTGCTGCCTGCCAGCGGTCACGTGCGCTCAATGAGCCGGAGCCGCGAGGGCGACGCGCGCTGTCGAGGGCACGCGATGCTACCCGATCTGAGGATACGGCGATAGAGGGGCATCGGCCGGCAACATGCGGTTCAGGGGTCGCATTTACACGTTGCTTTTCAGGCCTTTTTGTCCACGCCACACGGTCACCAATCGCGATGATGTTCTTGGCTACCGCCTGCGCTGCAACGCCACGAGGTCGCTGATAGAGCAGATTTAGGACAGCCGGCGCGGGTGCTCCCCGGTTGAACAACGTAGCGTCCGATCCCCGTGTCGGACGTGAAACACCAACGGCTCCCCCCGGCCGACAGGGGCGTCGGCCGCTACGAAAGTGCGGGTGGCACCGGCGCCAAAGCCGGTGAGACAAAGTGAAAAAACTGCAACTTTCCGCAAATTGCGATCGTTTTGAGCGATTACACCCTCATATTTGATGCTGTTTCGCGTTTCTGCGACTCGCCCAAAGCGCAACTGGGCGCAATTCCGCGCAACGCATCGGGTGGTTTCACCTCCTTCGGGCGCGGAGCCAGCGCAAGACCGACTGCCCGCTTTTCGGCCCCGCCTTTTCCCATATGCCATAGGTTATTCTTGATCCCTGTTCGGCTTGGTGCTTGTGGCGGGATGCGGAACGGCCCCGGAGGGTTCGCAGTTCGGCCCCGGAGGGGCCAAGGCGAGTAGCCAGGGGTGGAGCGAAGCGGAACCCCTGGTCCGTGGGCTGTCTATCGGCACAGCCCCGGAGGGGCGACGGAATCGTCCTGAGTCGGCCCCGTTTCCTCCGCCCCTCCGGGGCGGCAATGCGATTGGGCTGATCCGGTTCCACGGGTTCCGCTCCGCTCCACCCGCGGCTACTTGCGACCGCCCCTCCGGGGCGGGCCTCGTGCCACTGATTTCAAGCAGTGCCCTTTGGGGATCTTTCGAGGTCACACTGCTCAAGAGCAGTGGCACACAGTCCACGCCAACCAAAGCCAACACCACGATCGTAGCCTACTCAGGCATCTCGACGACGCGGAACCCGACGTTGTTGAGCTCGTCCGTCGGGTCGTTGGTCTCGCGGACCGACGGGTGCAGGTTGGCGCCACTGTAGTTGAACGACCCGCCCCGCAAGACGCGAGACGATCCGCTCACAGCTTCGTTCCACTCCCACACATTCCCGCCCTGGTCGAACGTGCCGTACGGACTCTCGCTGTTCTCGTGAGCGCCGAACTCCGTGCGGTAGTACGGGCTACCGATCGTGTGACCGGGGTCGATGAACGTCGCATTGTTGCCCGGGTCGGTTGGTTCAACGAGGTCATTGCTCGGCTCGCTGTCGCTGCTCGTCGGATAGTCGAAGTAGTTGCTCGTCACACCGTCGTTCTTGTGATACGCCGCCTTGTACCACTCGTTCTCCGACGGGATCACCCATTTGGCGTCTCCCTCGCGCGTAATCGCGTTTAGCTCAGCTTCAGTCGTCGCCCCGTTGAGGTGGTAAGACCCGTCTTCCGTCGTGGTCAGGTCCTGCGCGCCTCTCTGCTGGCCGTTGTGCAGCCAGTTGGCGAAACGCGCCGCGTCGCCCCAGGAGACATAGTTCACGGGGCGATCCGTCCAGTCGGCTTCCGTCCCACTGGGGCGCCCGCTGAAATCGTAGGTGTAGTTGCCGTCACTCCCGTTCCGAGTGATCTGGCATCCTCCCGGATCGCTGTTCATGTTCGTACTGTATAGTCCGTACGTGTCCGTCGCCGCCACGGCGTTGAGGAACTCCGCGTACTGACCTGCCGTCACTTCGTACTTGCCGATGCTGTACGTGTCCGCCACGCCGCCGTAGCCGTCGCCATGTGAGTCGTCACCATTGCCCGGGTTGCCGACGGTAACCGTGTCCATCAGCACGCACGTCTCGGGCAGGCCACAGCCGCAGATGCCTGGGGCCGTTTTGTCAGGATCGTTCGGACAATCGTCGAGGCAGTCGGGTGTGCCGTCACCGTCGGTGTCGGTTTCTGCGACGCCGCAACCGCAGTCGCCAGTCTCAGTCTTGTCGGGGTCGTTTGGGCAGTCGTCGTTGCAGTCGGGCGTGCCGTCACCGTCGGTGTCGGTTTCTGCAACGCCGCAGCCGCAGTCGCCAGGCTCAGTCTTGTCGGGGTCGTTTGGGCAATCGTCGTTGCAGTCGGGCGTGCCATCACCGTCGGTGTCGGTGTCGGGCGTGCCGCAGCCACAGATGCCTGAGACCGTTTTGTTCGGATCGTTCGGGCAATCGTCGTTGCAGTCGGGTGTGCCGTCACCGTCGGTGTCGGTGTCGGGCGTGCCGCAGCCGCAGATGCCTGGGACCGTTTTGTTCGGGTCGTTCGGGCAATCGTCGTTGCAGTCGGGTGTGCCGTCACCGTCGGTGTCGGTATCTGGCACGGCGCATCCGCAATCGCCGGGCTCGGTCTTGTCGGGATCGTCTGGACAAAGGTCGATGGGTTCGGGAATAGGATCGGGAACGGGGTCGGAAGGACAACCGCTACCGGAGAGAACCGCCAGCGAGAATCCGATTGTTAACATCATAACGGTGAATGATCGGGTGGCTGCTCTCATAGTTACTTCTCCTTGCGATCGGCATTGACTGTTCGGGAGCCCTTGCCCTTTTCCTCGCCCATCAAAGAAGAGAAAACCCGCCCAGCCTCCAGGCGGCACTCTTTATCCTGTTGACGCGCTTTCTGACAGAAGGAGAGCTTCCTCTACGTCTTCCGTGAAACTATATCTCATATCCTACCAAGTGTCCGCCGCGGGCACAAGCATAAGCGAGCCTTCCCTTCAGCGCTGAGCGCCCGCGCAGGCACACGATCCAAGCCGTATCGGACCCGCGGAACAGAGAGCAAGCCTACAAGATGAAAACAAGAAAAGGCCCAGCCCGTCGCCTCGCCTCGCGCGAGTCTGGAAGATTGCGCCGGTTTCCGGCGGCTCGCAATTTTTTTCTGCAAACGGCGGGGGGAGCAAGACCTCGGGTGCCCTGGGTTCACGCAACGCAGTCGAGGGCAGTTTTTTTTTGGTTCTTCACGGGATTCCGAGGAGCGCTCAATCAAGTAAGCCACGGAGTGGCGCAAGAAGATAGCCCACGGCGCGAGCCGTGGGATCCCGTCGGCACAAGTGCTACATAGCCCCAGGGGGGCGGAAGATGCGACTTGGTGGGCTCTATCGCCCCTACGGGGCTGACCCGCTTGCACACGTTGCAACCCCACGGCTCGCGCCGTGGGCTAGACTCTATCGCCCCTACGGGGCTCACAGGCGGGCAGCCCAGGTCTCCGACATGAATGCGCGATCGCATCGGAACTTCGTGCTAGCCGTCAACGCTCGACAGCCGCGTGCTCACCGCGTCGGCGACGGTCTCGACCGCGAGTTCCTCCATGCAGGCGTGCTCGTGGGGGCATTGGCGTTTGTGGCGGAGGTAGCAGGGGGAGCAGTTGAGTTCCACGCGTAGGACATCGGGTGTGCGGGCGTATGGGCCGGTGCGGGCCGGGTTGGTGGGGCCGAACAGGGCGACGAGGGGGCGGGCGGCGGCGGCGGCCATGTGCATGGGTGTGGAATCGGCCGTGACGACGATCGAGGCGCCGGCAATCAAGGCGGCGAGTTCACGTAACGTCGTCTTGCCGCACAGGTTCGCCGCTGTGCCTTCAGATGCGGCGGCGGCCGTGTCGCCTGCCGGGATATCCGCCGAGCCGCCTACCAGCACAGTGCCAAGGCCGTGGCACTGCTTGATGGTCTTGGCCAGCTTGCCGAAACGGTCCGCGGGCCAGCACTTGGTTTCCCAGCGCGTGACGGGCACGAGCACGGCGTAGCGATCACCTTCCGCAGCGTCTGTCTCGGGACTGGTCAAGGTTGGGTGCCACGGGCGGCTTGCCCGCCCGTGTGGGCACTGGCAGCGAGCTGCCAGTGGCACCCGCAGGTCAGACTTTACCAGCACCCCCGCCTCGGCGAGCAGGCGGGCGGCATGCGCGCGGTCGTCTTCTGTCGTGTGGATCGAGAAATCCGGCGGTGTGTCGTCGAAGCCCAGCAGGCGGGCGACGTCGAGGTTTTTGTCGGCCGCGTGGCGGTTTGGGTCGCCTGCGGCGATCTTGTGTGTGTAGAACATCCCGGCCATTTCTCTCGCGGCGGCGAAGCCTATCCGCACGCCCGCGCCAGATACCCGGGTGAGGAAACCGCTACGGAACAACCCCTGCAAGTCGATGACCAGATCGAACCGCCGGCGGCGCAACCTGCCGACGAACGCGGCGAACTGCCACCTGATGACCGGGTTGTACCACATTCGACCGAAGCGCTTCCTGTCAAACGGGATGACCTCGTCGATCGCCGGGTCGGCCTCGATCAGGTTGGCGAACGGCGAGGCGACGAGCCACGCGAGGTGGGCGTCAGGAAATCGCCGACGCAGACCGTGGAGCACGGGCAGCGCGTGAATGATGTCGCCCGGCGAACTGGGCTTGATGATCAGGATTCGATGGAACCGCCTGCCGGCAAGATCGGTCATGCGGGTAGTTTATAGCACTTCACGACTGAGTGTACTGATGGGGCGCTCCATCCTTTCTGAATGTACAGCTAGGAGACATGGGTTCCCCTGTCCCCGAACACCTGTTACCTATGTCGCCGGTCTATATATGAAAGAAAGGGAGGGAAACCGTGATAGCGATGATTCCAACCCTTTGCTTCGCAAAGTACGTGTTTAGGAGTCGCGCAAGAAAAACGTGTACGTTTGATCCGCCAAACGGCAAGCCAGCAGGCCAGCCAACCGGCGCAATCGGTCATGTTATTCCTGCGCGATGCCTAAGCTGAACGACCCGATCAATCCCGCTGAGATCTTTGAATCGTCCAACGAGTTCGAGGCCGGCATGTTCGGTGAAAATCTGCTCGACGGCGGCGGCCTGTGTGTGGCCGACTTCCAGGATCAACGTGCCGCTCGGTCGCAGGTGGTTCGCCACCCCCGCCGCGATTCGGCGATAGGCGCCGAGGCCATCGGCGCCGCAGAACAGGGCGACAGCCGGTTCGTGGTCGCGGACGTTTCTCGGCAAGGTCTCCCGTTCGTGATCCGCCACGTACGGCGGGTTCGAGACGATCACATCGAAGCCGCCATCCGGCGCGGCACCGGCGGGCAGGTCGAACATGTCCGCCTGCACGAAACGCAGGCGGTCCGAGACGTTGTGCGCGTCGGCATTCTGTCTGGCGACGACGATTGCGGCTTCCGAGATGTCGGTCGCCACGGCGTGGATGCTCGGTTGCCGTTTCGCGATCGCCACGACGATGCAGCCCGAGCCCGTGCCGAGGTCGAGTAGGTCGTGTCGGTCTCGCGGGTGTTCGTCACACCAAGTCAGCGCGCGTTCCACGAGCAACTCCGTTTCCGGCCGCGGGATCAGGACGTCGGGCGTAACCTTGAAATCCAGCGAGTAGAACTCCTTGTGCCCGATGAGTTGGGCGATCGGTTTGTGCTCGGCGGCGGCCCGGATCGAGCCTCGGAAGGCGTCGCGTTGTTCCGCGGTGGGTTTTTCCTCGAATCGCGCGTACAGATCGATGCGCTGGTAGCCCATGGCCTCAGCCAGCAGCAGCTCGGCGGACAAACGCGGTTCGTCCACATCGCGGGACTTCAGGTGTTCAGTCGTCCACGCCAGCAGACGACCGATCGTCCAGGCGTTGTCGGAACTTGCTTGCTCACAGCTTGTTGCCATTGATCGTGTGCCGGTCCTTCGGCGTTTGTGCTCAGCGCCGTGGAGCTGGTGTGATTGGACCCGATGATCTTAGCCACAGAGGTCGCCGAGATCGTAGAGTTTTCAGGACAGTAACGTCCGACCCCCGTGTCGGACGGGAATCCCAACCACTTATTGGCGGCCGACAGGGGCGTCGGAAGCTACACCCGTTCTCCAGCCGTTGTGGCCCATCGGTTTTTCACGTCGGCCACGGGGGGCCGACGCTACTTGCGGCTTCGCTTCTGGTGAAGCGCTACTTCGCCACCGCCTTCGCCGTGGCCTTTGTCGCGGCTTTTGTCGAGGCCTGTGGGACGTCTTCGTCTCCGTACATCTCCATGTACTTCATCAGTCGCGCCACGTCCTTCTTGCCGCCGACGACCAGGGGCGTTCGATCGTGAACGGACTGCGGGACCTTTTCGAGGATTCGCATCTTGCCGTCGTTCGCCTCGCCGCCGGCCTGTTCCGCCAACCATGCGATCGGGTTGGCCTCGTAGGTCAGGCGCAGCTTTCCGCCGGGGGCCTTTGCCGTCGGCGGATACAGGAAGATGCCTCCGCGGAGCAGCGTCCGGTGGAAATCAGCCACGAGCGAGCCGATGTATCGCGCGCTGTACGGGCCGGCCTCCTCGGTCTTGCACCACTTGAGATACTCCTGATAGCCCTTGGGGAAGGAGTTGTAGTTCGCCTCATTGACGCTGTAGTACTTGCCGGTCTCCGGCATCTTGATGTTCTCGAATGCCAACACGAATGACCCGACGGACGGATCGAGCGTGAACATGTGAACGCCGTTGCCGGTGGTGTAGGTCATGACGGTACTGGATCCGTACACGATGTAACCGGCGGCGAGTTGTTTGATGCCGGGCTGGAGGACGTCGGCCACGGCGTCGAAGCCGTTGAAGCCGGTCGTGTCGCGCTCGTAGATGGCAAAAATCGTGCCGACGGAGACGTTCACGTCGATGTTGCTCGAGCCGTCGAGCGGGTCGAAGATCACGACGTACTTGCCGGACGCACCGCTCTTGGGCACGACCTTGGGTTCGTTCAATTCTTCGGAGGCGATCACGCCGATGTTGCCGCGGAAACCGAGGCACATCTCGAGCGACTTGTTCGCCAGGATGTCGAGCTTCTGCTGCTGCTCGCCGCTGACGTTGGAGTCTCCGGCATCACCGAGAACATCGAGGATGCCGGCTCGGCGGACGCTGGCGGAGATGATCTTGGCTGCCTGGGTGATGCCCGAGAGCAGCCAACTAAATCCGCCGGTTGCGGTCGCGTGGGTCCGTTGCTGATTGAGAATGTGTTCCTGAATGGTGATGGGATGGGGTGACGATTCCAGTTCCGTGGTCAAGGTGGAGCCCTCCTTCTGACTCGAAGTACGGGTACCTGCGACGTGGCAACCGCCACGTTCATCTTGATTGTACCGCAATAGGCGAACCGAGGACAAGCGTGGACGATTAGCTGCGTAGTGGTTCACTTTGATCAACGGGTGCCACTGGCAGCTTGCTGCCAGTGTCGGCACTGGCGGTCAAGCCGCCAGTGGCACCCAAAGTGAACCACTACCATTAGCTGAATCGAGGACAGGCATGGACAAATGGCAGTACGACGCAAGGCCGCACCCGTAGCGTCGGCTCCCCGCGGCCGAAATCAGCCGATTCCGTCGTTTAGCCGCGACCCACAGGGGAGCGCGCCCTCCAGGCGCTCCCCTGTGGGTCGCGGCTAAACAGATCGCTGGCCGCGGAGACTTTCACGGATCCGTCAAATACCAACTCGTGATAAAACACCGACGGGACGCCGCCGCCGCGTTGGGATGCGATCCTACCGCTTGCGTCCCAACCGCTCCGCGAGCCTGCGCTGGGCCGCGGCCTTGGCACGCTCGGCAAGACTCGCCTTGGCGCCGAAGCTGAAGACCCCCGGCAGGCTCCCCTGCCCTATCCCGAAGTCGCCGTCCGAATGATGCCGGCCGGCCGGGAACTGTGGAAGATTGAAGTCGCCTTCGTGACCGTCCACCGACGGATCGAAATCCGGCACCACGCCGATTTGACCGTCGACTGTCGGCGAATCAAGCCACCTCACGGGGTTGCCCCAGGGCTCAAGCAAACCGATGCCGTGGTCGTCGAGCATCGCAGACAGTTGTTCAAGCTCCGTCAGACCGAATAGGTCGTGGATGTTGACCTGACGGTCCATCTGGACGTTGTCGATCGCCGAGACCAACTTATGCGTTATGAACTGCCCCCTCGTGCTAGACTGCACGAACTGTCCCGGCGTCACGGACCGGGACCGCATGAACTGCCCCGCCGTCACAGACCGCTCACGCCTCCGTACGATACTTGCACCAAATGCAGTGGAACGTTGTTGGATGGCCTCGATCAAACCTCGGCCCTGCTCTGAAAGCGAGATCATGAAATGCCCATTCCGGTATTCGATCTCGAAAATATCTGTTCCTCGCTTGCTCAACGTGGCGACAGGACACCTGATTTGCATGTCGCTCCGAGTCTGCCCCTCGGCCACCCCCGCGCGAACGGCACCGTAGGCCAGATCGATCCGGCTCTTGGCGACACCACCTTTCAGCGACAACTCAGAGATATACACCCGCGATGCTCGCTTGATCAGGATGACGGTCGGTGGCTCGGACGGCCGCGCGGTTAGCTTCAATGCGCCTCGCAGCGGAACCTCAATCTGAAGGCCCGCCGCCAAGCGATCCCCGACTTTCACACGGGTCCAGCCGACGGATAGCTTCGGATCGAGGTTGCTCGGGCCGACCCGAACCTTGCCCTTGACCTCGACGACTTCGTATACCAACGAGCCGCCAGGCTTCACCGCGGGCGCACGCTTCGCGGCCGGCTGGCCGGTCTCCTGGGCAATCGCATCGGCCCCAGTGAGGAGAATCAAGATCGTCAATACCCATGCCGTGAGCCGTGTCTCGCGAGTCATCATCGAGCCCCTGCTTCCGAGTCACCATACTGGGCTACCCAGGCCTGGGTAATATTGCCCAAACCGGAGCCATCCCTTACCGGTCGTCGGTCCCCCCCTCGCCCTATCCCCCGAAGCCACCCACACTTACGCGTCCACCGGGCATTCAGCGGGGCAACCGGGAACGACCACGGTCAACTACGTTCCACTTCGCGTGCCAGCAGTAGCGTCGGTCCCCCGTGGCCGACGTGGAACACTGATTGGCTGTGGCACACGACACACCGCCGAGACAGCGGTGCCACAATGGGCCTATGACCCACTCTCGGTCGTTGGTTCCGGAACGATCAACTCTCCGAATTCGTCACGATCGGCCTCGTCGGTCAGTTCGATCGTCTCGGTCTCGTACAGCCCCCGGTCTTCCATCAACTCGTCGGCTCTTGCCATCAGCGCCGACAGGGCCGAGCCCGTCATGTACTGGTAATCGACCGTGTCGTCGATCATCTCTCGGTACAACACTTCGCGCAACGCATAACGCCGATCACCCAATCCCGTGCGGCCGAACAGATTCAGATTGACGCCCCCACGAATCCGGCAGATCCGGCACACCATGTAGGCCACGGATCCACAGTCCACGACGTTCTCGGGTTGCAGGCCCCACGCCGCCTTCGCGATGCCACGGCCCTCGAGCTTTCCACGACGTTCTTCAAACGTCTCGCACGGATCCTCCCCGTCCGCCAGGATCAGCATGGCTCGGTAAGCTTCTCCAACCGTAACGAGATCGGCCTCAGCCAGGTATGCCTGGAAGCCGACATCCGACAGCGCAAACGGGTCCGCCACCGGCGGCGACTTACGCGGCCCGGCAACGCAACCGCCCAAGCAAACCACTGCGGCAAGAACAATCACCGAGCAGCAGCGCCCCCACCATCGATGCCCGCCCCCGGTATTCAAATGGCCATCCATTACCCGCATATCACACACAATCGCTGACGTCTCGGAACTCGCTATTCGCAATTCGCTATTCGCCATTCTTCTAGAACGACCACGTCACGCCCGTCAGCAGGAACGTCCGCGTCGTCCGATCCGAAAACGCCTTTCCAGGGAAGAACGCGCCGAACCGCACCGTCCACGACAGGTCGCTGAAGATACGGTAGTTCGCGTAGTAGTCCATTTCCCAGCCCAGGTACCCCGACTGCTGATCCGCCAGGGCGTCCGTCACCGCCGCCACCGAGCGGTGCTTCCAGTATAGGTACCAATCGCTGCCCAGCTCCAGTTCCTTCGCCGACTCCACATCCGGAAACGGCCGGAACGAACCGCCCAGCCGCCAAACATGGATGTTGCTCAGCCGAGGCGAGAACGAGATACCCGTATCGCGGAATCCGAAGCCGACAAAACTCCGATCGACGTGATCATTTCGGTTGCCGCCTTCCGCGTTTGTCGGGCTGCCCAGCCGGTTCGAGTCGCCGCTGGCAAACATGTACTCCATCGACAACACAGGCTTCGTCTTGTGGCGGAAGAAGTAGTCCAGCCGGTGATCGAATCCCCACGCCTTGATCACGTCATGCCGCATATACCGAGCGTTCCCGAAGCTCCGCCCCCGCTCGATGACCCACTCCGTGCGGTAGCGCAGGTTGTCGACCAGTTCACCCGTCGAACCGAATCCGATATACCGCGAACTGTATCGGTAGTCTTGCAGGTAGTTCGGCGGGTCCTCGCTCGTGTTGTCATCTTGCCACGCGATGTAAAAGAACGGCTCGTGGCTGTCCCAACCCTTGTACCGCTCCTCGATGATCCAGAAGTTCCGGTCGCTGTGATCCGCCACCGCTCGGCTGCGGTCGATGTTCTCCGTGCTAGCGGGCGTCTTGCCGACCGTGAAATTCGTCTCGAAATCCTTGTATTCCGCCTGCACCCTCACATGGTCGAGCGGCAGGTCTATCGCGTACCCCGAGCCCGCGCGGACCAGATCGCGACCCACCTTGAATCGCAACTCAAACGGGGCGTCGTATGCTCCATAGCCCCGCAACGCCCGACCCAAATCGAACTGGTACCAACCGCGCTCCAAGTTCGGCCCGTCCAGGTCATCTTCGTTCGGCGTAAAACTGTCCCCGTGGTTCCAGTCGGCGTAGGTCATCCGCATTCGGACGTAGCCCTCGTGGATGCCCCGATCCGCGCTGACATACCCCCACAGCCGCAACTCGTTCTGCCGCAAGGTCCGGCTGCTCTCGACGCCGTCGTCGAATAGAAAGAAATAGGAGTTGTACCAACCGCCCCAATCGACCCGGAACTTCTGCGCGAGCGGCAAGTCCCGTTGCAGGCGCCGCTCGTTCTCCTGCTCCAGTGCTCGCTGACGCGCCAGAAACGAGTCGCTAACGCCCGAGTCCAGACCGAGTTGCGCAAACGCGACACCGGGCGCGACGATCAACCAGGCGATCATCACGGTGGTGCAGCGACGGGTTCGGTACTCGGCGATTTGCAAGGCCGCGCCAACCTCCCTGTATCCGGCCAAACACGCTGAGCGATCCCGGTGCCGGCCACCTGGAGCCGCTACGTGCGATGGAGCCGATATCCTTGTCCGTTCCTCGACAATATGCAAGCGCTCCACCGCAAGATTCTTGCCCCGCCCCGGTCCGATGCGGCCAACGCCCGCGCCGCCAGTGCTGAAACACGGCTCCCAGGAGTGTATCGGCATTCTTCCTGGCGGGAGGCGTGCCTGAGCCGCCAACCCCGAGCTGCCAACCCGGATTTTTCTGGCCGCAAAGGCCGCGTGTTGATCTTCACCGCTCCGCCGCCGAATCACCCAACCCGACGAGCCAAGATCCCCAGGTCCCTCGGTCCCTAGATCCCTTGGTCCCTCAATCCCTCGATTCCCTTTTCTATCTCCACCAACTCCCCATCCCGCCGGTGATACCCGGTCTCCTCAACGAGCGCTCGGGCCTTCGCGAGTTCTACCCGGGCGACGTCGGGCTTCTTCTCCGCCAGCGCGAGCCGGGCATAGCCCAAATGGCAGTCGGTAACGTGCAGCTTCATCGGCCCCGCCGGGTCGCGCGTCGCGATGTCCATCGCCTCATTCAGATCGGCCCGGGCGTCGGCGAGGGTGCCGGTGAACAGGTACAACTCCGCCCTGGCGAGCAGGCCGCCTGGGAGGTAGTCCTGGTGCCCAGCCTCACGCAGGCCATCCACCGCCAGATCGAGGTGAGCCCACGCCTTCTTGTAGGCGTCCGTTCCTTCCGCCTGGGACGCAAGCAGATTCGCCCAGCCGAGGGCGAGGTGACAAAAAACGACGTCGAGGATGGAAACACCTCGGGACCTGTCCGCCCACCTCAATACGCGCGTCGCGCGCTCGATCATCCCTTGATGCTCTCCCCGGTCAAGCAGTAGGCTCCAATATCGATAGCCCTGCGCGGAGTAGAGCAGCGGATACTCCGGCTGCCGGCCCTTCTGCATCCGCTCGACTTTCTGAAACAAGGCGTGGGCCTCCGACGCCCGCCCGGCCTGATGGAGTGCGTTCGCCAGCGTCGTCTGATCCTCCTGCAGCTGAAAGGCATCACCGCTACGGTCGGCGAAATCGACGCTCTGCCGCGCGGCGTCAATCGCTTCTCCGATCCGGCCCAGCGTCAGGTAAAGCTCGCTGATGTTCCCGGTCGAGATGGCCGCATTCTCCCAGTCCCCCTCGACTATGTGTGCCTCAATCGCAGCCAGTATCGGCTTCACTGCCTCCGCCAGACGACCGAGCGCCCGCAGATCCATGCCCGCTTCATTGAGGACATGGGCTTTAGTGCGATCCCGCAAGAATGCCACCGGCCGCCGCCAGGGCTCCTCGAACAACCCCGCCAAGGCGCCCAGGTTGGCCCCGATTGCCCCGAGCTTCTTAATATTGTAGGCCTCGTTCCCCCTCCGAATCCGCCGCGTGTAAACGTCGTCGGACGCCTCCTGATGCCGGCCAGCGGCGCAACCGTGGGCCACGGCCGCGTACAGCGGGGCCATCTCCTCCAGCGTGTCGGGTAGGTACTTCTTACAGCCCGGCCCCTTGAGGTATTCGTACAGCCGCTCGTGCCCGGCCCGCCACGCCTCGCGATAGTCCTTCTCCAACCGCTCGGCGAAGTGCTCCCTCACTAGCGGGTGGGCGTCGAGCGTGCCCGGGGCCTCGGTGTCGGCCTCCGCCAGCAGGCCCGCCTCGCGGAGGTTCGCCAGGGCGATGTTCCACTCGGCATCGCTGATGCCCGCCAATCCCGCCGTCAGATCGGCGATCGGCTCGCCGCCGCGGAGCGCGGCGATGCACCCGGCCTCGGCGGGCCGGTTGAACAGCCCGAGCATCCGCACGATCGAAAGCTCCGCAATGCGCCCATGCTCAACGAACCACTTCTCGTACGATGCCATCACCTTCCGCGCGTGGCCGCCGTGCATGGTGTCGGCATCGATGAGGCTGATCTCCTTACGCCTGCGGATGTCCCCGCCGCAGGCCTTCACGAGGTATGTCCCCAGCAGCGTCAGCGCCAGCGCGTGGTTGCCGAACGCCTCCGACGCCTCCTTCATCTCCGCCACTGGTCCCGTGCCGCCGAGTTGCATCAGCAGATTCGCCCCCGCCTCGTTCGGCAGGTCTTCGAGGTCCTTCTGCGCCGCCCCCGCGCCGGCGAACCGGTCGAGGTCCGCCACGTGCTCGCGCGTCGTCACCACGCACAGGCCGGGATTCTGCGCGGCCAACTCGCGGAGCAACGCCTGCAAGCCCGGATCGGTCACGCGCCCGGCATTCGGGCCGGGCGGGAACTGGAGAGGCTCCATCCCGTCGAGGATCAGCAGCGTCCGCTCGGCCCGGACGAGTTCCGCCAGCCGCTCGCCCCTGGCCCAGGCCGAGCCCTTCGTCGGGTCCCGGTCGCCGAACCACGCCAGCGCCTCGGCAAAGAACGCATCCGCCGAGGCCGTCCCGTCGGACGTGCCCTGGCTGTAGAACGAATGCCCATACACCCGCCGCGCCCCGCGATAGCCATCCTGCCCCATCGCCGCGAGCCAGTGATTGACCAACGCGGACTTGCCCACGCCGCCCCCGGCGACGAGGGCGAAGACGTTGGTCCTGTCGTCGGCCCACGTGTGGTCAAGGTTCCGGAGCATCGTGTCACGGCCGAACATGTGCGGGCCGGTGACGGGAAGGCGAGCGACGGAGACTCTCGGTTCGGCTGTCAGTGGTTCGTCCTGATCCCAGTCACTTTCCGGCCGGCATATCGCGACGATTCGCTCGATGGTCTGCGGGTCGGCTTGTCGCATGTCGATGTACTTGAGCGGTCGGATGAAGTCGGGAATAGTGCAGTCTTCCAGCAGTACCGGAATGAAGCGCCGCTCCTTGTTTGCCGGGTCGCGGAACATCGCGGCCGATCGCTCCCGCGCGACCCAGTGAGACTCGAAGGCGGCCTTGGACATGCAGAAGATGAACTTCCGCGATGCTTGCAGTCCTTGCTCGATTGCCAATGTGATGTCGTCGCCCACCTGGACAGACCATTCGTCGATCCAGACCTTGAGCCCTTCATCCCGCAGCTTCTCCGCGATGGCGAGGACGCGGGTTTTGTCTGAGCTGCTGTGGCTGAGGAAGACGTCGTAGTCGAATGCTTGCGTCTGTGGCGGCATGGCATCTCCGGTAGTTGAGGCAACACCGAATCCATCAGGCTCACGGCATCGTGGTCCGTGTGTCGCGGGGTGGCATGGGTAAGCGGAGCCGCCGGCGGCGGCGGAGCTTACCCGTGGGCGTCCATTCCAGCGTGCTCTCACGGGTAATGAACGACCCGCCCCCGAAGGGCGTGTCGTTCGTTACCCATGCCACCCCACATGGATGCCAAACACGGATGCATCGCGAGATGCGGTGCCCGTCAGATTCTGTTTCCGGTCGGGATTGTACCAGATTTTCGGAGGGCGTGCATAGGGGAGCGCGCCAGAAACGAGAGGCCGTGCCACCGTCCGTAGCGTCGGCCCCCCGTGGCCGACGTAGGCGTGGAGAAACCCCTTACTACTTGGTATTGGCACCTTTGGGTGCCACGGGCGGCTTGACCGTCCGTGCCGGCACTGGCAGCAAGCTGCCAGTGGCACCCGCCCGTCAAAGTGTCCCGGTACCCAATACTTCACGTCGGCCACGGGGGGCCGACGCTACCTCTCGCGGCACCGAGGTGTCCCTCCGGATCTGTCATGGACCCATGCACAGGGGGGCTCGGCTGCGGTCTCGTTGCGATCAACAGCGAGGGGGTTTGGCTTATGCCTGCAGCATGGATGCGGCCTGAAGG
The DNA here is from genome assembly GCA_030593565.1 of Phycisphaerae bacterium. Taxonomy (GTDB): domain Bacteria; phylum Planctomycetota; class Phycisphaerae; order UBA1845; family UTPLA1; genus JAFGQA01. The sequence goes on along the minus strand of JAUVGW010000016.1, from coordinate 7,150 downwards.
TCTCCCGGCCGATCACTGGCCGGCAATAGGCGGCGCGCGGAGGCTGTGTTGCGGCTGGAGAAATAGCTCCTCGGCGGCACCGGCGATGTCGGCGAGTTCGAACGGCTTCGAGAAAACGCGGGCGGCGCCGAGGGCCTTGGCACTGGTGAGGTACAATTCGTTCCCGGGTGCACTCACGGCGATGACCTTGACGTGGGGTTGCTCCTTCTTGAGGAACATGATCACCTCCAACCCGTCCCGCTCGGGCATGACGATGTCCGCGATCACAAGATCAAAGGCGCTGTCGCTCAGTTGACGGATGGCGTCCCGTCCGTCCACGGCATCGGCGACATCGTAGCCGCACTGCTCCATCTTCCGCCGAAGCAAGCGACGTATATACGGTTCATCATCTACGACGAGCACTCTGTGTGTCATCCGATCGCCCTCTCCACGTCAAGAACCTCACGCACCCGTCGCAGCAAGGCCGTCGGCCCGAACGGCTTCTGAAGGAACTCCACAGCTTCGCTCCGCACCCCGTGATCATCAAGGTGATCTGCCGTATAACCGGAGACGAAAAGCACATGCGTATCTGGATGCTCTGTCGCCAGACTGTCCGCGAGTTCTTTGCCGCTCATTCCGGGCATTATGACATCCGAGATCAATATGTCGATCGTGCCATCGTGAGCTTCCACCGCTTCCAGCGCCTGTTTGCCGTTATCGACCTCGATGACCGTGTAACCGGCAGCGCGCAGTGCCTGGCACATGACGTTGCGCACCAGGTCCTGGTCCTCGCAGACGAGAATGGTTTCCCCGGCGTATGAACTTGTTGGCATATCGTGCGGCTCCTTCTCCGCTGCCTTCTTATCGACAATCGGGATGCAAACGTTGAATGTCGATCCGACACCGGGCTTGCTGTCCCCGCTGATGTGTCCGCCCAACTGCTTCACGGTCCCATAAACAGTCGCCAGTCCCAGCCCGGTACCCTTGCCTACCGACTTTGTCGTAAAAAACGGTTCGAACATGCGCTCCAAGGTTTCCGGCGTTATGCCCGTCCCGTTGTCCACGACGGACAACAGGACGTGCCGACCGGGCTTCGCGTCTGCGTAGCCGGCCACACTCGTCTCACTCAATTCGGCCTCCTCGACACGGATCTCAAGCCGTCCCCCGTTTGGCATGGCGTCAGCGGCGTTGACCACGAGATTCAGGACTATCTGCTCGATCTGTCCCGGATCGGCGAGGATGAAATACGTCTCCGCGCTCAGCCTGATGTCGAGCTGGATGTGTTCGCCGATCAATCGTCGTAGTAGCCCTTCCATATCACCGACGACCTTCTTCGGATCGAGCACTTCCGGTCTCGTGATTTCGCGGCGGCTGAAGGCCAGGAGCTGTCGAGTCAGAGAGGCGGCCTGCTCCCCGGCCGATTGGATCTGTTCCAGCCCCGGCCGCAGCAGTTCCTCGGAGGTCGCCGCCGCCTTCTCGGCCAGAGCTGTGAGGAGAATCTCACTGTTGCCCAAGATGGCGGTCAGGAGGTTGTTGAAGTCGTGCGCCACACCGCCGGCCAGTTGGCCGATGGCCTCCATCTTCTGCGACTGGCGGAGCTGGGCTTCCAATTCCTGCCGCTCCTTCTCCGCCCGCTTGCGCTCGGTGATGTCGCGGAAGAGCCCCACAGTGCATTTGCGCCCTTGGAGTTCAATCGTTGCTGCGGCGATGTCTGCATAGAGAATCGTCCCGTCCTTCCTAAGATACGGGATGTCTTCAGCGAGTGTCTTATCCCCCCTCGCCTGAGCCTCGAATCTGGCATCGATGCACGCTAGGCTCTCTTCTGGGTGGATGTCCTTGACGCTCAACTGCGTCAACTCCTGTTCGCTGTAACCGAGCATCCGGAAAGCGGCAGGATTGGCATGACGGAGCTGTTTGGTTTCGCTGTCCGCAATGAGGATACCGTCGGAACTGACATCAAACAGAGTTCGGTATCTGTCTTCCGAGGTGCGCAGCGCCTCTTCCGCTTGCTTGCGCTCGGCAATCTCACTTCTCAATCCTTCATTGGCCGTGCGCAGTTCGGCCGTTCTGCTCGCCACCGCTTCTTCAAGGTCCTTGGCGTAGCGGTCGTAGTGCCATCGGCTTGCCGCATGGACCTGCCGGATCAGCTCACCCGGATCGCCGGCCTTCTCCACGTACGCAAACGCACCGAGGTTCAAAGCCTCCTTGGCGGAATCGAAGGACGCGTAGGCCGTATTGATGATGACACGAACCTTGCCATTCAAGGCGTTGATCTTCTCCAGGAGCTGGGTGCCGTTCAAATCGGGCAGGCGCAAGTCCACGACGGCCACCCCGAAGTCCTCCTGCCGGACGTGCTCCAGAGCTTCGGCTGCCGTGGTGCAGCCGATGACGTCAAAACCCTCACCCGCCATGAGGTCCGTGAGGGTGCGGAGTTGTGACTCGTCATCCTCGACAATGAGCAGGCGCGAGAGTCGTTCGCGTTCAGTTGCTTCCGACATGATGGAACTCCATTTCCGAACTTCAGCGTATCAGTCAGCCCGCGGCCGGGGGCGGCTTCCGCATATCACCGGAGGCGCGCCGGCCCGTGAGGCGTTCCAGCAGTCCTAGTGCATCGCCACACATGAATCTGCGGGTAGAGCAAAGATCCTCTTTGCTCCCCTGTAGCGACAAAGTGGAACTTTGTCGTACCTGGAAATCCGAAAAAACGGGTGTGACGGGACACTAGGGCGTGATCGATGTCCGGCGGCTTCTTCACGATGGTGTACGCCGTGCGCCGCACCGCTTCCCGGGCAATAGCCTCGAATTCATCTTCCATGCCCGCGATCATGATCGCGACCGCGGACGGCGTGATTTTCTTGATGGCCAGATAGAGCTCCAACCCGTTCATCGCGGGCAGCTCGGCGTCGATGAAGATGAGGTCAAATCGGATTTGTTCGGCCAGTTCCAGCGCATCGTGGGGCCTCTTCGTAACAGTCACGCGATATCCCTGCTGCTTGAGGGCGTCATACAGCGTTGAAGCGGTGGGCTCCTCGCTCTCAACCACCAGGATGGCTGTGTCCTTGACCTCACCAATGAGTTTGATAACCCGCTCGACATCCAGCGGCTTGGAGAGAAAGGCGATGGCGCCCTCGTCGAGGGCGGCCTCCTTCAACTCGTCCAGACTGTAGGCGCTCATCATGATGACGCGGACGTCTTCTTGATGACGCCGAATCTGTCGAAACGCCTCCACGCCGTCCATGCCGTCCATGCGCACGTCCAGCAGGATAATGCCGTATCCCTCCTTCGAGCACATCGCGACCGCTTCCTCTCCACTGGCGGCCGTGCTGACCTCGTATCCCTCGTCGCAAAGAATGTCGGCCAGCGTCTTACGCATGTTCGGCTCGTCATCCACGACGAGGACGCGTCTGGTTTTTTCAGCGATGCTACTGTTTGACATGAGGCTTGCTCCCCTTTCGCGTCCGGGACGGCGATTGGGACCACTCAGCGCGGCAGCCGGATGCAAAACGCGGCGCCACGACCCCCATGTTCCAGCAGTTCGATTGTACCGCCGTGTCGCTCGATGATCTGCCGACAAATCGTCAGCCCCAGGCCGGTGCCTTTGGCCTTGGTCGTGAACAGGGGCTCGAACACCCGTTCACGGTCCTCGGCGGCGACACCCGGGCCGCTGTCCCGGACCGAAATCGTATCATAATCCGCATTCCGCCGGGCAGTTACCGTGATATCCCCTATACCGTCCATCACCTGGATGGCGTTAAGCATGATGTTGCTCATGACCTGCCGCAGTTGGCTTGGATCGGCGTTTACGGAAAACGGATCGGGTTCCAGCGATATTTCGCACCGGACGGCCTCCGCCGGATGGAGCCGATCCAAAATTTTTCGAAGCATCGAGCCCAGGTCGGCCGATTCCTTCACCGGCTCCTTGGATCGGGCCATCTCTATCATGTTGCGGATGACGCGGTCGGCGGCGCTGATTTCTTGGTCAATAATGCCAAGATACTCCGGGAGTTTCGGATTCTCCGTGGGTATGTACCGTTTCAGGTAGTAGGCGGCGTTGCGCGCCGCGCCCAGGGGGTTGCGCAGCTCGTGAGCGATGCTCGCGGCAACCTGGCCGATGGTGGCCAGCCGTGTCTGGTTGACGAGCTTCTCACGCGTCTTGGCGAGTTCGATTTCGACCAGTTCCTTCTCCCCCTCTCTGCGGGCCAGAAGCTCCTCTTGCGCCCGGCGCGCCGCCTCCTCAGCTCGCTTACGATCGGTGATGTCCTGGCCAAGCGCCAACACGCCAACGACGTTCCCGCTAACATCCTTCAAGGTTTTGTCATACCACTCAATCTCTCGCGCGCTCCCATCCCTCGTTATGATCGGATTCACATTGCCCCGCGTCTGGATGTCGTTCACCGCGCGGCGGAACATGTCGCGTATACTTCCCCAGTCGTCTCGGGGCAGAAAGGTCTCGAACCAGTCTTTACCCTGCACCTCCCGCAGACGATAGCCAGACAGCTCTTCCATATACCGATTAAAGCGGATGATTCGGCCTTCTGTGTCCAGAACCAGCACAATCGCCTGAGCGGTTTCAATCAGACTTTCGGCGAAGTCTCTCTCGTGTCTCAGCGCCTCCGCCGCCCGCTTGCGGTCGGTGATGTCGTGAAGCACACAGTGGGTTTGTTTGAACGAGCCATCCTTCTTGTGCCCGATCTTCCCGTCAATCGAGACGAGGATCTCCGTGCCGTCCTTCTTGATCATCTCGAACTCGACGCCCAGGGTGTGGCCCATGCTCTTGAACTTCGGGAAGTTCTCCTTGAATACCTCTCGGCAATCCGGATGGATAAACTCCGTAAAATTCCTGCCGAGCACTTCCTCCTTTGTATATCCGAGCACCTTGCACCACGTCTCGTTTAATTCGATGAAGTCCCCGTTAGCATTGAGGGAGTGGTAACCGAGTGGCGCATTCTCGAACAGCAAACGAAATCGTTCCTCACTCTCGTGCAGGGCCAGGAGAGCTTGTGTTCTTCCCTGGTCGTAGCGACCAAGCACGATCACCGCAAGTACCGCCAATCCGACACATGCGGCAATCAGGCTGGCCTGCAAAATCCGGAATCGTTGCAGCTCGCTCGCCATCAATAGCTGTATATCCGCCTCCACCCGGTCGGCCTGAGCGAGAAAATCCTTGAATACAGCGTCGAAACGCTGGTCGATATCCGTGCCAATGGCGGCCTTCTCCTTGGCGGCGAACCTCTCTTCGGCAATGGCCCGAAAGTCGGTGATCTTCCAAAGCACTTCCTCGATGTCGCGGCGGAGTCTCGGATCCTCGAGTGGGACAAGCGTACCTTCCGGATTCTGTCCTCCTTCGAGCATCGCCTTCGCATACCATTCTGACTGGTCCAAGTGTTCCCAGACGCTCGCGATGTCCTCGCGCTCGTCGCCGCTGATGACTTCCTCGAACCGCAGGTGGCCCAGGGTGGCCTCGAGCTTGATCTCCTTGGCGGCGTCCACCAGCGGCGCGTAAACCTCGGTCATGTGGGCGCCAGTGCGCAGCGAGTACCCCATGGTTACCGTGATTAGCAGCGTGACAAACCCAACCGACAGATACACCCGCCAAGGACGGTGTGTTTGGCATGACTTCGCCTTCGCCCGTGGTACAGCGATTCCCGCCCCAGACCCGCTTGGTTCTTCCGTGGTGACCACTGGCTCACCTCCCAGGCTCCGGCCTACCGGCCCGACGCGACGCTCGAGCGGCGCCGCGCGCGGGTACACAGAAGCGGTGACCAATCTATATCATCACCGGCCGGGTGACCAGCCCACAGGGCTATAGGCAGCGTCAAAGCGGCAGAGGCGGACTAACAGTACAGCGCAAAGTAGGCGGCGATTACGCCCAAGAGCCCCCGAGCTTGCTCGGGGGGTACGCTCCCACACGCCATAAGGCAACCCCCCGACCAAGGTCGGGGGCTCTTGAGACGCTGCTGGCACGACCTTGCGCTGTACTGCTAAGGGGGGGAGACAGCGCAGCCGCGAAAGCGACGATCAGGACGGGGGCTTGCCCCGGATTCAAGAGCCCGATGATCCCGCTGGCCAACCATTGGATGGCGCGCCCGTCGACCTTACCATCGCCTGTCTGATCGAAGATACAGCCCGCACAATCGCTCGGTGAAGATGACCGAGCGGCTGGATCGGCATGCGAGAAACGCGCGCAGTCGCACGTCTTGACCGCTTTAGAGCTTCTCTGGAATGTGGTATTTCTTCTTCGCTTCCGGGCTGAATTCCCATAACACATTGACGATCATCCAACGGCCGTCGGTCTTCGTCATGTGCATATAGTCGATCCAGTCGTGCATTTGCATCTTCACGCTGGCCGCGTTGCCGTATACATCCAGGATCGTGACGTCGGTCCGGCGTTTGTCGGCAGGTGTTTTGGAGCCATAGCCTTTGCGTGTTGCCTGCACCAGGCCCATCGCGCTGATGTGGTCGATCATGCCCTTGCCACTCCGCGGATCAGGCATCAGCGCCCGCTTTGCCAGATCCGGGTGCAGGGCCCGTTCCATCCGCTCCCCGTCGCCTTCATACCATCCAAGCCCATAGTCCAACGCCGTCTTCTTGATCGCCTCCTCGTCAGATACCTCCGCTTCCGGACCCGCCGACAGGATCATCACGAGCGGAAGAACCGCAACCAACATCGCTTTGGCCATCTCAGTATCTCCTTTGCCAATCAGATCGAAACCCCACGGGGCATCCGCGCACCCCATGCGTCCACGAGGAAAAACGCATTGGTTCCTCCTTCATCACGGTCAACGTCATCTTCCATCCCGGCGAACCGCTATACGCAATCTAAACGCCCGCGGCAAAACTGTGGCTCAGGCGTCTCTGAATCGCTGTTTTCCCTTTTACCACGGACTGCTAAGCGACAAACGCCTGATTTTTCGCTGGACAGATCCTGCCGAACGGTCACTAGCATTACGATGGCCATCATGGCCGACGGAGGTTGAATCTGGGGCGGCAGCAGGACCGCGAGCCGGAGTACTTCGGCGAAACAGTCTCGGCGGAGGATGCCGACAAGGTGCTCCTACGATGGAGCCTCGACGACGGCGACAGGGGCGGTGTCAGAGCATTCGCGCCAGACGGTCTTCGAGGCCGGTGATCTCGGCTGGGGTGAGGCCGGCGAGGGCGTACAGGATTCGGT
>JAUVGW010000321.1 GCA_030593565.1 Phycisphaerae bacterium | reverse complement strand
CGGTGACCTGTCCGGTGTTGCCGGGCGCGTGTTGTCTGCCTGACGGAAGTTGCCAGGACGTCCCCGATGTGGACGCCTGTACGGCGATCGGCGGCGTGTTCGAGGGTTACGGCACCGACTGTGCGACGGTGACCTGTCCGGAGTTGCCGGGCGCGTGCTGTCTGCCTGACGGGACCTGTGATGACGTCGCCGACGCGGCGACGTGTACGGCGCTGGGCGGCGTGTTCGAGGGCCACGGCACGGCATGTGCGACGGTGACCTGTCCGGTGTTGCCGGGCGCGTGCTGTCTGCCAGACGGGACATGTGATGACGTCGCCGACGCGCTGGCGTGTACGGCGCTGGGCGGCGTGTTCGAGGGTTACGGGACGAGTTGCGATACCGTCGAGTGTCCCGCGCTGCCCGGCGCATGCTGTTTCCCAGACGGCTCCTGCTCCGAAGCGCCGGATCAGGCCACCTGCGAGGGCGATGGCGGCGTGTTTGAGGGCCACGGGACGAATTGTGACGGCGTCGAGTGTCCGACATATCCGGGTGCCTGCTGTTTCCCCGATGGTTCTTGCGCCCAGTCGCTGAATCAAGATGTCTGCGAAAGTGATGGCGGCGTATTCCAGGGCTATGACACCCACTGCGAGGCAGTCCAGTGTCCGGCACTGCCGGGCGCGTGCTGTCTGCCGGATGGAAGTTGCCAGGACGTAGCGGATGCGAACGCCTGTGCCGATGCTGGCGGTGAGTACCTGGGTCACGGCACCGATTGTGCGACAGCCGAGTGTCCGACATATCCGGGTGCCTGCTGTCTGGCGGACGGAAGTTGCCAGGATGTAGCTGACGCGGACGCCTGCGCCGATGCCGGCGGTGAGTTCCAGGGCCACGGCACTTACTGCGAAACAGCCGAGTGTCCGGTGTTGCCGGGCGCATGCTGCTTGCCTGACGGAAGTTGCCAGGACGTCGCGGATGCGGAAGCCTGTGGCGAAGTCGGTGGTGAGTACCTTGGTCACGGCAGCGATTGTGCGACAGCCGAGTGTCCGACATATCCGGGTGCCTGCTGTTTCCCCGATGGTTCCTGTGCTCAGTCGCCGAATCAAGCTTCGTGCGAAAGCGACGGCGGCGTATTCCAGGGCTATGACACACACTGCGAGGGAGCCGAGTGTCCGGTGTTGCCTGGTGCGTGTTGTCTGCCCGACGGGAGTTGCCAGGATGTCGCGGACCAGGCGGAGTGTGAGGCATACGGCGGCGTGTTCGCGGGCCATGGCACCGATTGCTACACGACCGAGTGTTCGGCGTTGCCTGGTGCGTGCTGCCTGCCGGACGGCTCCTGCCAGACCTTAGCCAACGAGGCGGCCTGTACAGCGCTCGGCGGCGTCTTCCGGGGTGCTGGCACCGAGTGTGCGACGGCACAGTGTCCAGTGTTGCCGGGCGCGTGCTGCCTACCTGACGGCTCCTGCCAGGACGTCGCGGATCAAGACGAATGTGACGCGGCCGATGGGATTTTCCAGGGCCATGGCACGGACTGCGACACGACCGGTTGTTCGGCAATACCGGGTGCGTGCTGTCTGTCGGATGGGACATGTGAAGATGTCGCGGATGAGGCGGCCTGTACGGCGAGTGCTGATCACCTGACGGAAGCTGCCAGGGCGCAGGATGAAACTGCCGAAGCGATCGTGGGCGCGTTCCAGGGTCCTGCAACCGATTGTGCGACAGCGGAGTGTCCCCCACCGGCGCCCGCGGTACTTGACCTCTTCCAGGAAGCTCTTTTCGTGACAACCGAGGACTCGAGCACTGTGGGATGGCCATCCCTGTGTGGTACCTTTGGCGCACCGCTAATGGGATTACACGCCCTCGCGCTTGCTTCGATGATGTCGTTCCGCCGAACCAGGCGCCGGCGCCGGAAAACTGTCCGATAGCGACACCTGTGGTTTGAATGGTCATTCCGGCTAATTTGTGTAGGCCCCTCCGCCTTTCCCGGCGTCCTGAATTCCTCGGCCCGGGAGGGCGGGGGGGAAGCACATTAGGAGAAGAAGGGGGCAGCATCGCCAGAAAACCACCCCTATTCCCCCAGAATCCTCCTTATTGGCCCCCCGTTGTATCGCCGTGGGTTGCCAAAACAGCCAGAATCCGATCCACGGAGAAGCTGGAAGGACCGATCAAATAAACATGTAAATCAGCGCTATTGCGTAACATCAGCTCGTGCTATTATGCCTGCTCAATGTCATTGAACCGGACAACAATATCCAAACGTAAGAGCAGGAGTATCACTATGCGTGGCGCTTTGACGCTTCGGACTATGACGGTGTTATGCCTTTTTGGCGCACTCGTTTTCACAACAGGCTGCGATAATGCATTTGGATTGCAGGATTGGCAGCGTGATGTCCTCGGCTTGGCGGTCGGCTCAGGAGTTGGCCTTGTCGCCAATCTTCTCCTTCCGGCCTTGCAGGCCAGCAACATTCGTGTCGAACGCAACTGCTTCGAAAACGGTGTGCCGGTCGACTGTTCGCAGCTCCCGAACGACGGCGAGATTTAGCGAGATTTTGTGAGCCCGGCTTTCCGGATGCGCACGCTGCTGCGCAGATTGGCTGAGAACAGACTTGGGGAGTCACTGATCAACCGAAGCCGGCCATGGATTATCAGTTGAGAAGCCGCGGATCAAGTACAACTCACGATCTCGTGTAGAACCAAAGTGGAGAAGGGCGTCGATTTCGCCCAGCACAACGTCGTAGAGGAAACACCTTCTCCCGTCTGCAAGATCAGGACAATCATCTTCTTAACCGGGAGTCACACCGCCGACAGGCGGATTCATGGGACCACCCGCAGGCAGGTAGGCGGAGTTTTCACGGAGGTGGAACGCCCGGCGTTGCAGGCGTTGCCCGTCGATCGGTTTCCCTTCGCGCTTCCGCCTTGGTTGGCCTCAGTCCACGAGGCCGAGAATCTGAGCCAGACAAAGACACGGGCGGCACCTCCTTGTGGAGATGCCGCCCAATCATCGGTACTGCCTTCTTTCCGCCGAGAGACTACGGGCATACGGCCTCCAGCAAGCAGGTCACGAATTCTGACACGTCGGCCGGCTCGAAGGCGCCGCTTTCGTCGATGTCGGCGCAGATGCAGTCCGGCGCGCCGGGATCGCCCCCGATGTGGCAATCCGAAAACGCCTGGATGTCGGCGCCGTCGACCGTGCCGTCGCCGGTCAGGTCGCCTCGCATGCTGCACGCGACCTCGCCGCAGTAGATGTCGTCGACGCGAACCGCGTCGATGCCCCCTTCATTCTTCGAGTTGTTGGGAACATCTACAGCGCCGAACCGGACCATCACCTGGGACGTCAGCGTCACATAGTCACTGATGAAAACCAACCGCTCCACCCATTCGCCCACCGCGACCGCATCCGGATCCGGATCATTTTCCGCCACGCGCTCGATCAAGGTCCAGTTTTCCCCGCCATCGTTGGAGATCTCCACGTCGAGAGGATCACCGTCAAGATCGTCATTGAACCACCATCGAGCGTACTCAAGTACCGGATTGCTCGTCGCGCTCAGATCGACCATGGGCGAAATCAACCACGTCGGGCCGCCGTCGACGTCCGCCTGGAAGGCATTCTCGGTAAGGTAGCATTGGCCCGAACCGTCGTAATCGCTGAGCGGCGGGTAATATCCAACACCAGGATCCGCGATGGGAACTCCGCGTTCCCAGGCGCCGTCGATGATGTCGATGCTCTCGACCGTCCAGCCCTGGTCCGTCTCGAAGTTGTCTTCCGTGATGAGAACATACACGCCGACGTTGGCCGTGAAGGTCGTGACCGGGGCCTCAGACGGTTCGTACAGGACGCCGCTTTCGCTTCCCTCAGCGCTGAAGTAGAACTCGGGCGTGTCGCCGCAGGCCGGTGCGGGCAAGGTGGCCTGGTACAGCTCGCCGCCCAAAGACGCCAGCGGCAACGACGCATACGCGCCGCCGTCGTATCTGTAATAAAGCGTGGCCGAGTCCGGCACGTAGGTCTCCTCCCCTTCGACGATTTGGACCGTAATGTCGGTGGGTTCGCCGGACGGCACCAATGCCGGTATGCCCTCCGGAAAGGCGATCTGCAATGCGCCGTCGGATTCGGCGATGATGCGGATGAAGTAGACATCCTGTTCGCCGTTGAAGGTGGCGGCATAGGCGAGGTTGGCGCCCTGATCGTCGGAGATCATGTCGAAGTAGTCGCCCATCTTGCTTTGCTGCGGCCACCCGATGTGTGGGTCGAAGGACGGACTGAGGGCGACGTTGGCCGACCAAGTCACGCCGGTATCGGTCGAGTAAGAGTAATAAAGTTCGGAGTCGTAGCCGCCCGGGTCGGCGCGGGTATCGAGCCAGATGGCGTCGATTCGGCCATTTGGCGCGACGGACATCGTGCCGAACCATTGCCAGGCATCCGTACTCGCATCGTCGTTGACGCGAATGGGCGCGCTGAAAGTCTGTCCGCCATCGGTGCTGCGGGCGAACATGACGTCGAGCGGATCGGCCCCCGAGGGATCTACCGAACAGAGAAGGTACGCATTGCCACGAGTAAGGTCGTCGGAGTGATCGACCGCGACCCAGGCTTGGCCGAGCAGGCCACCGGGATTTGGGCCGGCGGAGAATACGATGCTGCCGCCAAGGCTGACAGTGGTGGACAGTTGCCACTGCATGAACTGGCCGGGATCTTGCGCCGTCGTGGATTTGTCTACGAGGAAACCTGTGCCGGAAAGGTAGAGCTCCCCGTCGGGCCCGACGGCCAGGGTGCCCCAATACGGGCTGCCGGTCGCGGTTGTGCAATCTTCAAAGGATTGGCCGCCGTCGGTGGATCGTGTGAAGTGGCCGTCGCAGATGCTGTAGAACTCATTCCACGAGGCGTAGATGTTGCCGCGGCCGATGCCGTCGGTCGTGTCGATGGCTTGCCACTGCTTGTCGCCGCCGTGCGCATAGACACCGAGGTCCCAGGTGGCGCCACCATCGGTGGACTTGAAGACCTTGCAGATGTAGCCGCCTTCGTTGGTTAGGCTGTTGTAGTAGAAGTTCCCGTCGGCGTCTGCATCGAGGACCGGATCGGAGCGGAAGTGGCCGGGTTCGATGACACCGGGGAAGGTCCATGTCTGGCCGCCGTCCGCTGTGTAGCCCCAGCCCGCCTGGCGGAAGTCGCTGAGGATGGAGTCGAACTGTCGCCATCCGATGGCCATCTTGAACAGGTTGGTGGGGTCGACGGCGATGGAGGGTTCGTTCGCGGCGTCCCCCACGATATTCAAGCCATCGGCGTCGACGTTGACCTGGACGCTGACGTAGCCGCCCCGGCTGATGTGCGGAGCCGGTGATCGCGGTTGTCCGCCCCGGGGGGCGGTGATATACGGATCGCGCTGGACCTCTAAGTGGCCTTGGCGTCGGGCTGGATCGTCTGGCGCGCGTTTGTGGTCATCCGACTTCTGTGCGCGGGCCAAGCCCGCGGGCACGAAAATCACTGTCATCGCGACGATACTGAGGATTGTTCGGTGCTTCATTTGCCTACTCCCTTTGGCGCGGATTCTTTCACGGATTGACGAATCGCGGCTGGCTGTGAGCCTCTAGGGTCCCGTCACACCCGTTTTTTCGGGTTTCCAGGTACGACAAAGTTCCACTTTGTCGCCACAGGCGAGCAAAGAGGATCTTTGCTCTACCCGAAGAATCAAGGTTGACAGACCACTAGGAACGACGCCGCGATGATCGAGGCGTGCAACACAGCGTCGCAGTCCCTCCGCAATCTAAACTGGTCGCCTCCAGTTTTCGGGCATTATCGGGCGCTCGGACCCGACCTGCATATTTTACCACAATAAAGGCGCTTTCGCCAGAGATGTCGGTTGGGAGGGTAGTGGTTGGGTCCATGACAGTTTAGGCGGCGTAGCGATGGGCGATCGAATAAACCCTCGAAAGAATCGAATAAACCTCCGACGGACACGCATGAACCCCCGAAGGGGGTGGCGGAGTGAAGCCCAGGGCGAAGCGCAGCGAGCCCTGGGTTCGATGCATACTTGCATCTGAACCCCCAACGGGGGTGACGGAACCGCATTCATTTATGGGCATTCC
>JAUVGW010000273.1 GCA_030593565.1 Phycisphaerae bacterium | reverse complement strand
CCCAGGATCACGCGGTCGCCCACGCGTTGCTTCACGGCGGCCAGGAACGACCAATCGCTCGGCCCGACGTAACGCTGTGCGACGGTACGGGGGTGGACGGTGACAGCGGCCACACCGGTCTCGAACGCGGCGTCGAGGATCTGGTGGAAGCTGTGCTCACTTTGCCTCGAATCGTCCATGCCGCGGCGCATCTTGACCGTCACCGGCACACGGCCCGCCACGGCATCCTGTACGCTACGGATGATCTCGATAGCGATCTCGGGCGTTGACAGCAGAAAGCCCCCGCGGCATCGGCCGAGCACCTTCCGCACCGGGCAGCCGAAGTTGATGTCGATCGCGTCATACCCGAGCGAGACGAGTTCCGCCGCCGCGGTGGCGAACTGCCCGGGCCGGCTGCCCATCAGTTGCCCGCCGACGGGATGGTCTCCCGGCGCGACGGCCAGCATCCGCCGCATCTTCCGCCCGCCCTGCGTGACGAGTTTGTCCAGCACGACCTCGTTGACGGTGTACGGGCAGCCGTGCTCGCGTGCGAGCCGCCGCATGGGCGCATCGCTGTAGCCGGATAATGCCGCCTGGATGATAGGCACATCGAGTTGAATGGAGCCGATGGAAAGCACTGGGTTTACTCGAACCGATCAGTCCTGGTGGAAAGAGCCCCTGACCCAGCGAGCCGGCTCGTCTCGAGCCGGTCTTTCCGTCAGGGAGTACATTCGTGCGAGTGTGTGGCTACCCCCCGAGCAAGCTCGGGGGCTCTTATGCGCGCTCGCCAAGGGTCGCGGCTGAACGGCGCAGGCGGCAACGGGTGCCCCATCCTTTCTGAAAGAAAGGGTGGGAACTCCCAGAGCGAGCGAGTGATTTCCCACCCTTTGCTGCGCAAAGGATGGGGCACCCATCACACGCACACGACACACATCATCGTCCCTGCAGGACCTCGTCAACGCTACCTTGACGGGCCCTATTCCCCGACGGCCGGTTTTGTCTCGGTCTCCTTCTCGACCTTCAACGGCTTCGCTACAAAATCCACGATGCGCTGCATCATGTCGTGCCCGTAGTCCTCGTGGAGCATGTGCGTGCCGTGCTGCTCGTTGCCGCCGGGATACCTCTTGCCTTTCGCGATGCCGTCGGACGCCTTGATCAGCTTCTTGACGGCCTTGTACTCGCCCTCGGGCGAGATCAGCAGGATTCGCCGCTTGCCGCACTTCTTGATGTGCGCCTTGGAATCGACGCCGAAATAATCCGTGCCCGGCGACAGGCAGACGATCGCCTTGACGGCCTTGTCGCGGCTGCCGTAATCGAGCGAGATGCTGCACCCGATACTCGCGCCGATCATGGCGAGACGCGAGACGTCACATTCGGGCTGCTTTTCGAGCCAGGCCTTGGCTGCCGCGGCATCCTGCCAGGCGCTCTTGAAGTGATCGCTGTCGCGGCCATCGTACAGTGTCTTCAAGTTCTTCTCGGCGGGCTCGGTGCTCCCGCCATGGCCGCGGATGTCATAGGCGAGCACGGCCAGACCGGCCTTTCGCAGCTTCGGCACCAGCTTCTTCCAGCTTTTGCGATCGGCCGGGTACATGTGGACCAAGATGGCGACCGGCGCTTTCTCGCCTTCGTCCACTACCGGAGGGTAGTAGTCCCCCTCAATCATCACCCCGTCAGCCGTCTCAAACTGGACCACACGCCGCTTCGGGGCCGTCTTCTTCTTCTTTGTCGCACCCGGAGGTTGAATCGTCTGGGCGGACACGGCTGCCGCCATCGCGAGCACCCACACCGTCACAGCCAGCCCGCGAATCTTGTTTCTACTGATCGGTCGAATCCACATGTATCGTTGCATGGTCCAGCCTCCTGAAGTTCAGACCGCCGCACCGCGCTCCCCTGCGGGTCGCGGCTAAACACTCTTCACCAAGCCCCTATCCCCTGAACCCTAAACCCTAAACCCTAAACCCTAAACCCTTGACCCTTCTACAAGATGAACTTGCTCAAATCCGCGTCCTTCACAATGTCGTCGAGGCGATCGTTGACGTACTTGCCGTCGATCGACACCGTCTGGCCCGACATGTCCGGCGCGTCGAACGAGATCGCCTCCATCACCTTCTCCGTGATGGTTTGCAGGCGGCGGGCGCCGATGTTTTCCGTTCGCTGATTGACCTCGCTGGCGATCGACGCGATCTCGTCCACCGCGTCGTCCGTAAACGAAATCACGAGTCCCTCGGTGGCCAGCAGGGCGATCTGCTGCTTGACGATCGCGTTTTCCGGCTCCGTCATGATCCGTACGAAATCCGCCTTCGTCAGATCGCTCAACTCGACGCGGATCGGCAGGCGGCCCTGCAGCTCCGGCATCAGGTCGCTCGGCTTGGCTGTGTGAAACGCCCCGGCGGCGACGAACAGGATGTGGTCCGTCTTCACGACGCCGTGCCGCGTGGTGATGCTCGTGCCCTCGATGATCGGCAGCAGGTCCCGTTGCACGCCTTGGCGGCTGACGTCGGGCCCGTGCTGTGACGAGGCGCCGCACAGCTTGTCCATCTCGTCGACGAAGACGATGCCGCCGTTCTCCGTTCGATGGATCGCCATCTCGATGACCTTCTCGCGGTCGATCAGCTTCTCGCATTCCTGATCGAAGATCACCTTCCGTGCCTCGCGGATCGGGACCTTGCGGTCCTTCTGTTGCTTCGGCATCAGGCGGTCCATCAGGTCCTGCATCTCCGGCATCATTTGATCGGGCCCGAGCGTCGTCGCCAGCATGCCCATCGGCATGGCCTTCTGCTCGACGCGCAGCTCGATGAGCCGGTCTTCCAGCTCGCCGTTGCGAAGCTGCGTTCGCAGCTTCTCACGCGTGCGTTGTCGGCGGTCCTGTGATTCGCCCTCCTCGTCGCCCTGTTCGGTGAATTCGGAAAGCCTGGGCAGTAGCTCGTCGAGGATGCGCTCCTCCGTCTGCTGCTCGCCTTTCTCGCGAACGACTTCGGTCTGCTCCTTCTGGACCATGGCGATGGCCAGTTCGAGCAGGTCGCGGATCATCGCGTCCACGTCGCGGCCGACGTAGCCGACCTCCGTGAACTTCGTGGCCTCGACCTTCAGAAAGGGCGCGTTGACCAGCATAGCCATCCGCCGGGCGATCTCGGTCTTGCCGACGCCGGTCGGGCCGCTCATCAGGATGTTCTTCGGCCCGACCTCCTCGCGCATGGCCTCGGGCAGTTGCAGCCGCCGCCAACGATTACGAATCGCCACGGCCACGGCCCGCTTGGCGTCATCTTGGCCGATGATGTACTTGTCCAATGCGGCGACGATTTCCTTGGGTTTCATTTCATGCATGTTCGTGTGTTCCGTCTTTCTATCTTGCACCGGCCCGAGCTGGTTTTGCCAGTTGTGGTACGGCCTTGTTGCCCGCTGCCTCGTGGGCAAATGGCAGACCGCGTGCAGGTGGTCGTGGCCTCGATCAGAGCCGCGACCGTTAGGGAACGGTTGGTGCCCATGTCGAAGGGCCCACTCGGTGAGTGCTGACCCCTCCCTCACGGTCGGGGCTCTGATCGTCCGTGCTTTTGACGTTGTCATTTTCGCCGATCGTGCGTCAACCTGCAATTCTGGCTAGAATCGTGTCCGTTGGGGCCAGGTTGCCCCGTCAAGGACTGCCCGGATGCCCATGCGCGTCGGCCTTTTTATTCCCTGCTACGTCGATCAGTGCTACCCGCACGTTGCGCGCGCGGCGGTGCGGGTTCTTGAGCGGCTTGGGGTTCGGTGCGAGTACGATCCTCGGCAGACATGTTGCGGGCAGCCGGCTTATAACAGTGGCTACTGGGCCGAAGCCGCCCGGTTGGCGGAGCACTTTGTTCGCGTCTTTGACAAGTATGACTGCGTCGTTGCGCCAGGCGGCTCATGTGTGGCCATGGTGCGGCATCACTATCGGGAACTGCTTGGACGTGACGAGCCGGTCACAGCGCGGGTGTACGAGTTGTGCCAGTTCTTGACGGATCATCTGAAGGTGGATGACCTTGGCGCGTCGCTGTCGGGGCGGGCCGCGCTGCACGTGCCGTGTCACATGCTGCGCGAGCTGGACGGCGACGGGCCGGCGCGGCGGCTGCTCGACAACGTCTCGGGACTGGAACTCGTCGACCTGCCCTCGGACACGTGGTGCTGTGGGTTCGGCGGGACGTTTTCCGTCAAGTTCCCGGAGTTGTCGGCCGCGATGGCCCGGCGCAAGTTGAAACAGATGGAAGAACACCGGTTGGACTACGTAGTGTCGCCCGACGAGAGTTGCCTGATGCAACTCGGCGGGCTGGCCCGGCGGGAGGGCTTCGGCGTGCGACCGTTGCACATCGCCGAGGTGTTGGCGGGAATGGTGAATTAAGGGCGTGCGCATGAACAAACTGGATGATTGTCTTTGGGTGGTACGGGCGTCCCGCCCGTAGCCGTACGGGCAAGATGCCCGTACCACCCGTAGGAGCCACCGTTGTGTGGAGCTTTGAACAGGACAGCCGCGAGCGCGTCGCCGACACCGGCCTGGCGGACAAGCTGCACAAGGCGACCGTCGAGACGTCGCTCAAGAAGACGAATGCGCTGATTGCCAAGATGCCGCACTGGCAGCAACTCCGCGAGCGGGCACGGCAGGTGAAGCTGCACACGTTGACGCACCTGGATCGGTACTTGCGGCAGTTCGTCCAGGCCGCCGAGGCCAATGGCGCGACCGTCGCGTGGGCGGACACGGGCGCGGATGCCTGCCGGCAGGTCGTGGACATTGCGCAATCGAGTAACGTCAAACGCGTGGCCAAGGCCAAGTCGATGACGGGGGAGGAAATCGAGGTCAACCGGGCGCTCCAGCGGGCGGGCATCGAGCCGGTCGAGACCGATCTTGGCGAGATGATCTGCCAGCTTGCCGGCGAGCCGCCCAGCCACGTCACCGCCCCGATCATCCAATGGTCCATGGAGGAGGTGGCCCGGCTGTTTAAGTCGCGCGGGATCATTGACGAGATTCCCAACGGAATCGACGGCCGGGCGGACCCGGCGGTGCGGGCGTTGAACGCCGCCCGGCTGACCGATGCCGCCCGGCGGGCGTTGCGCGAGAAGTTTCTGACGGCCGACATGGGCATCAGCGGGGCGAATTTTGCCGTTGCGGAGTCGGGCACGCTCGTGCTGGTCGAGAACGAGGCGAACATCCGCCTGTCCACGATGCTGCCGCCCGTTCACGTGGCGGTTGTCGGAATCGACAAGCTGATCCCGAAGCTCGCGGACCTGGCCACGTTTCTGTCGCTGCTGCCGGTGGCCGCCACGGGTCAGCAACAGTCCGGCTACGTGTCGCTGATTCACCGCCCGTACGCAAAGCTGCACATCATCCTGCTGGACAACGGCCGGATGCGCCTCCTCGCCGACGCCCAACACCACGACCTGCTGAGCTGCATCCGCTGCGGCGCGTGCATGAACGTGTGCCCCGTATATCGCCACGTGTCGGGGCACGGCTATCACTCGATCTATCCCGGTCCGATCGGGGCCGTGTTGACGCCGCACCTGCGGGCCGAGGAACACTACAAGCAGTTGCCCTTTGCCAGCAGCCTGTGCGGCGCGTGTGCCGAGATCTGTCCGGTGATGATCCCGTTGGACGAGCGCCTGCTGCAATGGCGCGACAGGATCGTGAAGGCCGGCGGCCGGCCGAGATCCGAGGCGGCAGCCTTTGCCGCGTGGGCCTATCTGATGCAGCATCCGCGCTTGTACAGGGCGGTGCGGCCGCCCGCGGGTCTGGCCCATGCCGCGGCGGGAATGCTAGGCCCCGGCGGCCGATGGAAGGCGACCCGGGAGCTGCCGCCGCTGGCGGCCGAGACATTCGCCGACTGGTGGAAGAAGAACCATGCTTGACCGGAAGATCGAGGACATCGCGAGAATCGTCGGATCGATGACGCCGGCCGCGTACCCCGATCCGGCGGCGTTTCCCGCGGTGAACGGTGATCTTGCCGATGTGTTCGAGGCGGCATTGAACGCGCTCTGCGGCCCAGATGACGATCAGCCGGCTGTCGTCCGTGTGACGGATACCACCGAGGCGATCAAGACGCTCGTCGAGTTGTGCGCCGATGTGCCGCCCACCGAGATCATTTGGCAGGATACGTCGCCGGGCGAATCTCGCGACGCGGAACCTGTATTGCCGCGAGATCATGCCATAGGAATCACCGGCGCGGTCGCGCTCATTGCGGCGACGGGTTCGGTGGTGCTCGAATTGCCCTCCGCGCTTGCGGGCCGGGCTTCATTGTTGGTGGATCGCCACATTGTCATCGCGAGTCGAGACCAATTGCTGCCCGATTTGGCCGCGCTCTATCATGGCTTGTCGCAGCGTGTCGAGACGGGCGATTGCCCACCGATTCAAGTGTGCATCACCGGGTGCAGCCGAACCGCGGACATCGAAAAAATGCTGGTTGTGCCGGCACACGGACCTCGACAAGTCCAGGTTATTCTGAGCGACGAACCCATTGATTGGGCGGTGCTGCACCGGGGTGCGGCATCGCTTCATTAGCGGGTGCCGGGCGGGTCGAAACTGGCGAAAACTGATGTCCTTATGCTATGGCATGAGTCTTCCATTTTTATAACCGGGATGCGGCGCTGGGCCTGGAAAACGGCGGTTCTTACCGAATTGGGTGTTGGGGGCCGCTTACTAGTACTGATTTCGCGGTTTTGGATTCCTGAGAACCGTGCGACCGCTCCGATAGAATGGATAGTCGGGTCGAGAGTGGAGGCTGGCGCCGTGGCAGGACATGCTCCGGAATTGCTCTCAACGGGTGAGCGACTCACACGGTGGCTCGCGGATGTGTCGGACCTCCGCATTTCCCTGTACATGATGCTTCTTGCTGTCGCCATCATCGCCTTGGCATACCTGATCGATTGGCAACTTCTGGGTTAAACGGCGCGCGGCAAACACCCTGCGCTTGGGAAAAAACCGCGCGGTCGCTGCGCGGTCGTGTGATCCGGCTGGCCGCGAGTGCCACGCGCATGGCACTCGAGATACTACGCGTGTTCTTGATTGGCTTACATCGCCGGCGTGCCGTTTGGCGACCCTCCAAAGCCGTCGTCGGCTACGGCTTTCAGAATACGCTGTCTGATTAGCAGTGCAGCGCAAAGAAGGCATTGACTACGCCCAAGACCTCGGGTCCGTGACAGTTTAGGCCGCCAGCGCTGTGTTTAGTTAGTTACTAAACCCACGGCCTTTGGCCGTGCGACCCGAAGAGCTTCGGAGCGATCCGGCGTTTACAGGCGTCCGTTGGCGCGTAGGTTCTCCTTCCGGGAACGCCCCGTTGGGCAGAAGGAGAACCTGAACAAT
>JAUVGW010000257.1 GCA_030593565.1 Phycisphaerae bacterium | reverse complement strand
CCCCGCCTCGTATATCTTCGCCGCATGGTAGTAGGTCGTGAAATCCCACTGCTGATCCGGCTGAATCCCCGCAACGAACGCAGCGCCAAGCAAAACGACCGCGCAAACACCCGCTACCACCGACCACCGACCACCACCTCGCCTCGACATCGGTCCCGATCCTGGCAAGCAAACCTCCACATCTTCAAAACCGGCTGTCATCCCAACACCAGCCTGTAGCCCCGGCTGAACGCAAACGAATCGCGCATGAATAACATGACCGATTGTGCCGCGTGGCTGGCCTCCTGGCTTGCCGTTTGGCGGATCAACCGTTTACGTTATTCCTGCGCAACTCCTAAACACGCACCCAGCATCTCGCCGGCGCTTCATCCTTCAGCCTTCCGCCTTCATCCTTACCGCCCCACACCGTCACGGCCCAAACCCACCCGACCAACAACAACGACCGATACGTCCACAGCAAATCCAAACCGGGCAACGCCAACATGGCTCCCACAACCAGGATCAACGTCCGCCCGCCACCGGGCCGTGCCAGCCGTGACCGGATCAACTCAAACGTCGGCACCAGCACCAGGATATACGAATAGTCCTTCATTCTCGGCGCGATGAGCACGTAGGTCACCAGGCCAAGAAACACCATCGTCCGAAGGTCCATCCCGCGCCGCACCGCGCGCAAATACACCAGCAGCACGGCCAGCGCATAGCATACATAGATCGGCAGCCCCACCGTCTTCGGCCGCACGGCATCGAGCGATGGAAACGCCGCCATCAACTTCTCGACGACGCCCGTGATCAGCGTCCTCGAGCACGGATGGATCGCCCCACCGGGTTCCATGATCCCCACATCCAGAATCAGTCGCCAGTACGCCCGGCTCATCTCCGGATTCGACAGATACACGCCGACCGCGACGAGCCCGCACACCACGAGCGAACCCAGGAAATACGCCCACTTACCGCGCACGTTCGTCAACAACACCAGCCCCAGCAGGCACAGCGGCAAAATCTTGAACTGTCCCGCCAGGATAATCAGCACACAGAACAGCCACGTCCGACGGCGCAACAGCGCCCACAGCGCAAACCAGATCGGCGTCTGTTCGATCAGCGACAGGTTCCCGACGACGAGATCTCGGCAGATGCACGCGTTGTACCCGAGCGACGCAAACGCCAGAAACCACCCCCGCGCGCCCTCCCGCACGAAGCACGTCGTCCACAACACACACAGCGCAGCCAGACAGGCCAGCTTCACCGCGAGGAAGACGTCCTTTGCCGTCCGCACGTCGTCGAACGAAAACAACCCGAAG
The DNA here is from genome assembly GCA_030593565.1 of Phycisphaerae bacterium. Classification (GTDB taxonomy): domain Bacteria; phylum Planctomycetota; class Phycisphaerae; order UBA1845; family UTPLA1; genus JAFGQA01. The sequence continues at coordinate 6,335 of JAUVGW010000257.1, read as the reverse complement.
AACAATAGCGAGTGCGGCGGATACACCAGCGCGTTCGCCGCCCCGTCGGCCATATGCACCACTTGCGCGTGGTCATACGGATCGCCGCCCGCCTCATAGACCTTCTCGGCGTAATAGTATGCCTGGAAGTCCAACTGCTCGGTCGGCCCAAAGGCCTGCGGAAACCCGGCATACATCAGCCCGACGCCGCAGATCCCAGCCACCAGCAACATCCGCAAGCCCCGACGAATCTCCCCCCACGCCGATCGATCTTCCGAACTGCCAACCATGCCGCCATCCTAGCAGCAGAACGCAAGGGCTGACAGAGACGGAGCGTCTCGCCCCGGTCCGGCTCGAGATTGTGGCACCGGCGTCTCGCCGGTGGTTTTCACGGTCAGGAACGGCATTTCCGAACCGCTGTCTCCCCCCTTACCACGAGCTACTAGTGTGGTGTCTCAGGAATGCAGCGATTCATGCAAACGCCACAACATGGCTTGCCGTTTGGCGGCACTTCAAAACCAACGGTCGGCTTTGGTTTTCAAAAGATGCAATCCGCGCGAATCACTACACTAGGCTCTGTCGGAAAACTCCTGTAGCGTCCGACCCCCGTGTCGGACGTAGCATCATCGAACAATCCACGGCCGACAGGGGCGTCGGCCGCTACGAAACGCGGATTTTCCGACAGAGCCTGGCACGGCGATAGCGTTTGAAGTAGGTGCTGCGCGTCGGAAAACTCGCCGTCTTCAAGATTCGCATCAACCACGCCCGCCTTTCAAAAAGGAACCGATACTGAGCGATCTTGCTCTTTCGCCGGGCCGACACAGCGACCATAATCAGGGTCGCAAGTTGCCAAGACGCATAGGTGGGCGGAGCACCCCGCCCCAAAGCCGGCATCCTGCCCGCGGCGTCCTTCAACTGCGGGATCGACAATCGAACAAGCTCCGCCAGAATCGTGCCCTCCATGGCACCTTCCGGCATCACAGGCCTCCATAAGCGTTATGTGTTCAGTGATTAGTCACACAACCATATGGAGGCCACTATCTTGCAGAATGTCAATTGTCGGACAGCCTCAGCTTGCTACCAGTGCCGGCACGGGCGGTCAAGCCGCCCACGGCACCAAAAGTGCACCAGCACCTGAATTCGCAGCCCCGGGACGGATCGAGCGATCGTTTTTTCTCGGACTCCACCGTGCAGTCACCCCCAGTCTCCCGTTCTGAATAAGCGGAAGTCGCTTCGATGGGCCGGTGCCCGTGGCGTCACGGTTGTGCTGTGCCCATGGCTTGCTGATTCTGGAGGACAGGCAATGAAAATGACACAGAAACTGATTGCGGTGGCTGGCCTGATCGGTGTGGCCTGCCTGGCGGTGGCGGCGCCTCCTGATGGGCCCGTGGTTTCTCGCGTTGTCGTGGGCGATGAAGCTGCCGCCCCTTCGCCGAGGGATTGCGGAACGAGCTATGTGCTTCAGGGGGAAAGCAGCTACTCGCAGGGGTGTATGGGAAGTCTGGGCGGGAAGTTGGGGTACGGGTGCATGTGCCCGATGGCCTTGGCAGAGGAATTCACGGGCAGCTTCACCCTGACGTTCAACTGGCATACGCCACCGGGCCACTGGGGCTACGACGTGACGGTCGAGGATTGGCTCGCCATACTCTCCGGTGATGAAATCGAGGTCACGGGAGACGGCTACCTCGACAGATGGAGCGACACCGAAGGCAATCACTGGCAGGCGATGACGCTCGACGTATACATCAACGGCGAAGAAGTACAACTGTTCAGCGGCCTCGTTGAGGATCCGGCGCCGGGCGACCTGATTCCCGAGAATATTTCGATCTTCCTCAGCAGTGAACCTGCATGCTTCGGCTATGGGGTTTTCATCGATGCCGCGCTGCCGCCACCACCCGGTGTCCTGCTCCTTGGCGACGATAAGCAGATGACGACCGGCCGGTGATCCTCCCGGACAAGGATGGGCTCGTCGCATCAAGGCATCCACGAGCGGCCGACGAAAGCCCCCCGGGCTTCACGGATCGTCATCCGTATCGCGAGCGGTAGAAACCATCACCGCTCGCGATAGGGTCGCGTTACGCGGGCACCATAGCCGGCGGCGGAAGCCGCCGGTTCAAGCCACCATCACGGGCTGAGTAGCCTGTCCACAAACGCCTGAATGTCGGCACCGTCAAGGGCCAGGTCGGCCCCGGAGGGGCCAAGGCGAGTAGCCAGGGGTGGAGCGAAGCGGAACCCCTGGTCAGAGGGCTGCCTACCGGCATAGCCCCGGAGGGGCGACGGAATCGTTTTGGGTCGGACCCGATTCCTTCGCTCCTCCGGGGCGGGAGTTCGATTGACCTGATCCGGTTCCACGGGTTCCGCTCCGCTCCACCCGCGGCTACTTGCGACCGCCCCCCCGGGGGCGGCAAGAAAGTAAGCCTGTCACTTTGTCTCCGCTATGACGGCCACGGCCAGGTAGCGGCTTTGACGCCCTGGTAGTTGGCGTCGAGTTTGTCGTGTAGGAGGATCAGCGCGGCGATGCGGCGGCACATCTGGGTGACGTACTCGGCCTCCTCGGTGTGTAGCGACCGGCCGAGCATTGCCTTTTCGCGATAGCTCAACCACTTCTTGACGACCTGATAGCCGCCGATGGTGTAGTCCCAAACACAGGCGGGGATGTTGGCCCAGTAGGCCATGTCGTTTAAATAGACGTCCAGCGTGTCGCTGCCAAGGGCCTTCGGCACTTCGCCGCGCTTGGCCTTTCGGGCGACGGCCTTTCCCTTGCCGGGCATACACACCCCGCCCTTGCCCGCGTGACCCCAGCCTGCCGTGAGGTCGAGTTCGCCCTTGCCCGGGTCGAGCGCCCCGCCGCCGACGCGCGAGATGACGGCAATCCGCCGCAGTTCGGGCCGTATCGTGCCGCTGGTGATGCCCATGACGCCCTTTTCCGTATCGAGCAGGTCGGCGACCTGCCGCCCGAGCTTGGCCGAAGCGAGCAGGGCTTTCTTGGAATCGGGAAGCGGGATGCGCGGCCAGTCCTGGCGGACGCCGTCCGCGTTCTCGGTCAGGTAGGCGTGCGAATATCCGATCGCAAGGGCGTGCATCCAGACCAGCCCGGCGGTTTCGGCGTCTTTGTCTGGATTGCTAATGCCGAACGAGGCAAGATATTCGCGCGCGGTATTGGACAGATTGGCCTTGGTTGTGAGCTCGGATTCTTCGCGATCGAAGATATGTAATTGGTCTTTGTCCTTCTCCCCTGTCTTGGGCGTGCAGTTGAGACGCAGGGGAACTGCCCCGGGATTACGGCTTATCGTCTGCTTGTCTAGTAAGCCCGTTCCGAAGAACATGGGAACACCCTCGGGCGAGGTTTGACAGTTGAACCTACTGATTAGGAATTCACTGCCTGCGCCGTGCTGCTCGCGAAGCGAAGGCCTTGGTCTATTCCACAATGAAGGGACCAATGTGTGATAGCACCAGCGTATGTCGAACGGGCGCAGCACAAGACGGCAAACCTGTGAAGGAACATACTGCTCCCGCTTCAGGATGTTGTTTCTCGTTCGCTGTGCGTCAAGGCCAGAGCTGCCAATAGCAAGACGAGGCAACACTTGACGGACCACATCCCATCCAGCATCGGGATCACAATATTTGCGCATCCGCTCTTCGAGCTTGTTCTTGTCGATATCGATCAAAGAACCGCCACGACACTCTTCAACCCCGACAAGTGGCTTCTCTGAACACACATTCGTCAGCAAGGGCCAGGAACCGTACTCTCCGGCGGTCAAGCTCGACCGAAACGAGTAGCGGTAGACCTTCTCGGGCCTAACGCGATCGTACTTCCGGTCGGGGTTCTTGAGCCGCAGGCTCGCGAGTAAGTCGTTGCGTTTGCCAACACCCCAGTAGTGCTGAAAGCGGACGACCGGTTTCTTCTCGCGATTCTGCTTTCGCACAAGGAGGCAGACTGCCGTTCCCACTCGGATGCCGACTTGGGTCTGCTCGGTGGAGAAGACGCTCGGGTCCGGCTCGCCCTCCGGCGTGCGCTTGCCCGTCTCGCGGCTGTCGCCGTTCATGCAGTCGAACCAGAGCTTGTCGAACTCGGCCAGAAATCGCTCGCGCATGACGACAAAGGAGGGGTCGCCGAGGTATGAGAAGTTCGAGATGTAGGATACGACGCCCTTGCCGCTCTTGACAATGCGGCGTTCGGCGATGCGGAAGAAGCGGATGTATAGGTCGTCGAGATTGAACTTCTTGATGCCCCAGCCGCCCTTGCTCGGCGGATCGTTCAGCTTGTATCGAGTTGTTCTCTTTTCTTTGCCTTTCTTGGTCGTCGAGACGACTTCATACGCACCCTTGTAGGGTTCGACGAGGCCGCCTTCTTCCTCCGGGCTCGTTCCTGCAAAGGCGTTGTACGGCGGGTTTCCGAGGATGACGAGGATCGGGGCTTCGCGTTTGACCTTCTCGGCGGCCTCCCGCTCCTGCTGCAACTCAGGGAACAAAGGGAGTTCGTTCTTGGGCCTTTTCGGCGGTTCCCAGCCGGTCAGGGCGTTTGTCAGGTAGACGCCGGCGCGTTCGTCGCTGTCGGTATCCAAAGGCGCACCGAGCCGGCGGAGCATCAGGCCCAACTGTAGGTGTGAGACGACAAACGGGGCGGGCAGTATCTCGAAGCCGAAGACTCGCTCCATCGCCGCCTTCTTGAGGCGCTGCGCGACGAGTGCGTCGCCGCCCTTGTCCATGAGCGTCTTGTGAATCCGGCGCAGCGTCTCGACGAGGTATGCCCCGGTGCCGCAGCACGGGTCGAGCACAACGACGTTGTCGTCCGCCAGCCCGTCGGCGATGTCCAGTTCCTCACGCAGGACCCTGTCCACCCGCTCCACCTGGTATTCCACGATCTCCGGCGGCGTGTACCAGACGCCGAGGTCCTTGCGGAGTTCCGGGTCGTATGCCTTGAGGAACGGCTCATAGAAGTATTGGACCGCGTGTTGGTCCTCGAACCGGCGGAAGAACTCCTCGGTGTCGACGCGATTGAGGACCATGCCCGTCCATTTCAGGACTTCGTCGACACCGAGCGGCTTTAGCTTTTGAGGCGTGGCGATCTGCGCGAAAAGCGTTGCGATCATGGGGACATGGAGCGTCCAGGCGGCGGTCTTCCAGTCAAACCGCTTGCCGGGATTCTCGCGGACCCAGAGCACCCACGAAGAAAAGATGCCGTAGAACAGGGTTTGCACGAGTGTAGCGCGAAAGAAGTGCTCGCCCTTGTCGCCTTCGAACTTCAGTCCGAGGGCTTCTTCCAGGGCTTTGCGGAGACCAGCGAGGGCGGGAAGGTCGGCCGCGTCCTCAACCCGTGCGCGGGCCTCCCGAGCGTAGGAAGCGAGAAACCAGGCGACATCCTCGGGCTTGGTGAGGGGGGCCGGGTGGAGCATGACGCGGCGCAGGAAATCAAGGAGGCGGTCACCGACCTGCGCTGCGAACTTCCGCGGGCGGGTCGCGGCATTCCAGAAAGCCCGCTCGCTGTCGGCGAGCCGCAGGGTTTCGAGCTTGACCGGCTTGTTGTTGTCGTCGCGGCCGATGAAGACGAAGTCGCGGTAGTTGGTGACGAGGACTTGGCCGTAGTGGCCCCAGTACTTCGAAACTTGCTTTCCTTTTGCGGTGACCCAGGAGTCGTCGGCCGTTCCTTTGACTTCGACGACGCCGCGTTCTGGGAGGGTGCCGCTACGAGGTTCGGAGTCTTTGGCGCGTTGGAACTGATCGGCGGCGTAGAAGCCGAAGTCCGGGCTGCCTGCGCCGGTGTCTACTACCTGGGAGACGCACCGGACCTTTGGTTTGAGGTGCCGACCGACCTCATCCAGCAGGTTCGCAAGTGGGGGGTAGTAGGAGGTTTCGGGCACGGCACCGCCAGTGGAACGGATTTCCACGATGTGCTTTAGGTATGTCTCGACTGGGTGCATCGTGTCGCCTCGACGGCCCAGTCACTCGCGCTGGACCTCCTCGCTGTTCCGGACTGACGGAATCATAATGCCGAGGGGGCGGATGTGCAACTAACGGGGGAGCACACGGAGAGGCACAGCCGCGTGGGGAATCCCGGACGCACGTTCTCTTGCAACCCGCGCCGTCGTCACGTGAAAGCACGCCACGAATCGTCCCCCGATCCCTCGGTCCCTTGATCCCTCAATCCCTCACCCCCGCGGAACGCTGAGCATCTATGAAGCGGTGCGAGTCAAGGTGGGCGTTCTGGGTTTGTGGGAAGAATCCTCCGGTCATTCCCGTCGCCGTCGGCGTCGGTCGAACCTGCCCATCACAGCCGTCGCCACCGCGAGGGTTTCTTCCGCACATTCCCAGAGCCCGAGGCGGAGGGAGATCCCCCTCCAGCCACGAAAAAAACG
>JAUVGW010000384.1 GCA_030593565.1 Phycisphaerae bacterium | reverse complement strand
GTGATGAAGCCTGAGCGTTCGATTGAATCGCAGTGACGCCTCCCACGCTGATGGCGGCAGGTGAGAGTATCGGCATCTCGTTCGCACCCGCCAGCGGCGCCGCCGACATCTGTCCACCACGACTCACTGTCGTCTGCGCCTCGGTTGCCGTCATGACGACCTGCCGGATTTCGGGGTTGATCATCTCGTTGCGCGCGAGTTCCTTAACCACATCTTCGGCTTGTGCGCTCTTGTCCCATTTGATCAGATCGTTGACCAAGTCGGTCTGCACATGCTCACGCGTGATGACGGCGGAGCGAATACCGAGCTTCTGACCGATGCCTGAGCAGTCGAATTGGTTCTCCGCCAGCCACGGTCCGATCGGCGCGGCCTGAGCAGTCCCATCCTGAATGACGAGCCGCTGACCACTGTCGAGCCGCTGCGCCTTGCCATAAGCCCGAACCGATATGGACTCGGTCGGGGTGTCCGCGTTGTCGTAGGCCACCACGGCCGCGTCGCCATCGCGTGCAATCATCGTCCAACCCCGCCCGACAGCGGCCTGGAACATGGGCGCCGCCTGCCCCGGCAGCGACATAAACAAATCGACAACCTGCCGGTTCTGCGGTGTTGTGCTGGTCAAAGTGAGCCGTCCGGCGAGGACATCCACACCGATACGATCGCCGGCGATTTGGATGCCCAATTGTGCCGGTCCGAGAATCATCAGGACAACTTCGCCGATTTCGCTGTAGACCATGATCTGCTGGTCCGCAGCCACATTCAGAATACCGGGCTGCTCCTCGTCAGCGACGGTCATGTTGTGCCGAACGACAAGTGGCCTGTCCGCGCCCATCGTCCAGGTGGCGGCGGCGCCGATATCGGACACGGCGGTCACGACCGGATATTCCAAATCCTCCTGGGCGAAGACGGTCGCGCCCGCCGCCATGGGAACCAGAACCAGGGCGACCACAAAGCTCGTTCTTCTCGGGTTTGTGAAGATCATGATCTTCCCCTTCGTCGATAAGTCGCAGGAAACCTTACATACCCCCACATTTCAACCTAGAAGCGGATCGAAAGCTGCAGGGCGTAAACCGCCCGATTGTACGAAAACACATCCTGGCTCAGACGGTCCCAAACATTCGAATCCTGAAACGTCAACTCAATACCAGCACGCGCCTTGACCTCCAAGCTAGGCATCTTCGAGTTTTCCCCCTTACCAACCAGAATCCGAGACAGACCGAAGACGTAACGTTGGATGAAGTCGAATCGCTCGTGTCTTCGGAAATCAATGAAACTCGGCTGCGTATAGCTGTCCCAGGTGAACTCGCCGAGGAAGTCGAAGGACAACCGATAGGGCAACGGTACTTCAGTTCCGAGGAAGACCGTATTTCCGAACAGGTCGAATTCCGATCCTTGGGTTCGCTCGTTTCTGTACATGTAGCCGAAACGGACCAAAAGCCACCGATCGGCGTCGGCAGCTTCCCGTGCGGCGGATGAGTAATACGCCGACCAAACGTCGCTCGCTCGCCACAAGTTGAAGGTCTGAGTGATCCCAACCGCATGATACGCACCGTCTCGATCAAAACCGGGCCGACTAATCTCATCGAAGTAGTCTCGGTAGTCGTAGCTATAGTAAACATCTGTACGAGCCTTCGGCTCGCCGGCGCCTTCCGGTCCCCCTTTAGCATCGCGCCACACGTATGAGAAAACAGGCGTGAGGCGATTGCTCGAAATATACGGCTCGTGCCCGAGCTGCGTATACGTATAATCATATTGTAGGCCAAGGAACAGATCGTTGTAAAGCTCCCAATTCGCATAAACCCGCGTCCGATAAGAGTTTATATCGAAGTCGTCAACGTCGGGCTGCCACATGTGGAAGGTGTCGCCGCCAATCCCGAACGTCAAACTCCTACCCAAAGACAGGCCATCCCTATGGGTGATCGTGCGGCTCACGTCGAAATCGGCCTGCAAACCGAATCGGTAATCGTCCTTACGCCCGATACCACGGGGAAGCTCCGTGTCTTTCCCGAGCAGGACAACGTTCGAATCATATTGGTGTCCCATTCCGACACCGCCTTCGATCCACAGCGGTCCGATAGGTGACTCGATCGACAAAGGCTCGGGGCTACGCTGCTGCTCCTCCTCGATGTAGTTCACCAAAACCCGCGCCTGGTCCGCCAAGTCCGTACCGCTTGCTGCATCGATCACATCGAGCATCTTCGCCCTGGCGGCATTGCGCCGGCCCCGGGTCGCCTCGATGAGTCCCTGGTAATAGGTCACCCGCGCGCCAAACCGGGCGGCCGCTTCCGTATCGCGCGACAGGCCGGGATCGTTCGCCGCCAGCCGGGCCGCCTCCTCGAAACTCCGCTCCGCCTGATTCAGGTAGTCACGCCCGTCCCCATCCAGGCGATCCAAGCGGTAATAGGCTATACCCATGAAGAAGTGCCCCAACCGATCGCTACGGCCGGGTTCCTCACTCGTGTATTCTCGCAAGGTCGTCAGAGCCCCTTGAGCGAGTTCTCGCGCGTCGATCGGTCGGCTCGGGTCTTCACTTCCCAATTTTGCAATGCCCAGATCCAGTGCGGCTTCGATCGGCCTCAGTCTCGGATCTGTTCGCTCCACAATAAACTCGAAGATATCTCGCGCCTTGGCGAACGAACGCGTCGCCTCGCTGTAATGAGTTTCCTTGTTCACGGCGCCGACGGCGTCGCGACTCGCGCTCAGCCCATCATTCAGGTAAGTCAGCCCGAGGTAATAAAGGCATGTCAGGTTGTGGGGTTGCTCCTCCCGTAGCTTCTCCAGCAAGCGCTTGGCTGTTTCGTACTCCCCCGCATGATAGGCACTCAGCGCCTTGTTGAGCTGAACCATGCCCGCCGCAGGGGGCTGGGTCGCCGGTGTCTCCGACGACAATGGCTCTTGCGACCGCACCTCGGTGACAAACAGCGTTGCCGCCAAAGCCGCCAGCACACCGACCATCGCCACATGCCTTAAATTGGACAGTATTCTGTTCATGGTACCCTGAATTCCTCGGGTCCGGCGCAAGCACATCGACACATTCGCGTCACGTGGCGGGGATCATCGATGCATTCACCGGCCGCATCCTTGCTGGCCGCACATGCGGCCGTTCGGTCGACCGCAAATTGAATTACAGTGCGTCCCGACGGCCCGGTCGCGCCAGCACCGACCCGAGCGTCCACACCTCCGGAGCGCCGGCGTCAACATCGGGACCGGGGCGCACTCCCAAAACCGCTAGGCCCCACTGAACGGACTGATTGACTGGACGAAAATCAAGAACACCTGACCAACAATGTCACCCGTGATTCGTGAAAACTCAGTCTGAGCGAAATCTCTGAACTGTGCGTCGGAGACGCATCCGCCGAATGCCAACGCATAGGCGGCCAAGCCCCCGGCAAGCCATTTGGATGTCTTCATCAGCTTCAACATACGGCCAATCCTCTGTAACTAAAAAACGCCGATTTCATTTCTGCACAACCGTTGTGAATAGCGCGGCGCATGTGGAACCTAGCCCGTGAAACGGACGAACAGATTGTCCAGGAAGAAGAAGATCGTATCGGAGATCAGATTCCCAGCTTCCTGAGTGATGATCTGTGCCGGTATGGCTAGGAGTTGGTTGACGTCACAGGCCCCAGCCTGGAGGACCATGCCCATAGTCAAACTCGCCAGCGCAGCGCGACGCACAAGACGCGTGTTTCTCAACTTCATGATAAGTGACTCCGTCTAATCCATTGCACCCGATCCCATGCCGTGACCTGCCGCCCGAGCGCGACAGGACGGTTCCGATCGGAACACTCCGCGATGTTCCATTCCATCGTCGGTCAATACCAGTTTCGTGAGCCGTTTCCTCGCTACGGCCTGTTTCGCGGCGGTTCGCCCGCGACGCCCCCCCACATCTCGTGTCTTACTGACAGTATCAGGTCGGTTGACCACACCATAGTAGATAGAAGATTCCCCTGATCCCCGCCCGGCATCAGCCTCCACACACTGCAAAACGAGTTCACACAACGATACTGCCATCGCGCGATTGAAACCGCTGGCATATCGCGTGTCAACAATAATTCCGCGCCCAATGGAAATCGCGGTCCATGACGAAATCTGCGGCTCATGAGGGTCAACGGCGTCGTGGCCCTCCCCCGCGGCCGATTCCGTCGTCTATTGAGCTTTGGATGGCTAATGAAACATGCAGCAGGCCCATGGATCGCAATCCATGGGCCCCTGATGGAGGTCGAACGTTTCTTTGACCATGTAAACTTCAATAGACGCGATCCAGTGCGGACGACCAAGGAGAGGGAATCCGAACGAAAGTGCTCTCCAGGCGCTTCCCTGCGGGTCGCAGCCAAACAGAGCGAAGCCGACCGACTCTGTCACATCCCGGATTGATCCGAGTTGGGTTCCCCGACATTGTCCCGGCCTTGGGCGAAACGAGGATTGAGAACACCGATGGCTGGGCGTCCCCAGCAGTAGTGCTGTTCCGATGCGAATCTGCCGCGGAAACCTCCCCGGTGAGCGCCTGAAAACGGCATTGCCAGTATTACTACGCGGAGATCGCGGCGATCAACGACTGGGGAGGAATAACAGGGCAATCGCAAGAATGGTCGGAAGGCCGTTTTCAGCCGTTTCCTGGCTCCGACGTTTTCGCGTCAGGCTGGTTTTTAGTGTTGCCGCGCGGGGTATGCGTCAACATTGCGATTGCCCTGGGAGCGTAAGCAGCGGGACGAAAACTGGCGACTGACGGCTGACGGCTGACGGCTGACGG
>JAUVGW010000144.1 GCA_030593565.1 Phycisphaerae bacterium | reverse complement strand
CGTTGTAGAAGGCGTACTCGCCGTTGCCCGCGACCTTCAAGGCCACGTACTCCGTGTCGCGCGTAAGATCGGGCACCTTGAACGTCGCCATCAACTGGACGAGGGTGGTACAGTCCTCGCGCGCGGCCTCCAGTCGGCGTTTCAGGCCGAGCAGCGCCTCGTCGCGCGGAAAGTGCGTAACGCCTCCCACATGGATGGCGACAGGATGAATATGTCGGCCGCCGACCACACCGCAGACGTCGTTGGCCAGCTTCTTCAACCGCAGAGCGAGCTTGACGACGTCGGGATGCGTTTTGGCCAGCGGAATGACCGAGCCGACGCCCACGAAATCCGGCAATGCCAGGAAACATAGGTGCAAAAAGTGGCTCTGAAGCTCCTCACCATACAGGATCAGCTTGCGGAGCATCACGGCCTGCTCGGTGACCTCGATCCCCAAGGCCGCCTCCATCCCCTGAACGCTCGCCGTGGTATGGCCGACCGAGCAGATGCCGCAAATTCGGCAGGTAATGTGGGGCGCCTCGGAATAATGGCGGCCTCGCAGGAACGCCTCGAAGAACCGCGGGCTCTCGACGATGGCCAGTTCGAGATGGGTGATCTCCCCATTGCGAACGTTGACGGAGATATTCCCGTGGCCCTCCACCCGAGTCACGTGCTTGACGTCGATCGTCACATTATCCATGGCAGACTACCTTGACATCTTTCACGGCAACTCACTCCCCTGGTAGGCCCCGAACAGCCGGAAGTCCGCCAGCACGTCCTCGAGCGCAACGTCATACTGCTCGCGCAGGTTCACGCCGGCCGCCGCCAGGGCCTCGTCACTGACCAGCCCTCGGCACCCCTCGCACTTCGATCCGTACGATGGGCAGATGGCCGCGCATCCCGCCCTCGTCACGGGGCCAAGACAAATGATGCCCTTCTCATACAGGCACAGGTTGTCTTTCTTCTTGCACTCGACGCACACCGCGTTCTCCGGCAGGCGAAACTGCTTGCCGGCAAGCGCGCACTTGACGAACTCCAGGAACTCCTCCTTGACCATCGGGCAGCCGGGCAATTCGGCATCTACCTTGACGAAATTCGATAGGGGCTGAGCGGGAATCGTCGGGAACCACTCGAACTTCTCACCATAGACGTACCGGCGGCAGTCCGTTTCGTCCTGGTAGTTTTTCAGGGTGTTTATCCCGCCGGTGCAGGCGCACGCCCCGATCGCAACCAGCATCTTGCTGGACTGGCGGAAGTGCTCGACCTCCTCGATATCCGTGGGCGTCGAGACCGCCCCGTCGACGAAGCCGATGTCGATGTCCCAACTCCGCTCGGTCATCCCCTCACGGAAGTTGACGATGTCGACGGCCCCGAGGATATCGAGAAGCTGGTCTTCCAATTCGAGGATCGCCAGCGAGCACCCTTCACAACTGGTCAGACTAAAGATCGCAATCTTAGGCTTGCTCAAAGTCCTCGTCTCCTGTGGCCGTCACCCAACACGATGAAACCAACAGCTATGGCGTTTTAGGATACCCTGTAGCGTCCGACCCCCGTGTCGGACGGGGAATACCAACCTTCTTCGACGGCCGACAGGGGCGTCGGCCGCTACACTGTCCTTCGAGTTACTCCAGCGCCTCCCGCATGGCCTTGAGCCGGCCATACTTGAAGACCGGCCCATCCATGCAGACGTACACGTTGTTCGCCTGACAGTGCCCGCACTTGCCTATGCCGCACTTCATGCGCCGCTCCAAGGAGCAGTAGATACTGTGCTGCGGGATCCGCCGGGCCAACACTTCGAGCACGACGAACTTGAACATGATCGGTGGCCCGACAATGACCACCATCGTTTCGGCCGGATCCAATTTCGGCAATCCCTTGAACAGCGTCGTCACCACGCCGCTCTTGCCGCGCCACTGCTCGTCGGGGCGATCGACGGTTACATGGAAATCAACGTCCGCGCTCTCACGCCATTCGGTCAGGTCATCCTTGAACAGGATTTCCTTCGGCTCCCGGGCACCGTAAAGCAGATCGAATCGGCCAAAGCGGGACCGCTCGTCGAGGATGTATTGAATCAGCGAGCGAACCGGCGCCAATCCGAGTCCGCCGGCGACGATCAACACGTCCTTGCCGTGCATCTCGCTGACGTCAAAGCCATGCCCCAGCGGGCCGCGAATCCCGACGATCGCGCCCGGCTCGAGCGTGTGCAGGTGGTTGGTCACGTTGCCAACGCGCCGAATACAAAGCTCAAACGTCTCCTGTCGGGTGGGCGATGAACAGATCGAGATCGGACACTCGCCGATGCCCAGCACCGAGACCTGAACGAACTGCCCGGGATCGTGGCCCAGCGGGTGGCCGTCCAGGAACTCCAACTCGAACAGCCGCTCGAATTCCGTCAGATCCTCGATCGCCCGAATCCTCGCAGGCGTGGGAATATACAGGCTTCCTCCGGCGGTCGGCGGTGTCGCCTGCGTCGTCATCGCCATGTCACGCTTCCTCCGCAAGCTGGTTGTATATCTCCACGGAACTGATCTTGGCGGTACAAGCCCGATCGCAACGGGCACAGCCCACGCAGCCCGGCAGGTCGGTCTGCTCACGGACCCATTTCGCCTTGCGATAGATCCTATGTCGCAAGCGCGAGGCCGCCTTGGCCCGGAAATTATGCGGGCCGGCTACCTCGGCAAACTTCGGAAGCTGGCAGCCGTCCCATTCGCGCTTACGCTCGCCGGCCGCCAGCGTCATGTCCAGTTCATCGTAGATGTTGAAACAGTAGCAGGTCGGGCACGACAGGTTGCAGCTTCCGCACGAATAGCACCGCCGCGCCGTCGCCTCCCACAGCAGCGAATCATAAGAACGATCGAGCAGGGCCGGCAGGTCTTCGCTCGGCGTCTTGATCGCCCGCCGAAACGCCGCGGCTTTCGAACGATGATACTGTTCGAGCGCCCGTTCGTCGGCTGCGGTCGGCACGGTGCTCTTGTGACTGTACAACAGCCACTCCCGGCCCGTGGGTGTTCCGAACACCACGCCATATTGACTGGGGGCCGCGGGCGGTTCGTCTGCCCGTACGCTCGGTCCCGCCTGTGGATCGCCTCCCCCACCTTTTCCGGACGCGCCCACTTCCTGGACCGCTCCCAGCGGAAAAAGCATGACGTCAAAGCCTTCAGTGGCCTCGTTCGTCTTCATGTCCGAACAGAAGATCCCGTCCGTACAAGGCCGCGGGCAATCCAAGCCGATGATCAGCGTGTTTCGGCGTCGGGACAGATAGTGCTCGTCAGGATGGTCCTTCTCGAAGACCCGATCCAGAAGCCGAATCGCGTTGATGTCGCACGGATGAACTCCAACGAGCGCCGTCGGCCGGTCCTCCACAACCGCCTCGGCGGCGAATCGCCCCTCTATCTGCTGGAAGGTGAACAGCGTCTCGGTCGGCGGGAACAGGAAGGCCCGCGGACCGTACACGCAGTAGTTGAACGCCAAATCCAATGCCCCCGCCCGTTCGACTTCCTCGTAGAAGAACCTCTCCCCCCGGGCGACGGGCCCGATGATCCGGCGCTTCCCGGCCAACTCGTCGACCAACTCCAGAAAGGCCGAATGGGTAATCATTCTGTCCAGCATGACACGTTTCCTCGACTCACCCAAACGCTGCAATCACCGGGCCAGCGGACCCGCAGCCAACCGCTCGAACCCCCACATTCAACCATGCTGCAAGGTAAGGCCTATCCTTATTGGCTATGCCGTCGTCGTCCCGGTAGTGCAGACGCCGGCGAGACGTCGGTGCCTCAAAGCCTTTCCGGATAGACCCATAGCAGCCCGTGGCAAAAGTCATGTAGCGGCCGACCCCCGTGTCGGCCGATCCCGTGAGCGGCTATTTTCCCGGGCTCTACGGCCGACACGGGGGTCGGCCGCTACAGCCCATGGGCGCCTCCAACTTTTGCCACGGGCTGCTAGGTCGCCGCGAGGCCCCGCAACGATGTGGATTTTCACCCACCGTTCCGACATTTCGGCTTTCGGCTTTCCACATTTCGGCTTTCAACGTTTCACTCAATCCTGATAACACTTGTTCCCGCGTTACGCAGCACCGGTCCTTCTTGAGCCCGGACCACAGTCGGCAGAACGATTGTGAATCTGGACCCCTCGCCGGGCCTGGACCGGACGATGATCTCCCCGCCCGCCTGCTCGACCACCGCCCGGACGATCGACAGCCCCAGCCCGCTGCCGTAAATCCCCGCCTCCAACGCCAGGTTGCCCCGCCGATAGGAGTCGAACATCTCCCGCTGCGTATCGAGCGGCATGCCTATCCCCGTGTCCACCACCGTCACTGACACGGAATCACCGGTCCCGGTCACCTGCACGGAGACTTTGCCGCCGCTCTCGGTAAACTTGATGGCATTGTCGATCAGGTTGCCGACGACGTCGCCTAGGTCCCGGGGATCGACCTGAACTATCCACCCACCATCTCCCAGCACCTCGCAGGTAAATTCCAGTTTCTTGCTTTCGGCAAGCGGCTCGTTTCGTTCGCAATGCTCCCGTACGACCTCGGCCAGGTCGGCCCTCGACTCCCGGTGCCGGTCTGGATCGGAGTCCTGAATCCGGGCGAACGTCAGCAGGTCGGTCACCTGCTCGATCGCCAGTCGACACCGCGTGATCACCTTCTGATAGATGCCGGGCTGGGATTCCTCCGGCACCAGACCATCCCGCAACAGATTCACCTGGGTCTGGATGATCGCCAGCGGGCTCTTGAGCTGGTGGGCCGCCGTCTTCATGAATTGCGACTTGCGCCGCTGAAGCTCCTGAACCGCCGCCTGCGAACGCCTGAGTGCCGCGTTCACGCGGCGGAGCACACGTTCCCGCTCGTCCAGCCGGGCGGCGATCCGCAACGTGAAATATAGGGTGCCGAACATCCCGCTACCCACCACCACGACCATCACCCAGACGTACTCCGGTTCGGCATACAGCGCCGGGCTCGGCGCAAACGGCAGGAAGCAGTAATGCGGCGTCAGCCAACCCAACAGCTCTCCAAAACCCAACAGACAGTAAAGCAGGAACGCCCAAGCGCCCTGTAGAAACGCCTGCCAAGGCGCCAGCAGCAGCGGAGCGATAGCCATGTGGAACATGTAGAAAATGGCCATCGGGTTCTCGACCCCGCCGGCATAGCGAAGGATCCCCGTCAATAGCAGCAGGTCCACGGCTATCTGGGCATTGGCATAGGAAACCGCGACGCGGATGGCCGACGCATCCTCGACGTCGCACGTTAGCCCTCGGCTTTCGGCTTTCGACGTTTCGACGTTTCGACGTTTTGACGTTTCGGCGTTTCGGCTTTCCCTCCCCGCCAACTCGATCCGCCGCAGCAGGAACCATGAAAGCCCCCACCAGAACAGGTTGACCGCCAGGAGCACGCCCAGGATCCAGGCCAATCCGGACGGCCGCCGCCACTCGCCGACGTTCCAACGCTCCAGCATCAGGATGGCACAAAGACCCAGAAGCATCAGCCAACGCAGATGGATGAACCACCGCAGCCGGACGAGCGAGACCAGCGCCTCGGCGCGATACCCGCGTCCCCCGCCCGGCGGCCCCCCGTTCGGCCCGGTAGAATTAACAGACATGAATGGGGCCTCTATGGCTTCGAGCCTTGCATCGCCTCGCTCACCGCCCGGCGCAGGGTCTCCGCGTCGAAGGGCTTGTCGATGAACTGGGTTGCCGGCACGTACTCCGTGCCCAACTCCTTGGCGTAGTCGATCCCCATCTTCTGACCGATCGACGAGATGATCACGATCGGGATGTCCTTCAGCGCCTCGTCGTTCTTCATCTCATAGGCCAGATGAAACCCCTCCGAAGGCGTGTCGAGCATGATGTCGAGCAAAAGGACGTCCGGCATCAATTCCCGCGCCGCCTTCAATCCCTTCGGCCCCGTCAGGGCACACTCCACGCGAAAACCCTGCGGCTCCAGGATCATCTTGATTACTTCATGGACATCCGCATCATCGTCGATCAGCAGAACTGTTTTAGCTGTGTCGGCCATCGTTAGGACACCTCAGTTGTCAGTAATCAGGTATCAGTGAACAAGCACGCGGCCACTGGCGGCTGGGGTGCCACTGGCGGCTTGTCCGCCAGTGCCCGCCCAGGTGATCAACGCACGGGCAGGCAAGCTGCCCGTGGCACCCGTGCGCCAGCTTCGCGAAGCTCTTTTCTGACACCTCTCTGTGATCTCTGCGTGCTCTGTGGTAAATCACCCGGGTGATGACCGCCCACTCACTCCGCTAGCAAATCCTCGGTAACTCCTCGCCGTAGGGCCGCTGGACGATGCGCTGACCGCCGGCACTGGTGTTCAACTCGACCAGCGGCGGGTCGGTGCTCGTGACACGTCCAATGACCGCCGCCTCCCGACCCTCCGGCTGCGAGCGCATCGCGTCCAGCACCACCGCCGCGTCATCGCCCGCCACCACGCAGACGATCTTACCCTCGTTGGCCACGCTGAGGGGATCCAGCCCCAGCATCTCGGCCGCATGGCGGGCGGTCGGCGAGATCGGAATCCGATCTTCGTCGACTTCGATGCTCAACCGGCTCTCCTCGCTGATGTCCGCCAGCACGCCGGCCAATCCACCGCGTGTGGCGTCACGAATAAACTTCACCTCCGCCCTACTGTCAAGAACGCGACCGATCAGTCGATTGAGCGGCCGGGCATCGCTTCGGAGATCCGACTCGAACTCGATACCGCTTCGCACGGACATGATCGTCAGTCCGTGATCGGCCAGACGCCCATTGATGATGATCACATCGCCCGGCTCGACGCTGGCGATAGACAGATTCGTGCCGGACCGCAAACGCCCGATCCCCGCCGTATTGACAAACAACCCATCTCCGCTGCGCCGCTCGATCACCTTCGTGTCCCCGGTCACAATCTCGACACCCGCCTCCCGGGCCGTCGCCGAAATCGAGGCAATGACGCGCTTCAAGACCTCGATAGGCAGGCCCTCCTCAATGATCAGCCCCAAACTAAGTGCAACCGGCGTGGCGCCCATCACCGCAAGGTCGTTGACCGTCCCCGCCACGGCAATCGTCCCGATGTCCCCGCCCGGAAACTCCAGCGGCGTGACCACATACGAATCCGTGGTGAAGACCAACTCGCCTTCTTCCCACGGAAGCACGGCCCCGTCGGTCAGGGGGGCCAGCCTTTCGTTGGCCAACGGCGGCAACAGGAGATCCCGAATCAAACGCCCGGTCAGCTCACCCCCGCCACCGTGCGCCAGAACCACCCGCTCAACGCCATCCAAGGCGGATTCAGTCTCAGTCACGCACGCACCTCCTCGCTATTTTCACCTTCAGGCGGTCCCCCACTTCAGCTTTCGGCTTTCCCATTTCGCTGGGCCGTGAATCCTTTCTCGGCCCTTCCTGATCGACGTTTCGGCGTTTCACGCCAGTATTTGTACCACGCCGCGCAGGTGCCCTCGGTGCTCACCATGCAGGGACCGATCGGTGCTAGCGGAGTGCAACCGTTATCGAACAGCGGGCACTCCGTCGGCTCCGCCTTTCCCTGGATAACCTCGCCGCACCTGCACTCCGGGTGCTCCTCGTCCTCACCGAGCGTCAGGCCGAACCGCCGCAGGGCGTCGAACCGTTGGTACGCCGGCGCCAACTCGAATCCGCTTCGCGGAATCGTCCCCAACGCCCGCCACGCCGTATCGGACACCACAAACACGCGCTCCAACAGTTCGAGTGCCACGCGGTTCCCAGTCTCACTCACCACCGCCGGATAAACATTCTCCAGCCGTGGTATCAACGTGGCACCGTCACCCGACTTCGCCGTCTCGCAGTCCCGGCGTTCCAACGTTCCGACTTTCCGACTTTCGCTTTTCGCTTTTCGACTTTCGCTTTTCGACTTTCGACTTTCGGCTTTCGACTTTCGACTTTCGACGTTTCGACGTTTCCGCAGCACCTGCCGGGCTAGATGCACCAGACCCAGTAGCATCTGCTCGGGCTCGAAACCGGCAACCACGCAGGCCTTTCCGTAGCGCTCCACGACGGGATGGTAAGCGGACGAACCGATGACGACGCTGACGTGGCCGGGGCACAGAAAGCCGTCCAGCGGCACCTCGCCGTCCTCGAGCAAGGCCATCATCGCCGGAACAATCCGCTTGTGGCACATCAAGACGCTGAAATTATCGAGGCCTTCGCCCGCGGCCTCAAGTACCGTGGCCGCCGTCGCCGGGGCCGTGGTCTCGAAGCCGACGCCAAGAAAGACCACCTTCTTGGCCGGCTCACGTCGGGCAATCTCCAATGCCGTCCGCGCCGAATTGACCACCCGGACCTGGCCCCCCCGGGCTCGCCGGGATTCCAGGCTCCCCAACCGACCGGGGACCCTCAGCATGTCACCGTAGGTCGCGATGATGACGCCGTCCTTCGCGGCCAACTCGATAGCCGCGTCGATGTGCCGTTGGGCGGTCACACACACCGGACATCCCGGCCCGCTGATCAGCCGCAGGTTCGCCGGCATCACCGAAGGAAGGCCGTTCCGGAAAGACGACATCGTGTGCGTGCCACAGACTTCCATGAACCGGACCGGCCGACCGATCTCCTCACCCAGACGGACAAGTTCGTCGCGCAGCGAGTGGAGCCGGGATGTCATCACCCACCCCCTCCGGCCCCCCTCACCTCACCGAGGTCATCGCCATAGCACTGTCGCAGATAGCCCCACGTCTCCAACGCGTCGCTCTCGTCGAGTGTCGAGATTGCGAAACCGGCATGCACCAGCACCCAGTCGCCGGAATTGGCTTCCGGCGTCAGCACCTTACTGATCCGCATGCGGTTGCCCTGGAAATCAACCAAGGCGTCGTTCTCTCCGCACTCCAAGATCCTGCCGGGAACCGCCAAGCACATGCGCCGGACCTCCTATGCATCACCGCCCTCGTGCCGCGCAGCAGCGACCACTGCCTGTCCCAACGCCAGTCCGGCATCGCCGCCCGGTACCCGACGGGGTTTCAGCACCCTCAAATGCCGATGCTCCAATCGTTCGACGACCCGCGACAACAATCGCTGATTCGCGAAGCACCCGCCGGACAGCACGGTCTGACATATCCCCTTCATTTCGCAGGCCAGCTCAGCAGTTGCCGCCAACATCCGCGCCACCGTCTCGTGAAACCGTGCCGAAACCGTCCCCACATCTGCCCCACCGGCCAGGTCTCGCCAAATCGCCCGGATCGCGGGAGCCATCGACATCTTAAACAAGCCGTCTTCCGCCGTCGTGCTGTATGGATACGGGTCCGCGGGACCGGGCGAGGCCGCTGCCTCCAGGGCCATAGCCGCTTGTGCCTCATGCTCGTTCCGGTCGCAAAGCCCCAACAGGAAGCTGACTCCGTCGAACACCCGGCCCAGGCTCGAGGTCATCACCGTCTTCGCCGGCCCGGCCATCATCTGATCGAAGACATCCAGATCCCCGCCGGGGCCACACCCGAATGATGCTGTCAAGTGGTCCCGCCACTGACAACCAAAGGCCTGCCATAGCAGGGCCGCCGCCGGACGACGGGTTTCGATCGCCGCAGCATCCCCTCCGATCAGCGGCAGGTATTCCAGATGCCCCGCCCTCTCGAAGCCCGCGGCATCACAGCACAACACCTCGCAGCCCCAGGATGCACCGTCCGATCCATACCCGCTGCCGTCGCAGCAGATGCCGACAACTGGCTTGTCGACACGCCAATCGGCCATCACGCTCACCACGTGGGCGTGGTGGTGCTGAACCGCGACCGTCGGAAGGCCGGTTCCCACGGCGTAGTGCGTCGAAAGGTACAGGGGATGAAGATCATGGGCGACGACCTCGGGCCGGAATCCACATCGCCTTTTCTCATGCTCGATTACCTCAACGAAGCGTCGATAGCCACGCGGATCGGTCAGTTGATCCAACGGCTCGCTGAGCGCCGCCTCGTGCCCAGCGTACAAACAGAATGCGGATTTGAGCTCGCCACCAACGGCCAAGACGTCCCGGCACGCACGTCTTGACAACTGGTAAGTGTGCATCCGCGCGCCGACCGCCTCGGAGGCTGCGGCGCCTTTATCTCCTGGAATCGCGGACTCCGCTGACATGGCCATGACAGGTCCCCGAAAACGAGACGAACCTCGGTCCATCATCCAACGTCCCCGCAAGCGGGGTGCCAAACGCACAACCGGCCGGGCCAATGGGTACATCACGGTCCTGGCGATTAACTGTGGTGAATCTAGTGTCGCCCCCCCCGCCTGCCGATGCCCAATCGTGGAAACGCAGTGATTAACCGTCCACGTCGACCATGGAAAACGCATTATTGCGGAAATTCCCTCAGAATCCGCGAGGTTCCCTCGCCTCAGGCCGCCATTCTCCGGCCCATGACAACCGGCGAGACAACGCCGGCTCGACCTATCCACCGTGTCCACCACGTAGCGAGCCGACCACAACCAACAGCAGACCGACACCCACAGCGACGTACAAGGCGGTATTCGAGGGTAATTCAAAACGGGCGTGGATCTCGGGCACCTCGCGCGCGAGCCGAACGAGTCCTGCGGCGACGAGGAGGATCAGGCCCCAGACCACCAACAACTTCCCGGGCGTGTTTCCATGATTGGCCATGACGCTTCCGTGCCTTTCGGCAATGCCGGTGACCGGCCTGCCATGGTTGCTCCGTAAACGGCGTCCAAGATTCATCGGCTGTTAGCGAAAAGGGCTGTAGATCGTGCGGTCGTTTTCAGGGGGTCTTGATGCCTGTGAAGCCCCTGTAGGCAAGCTCGGGCAGTGCCCCTCTACGATCCGATCTCCCTCGGTTCCCGTCCGCCAGATTTGGAGAAGAACCAACCGTAACGCTCGTGAAGCCTGTTGCCGACCGCACATGCGGCACATCCGTAGAACAGGTAGAGCGGGAAGCGAGCGGAGATGTTGTACATGATGTAGCCGGAATGAACGAGCAGGACTGGAACCACCATCAGCAGCAAACAAGCGCATAGGAATAGTGCCCGGCGCGGGATGCCGGCCCATATGCCGCCAACGCAGACTGCCAGCCAGAAGATTCGCCAGGCATGGTCCGTCCAGTGGGGCTGTACAAGCGACTCCACGTCATGGTGCTGCCACGGGCTGCTATTCCTTCGTGACGTCCCTGCCCCTGTCCGACTCGCCGGGAACGCGTTCCGAACAGCCAAGACTACACAACGCGGGTCAGTGGCCGAGCCGGTCTTGCGAGAACCCACGGGCATCGGTTATATGGAAACGCGTGGATCGGCCTGGGAGGATGCCGGACCGCTTACTGATGGCCTCATCACGGAGGTGGAGTATGTTTCGACGACTGATCCCGCCGATGTGCATTGTCCTTTCCGTTCTGGTCGCTACGACGAGCACACCGCTCATGGCGGCCCCCGGCGACGTGAAGACATCGTTCAACGCCCCCGGCAGGTACCCATCGGGCCTGGCTTCGGATGGCAAGCACCTGTTCGTAGCCGATTGGCGCGACGCACAGATCTTCAAACTCAACCCCGAAGACGGCAGCGTGCTGGCGACGCTCAGCGCACCGACACTGAAACCTCACGGACTGGCTTGCTCCGATGGCAAGCTGTATATCAGCGATGACCACACAGGCGGCGTCTACGTGCTGGACATCGAGAGCGAGGTTGTGGAAAGAACGTTCAAGGCGCCTCAGTCGCGTGCCTCAGGTCTGGCTTATGCCGACGGCGTGCTGTTCATTCTCGCTGGGAAGAAGGTCTACCGGGTGCTCCCTGACGACGGCACGATTCTCGGCTACTTCGAGACGCCGGCCTCGCGGTGCCAGTGCATGACGCATGACGGCAAGGTCCTGTGGATCAGCAACCGAACGAAGGACGAGTTGTACATGGTCGCACCGGACGACGGGAAGGTCCTGGGCATCCTGAAATCGCCGGGGCCCTATCCGGTCGGCGTTGCCTGGCTCGACGGCCATCTCTGGAATGTGGACTTCCAAACACGGCGGCTCTACCAGCTCGTTGTGCAGGATGATCTGATGTACAGCCTGTCCGAGACGCGGCGCGCTCGAGTCGAGTATCTGTGGGCGCTGACCAACTACGGTCCAGGCGAAGTGCAGAATCTGATCCTCAACGTTGCCGTGCCGATGGAACTGCCGAACCAGAAGGTGGGCGCCTTCCAGTATGTCGACAGCTCCACCAGTGACGAGGGCGTTTCTTTCACGCGCAATGAGGTGAGCGACCAATGGGGGCAGGCGTGCAAACAGTGGAAAGCCGGCCGTGTCGCGGCAGGCGTCAAGGCCATGGTCTCGTATTCCGTCGAGGCGGAGGTCTCGGCCATTCGGTATCTGATCATTCCGGAGAAAGTCGGCAGCCTGAAGGACATCCCGCCGGACATCCGTGAGCGGTACACCGCGGACGCGTCGCGGTATCGCTTCAACACACCCTATATGAAGAAAACCGTGAAGAAAATCGTCGGCGATGAGCAAAACGCATACTGGATCGCGCGGAAGATCTACGATTTTGTCATCGACTCGCTTGAATACGAAATGGTGGGAGGATGGGACGTGCCGGAGGTCGTCCTCAAGCGCGGCAGCGGTTCATGCTCCGAGTACACCTACACGTTCGTCGCGCTGTGTCGGGCGGCGGGCGTGCCTGCCGGTTACCAAGGCAGCATCGTTGTACGCGGTGACGACGCCTGTATCGATGAAGCCTTCCATCGCTGGGCGATCATCTATCTGCCCAATTACGGTTGGATCCCCGTGGACGCCAACCGTGGGGACGCGAAGTCACCGGCGGACCAGGCCCGCGGCTTCGGCGGACTGAGCAACCGATTCCTCATCACGACCCAGGGCGGTGGTGACTCCGAGTACCTTGCCTGGAGTTACAACTCGTTCGCAAAGTACGCGATGATCGGATTCTGCAAAGTGGAGGAGGACAACTTCGGTCTATGGGAGCCGCTGAGTCCGACGACCCAGCCGGCCCGGAAAAGCGAGGGCGGCGCAAGCTGTGCCAAACCGGGTGAGCGCTGAACAGAACGCGGTCACTGCGAGTCCTCATCCACTGCCCGAGCCGTTGCGTCAGGGTGGGCAGGGGTGACACGCAGAACTTGGACGAC
>JAUVGW010000245.1 GCA_030593565.1 Phycisphaerae bacterium | reverse complement strand
GTCGGCGGTTCGGAAGAACTCGTCAAGGTCAAGATCCGCGACAAGGACTACACCCCGCCCGAGATCGCGGCCATGGTCCTGCAAGACCTCAAGAAGACCGCGGAGGACTACCTCGGTGAGAAGGTCGAGGACGCCGTCATCACCGTCCCCGCCTACTTCAACGACGCCCAGCGCAAAGCCACCAAGGAGGCCGGCATCATCGCGGGATTCGACGTCAAGCGCGTTCTGCCCGAACCCACCGCCGCCGCCCTCGCATACGGCATGGAACAGAAAAAGGGCGGCAAGATCGCCGTCTTCGATCTCGGCGGAGGCACTTTTGACATCTCCATCCTCGACGTCGGTGACGGCGTCTTTGAAACGCTCTCCATCAACGGCGACACCCACCTCGGCGGCGACGACTACGACGAAGTGCTCATCGACCACGTCGCCGAAGAATTCCGCAAGGAGTTCGGCGTCGATCTCCGCACCGACGCCATGGCCCACCAGCGTCTCAAGGAAGCCTGCGAAAAGACCAAGTGCGAGCTGTCCACCTCGATGGAGTCCGCCATCAATTTGCCGTTCATCACCGCCGATGCCAGCGGGCCAAAACACCTCAATATGACGCTCACGCGCACCAAGTTCGAGCAGCTCACCGACTCGCTCACCGAACGGTGCCGCGGGCCCGTCCTCAAAGCGCTGGAAGACGCCAAGTGTTCGCCCGGCGACATCAACGAGTGCATCCTGGTCGGCGGCTCGACGCGCATCCCCGCCGTCCAGCAGCTCTGCAAGGAAGTCTTCGGCAAGGACCCCAACAAGAGCATCAACCCCGACGAGGCCGTCGGCGTCGGTGCGGCCTTGCAGGCCGGCATCATCGGCGGCGACGTCAAGGACATCCTCGTCCTCGATGTCACGCCGCTGTCACTCGGCGTCGAGACCCTCGGTAGCGTCATGACCACCATGATCTCGCGAAACACGACCATCCCCACCAACAAGAAGGAGGTCTACTCCACCGCCGCCGACGGCCAGCCCGAAGTCACCATCCACGTGCTCCAGGGCGAGCGGCAGATGGCCGGCGACAACCGCACGCTGGGCCGCTTCAACCTCACGGGATTACCGCCCGCCCCGCGCGGCGTCCCGCAGATCGAGGTCACCTTCGACATCGACGCCAACGGCATCCTCAGCGTCTCCGCCAAAGACACGGGAACGGGCAAAGAGCAAAACATCCGCATCGAAGGCTCGTCCGGCCTGAGTGATGATGAAGTCGAGCAGATGCGTCAGGACGCCGAGAAGTTCGCCGAGGAGGACAAGAAGAAGAAGGACCTGATCGACGCCAAGAACCAGGCCGACCAGACGGTCTATCAGACGGAGAAGACGCTCAAGGAGCACGGAGAAAAAGTCCCGGCCGACGAACGCAGCAAGGTCGAATCCGCCGTGAGCAATCTCAAGGACGTCATGAAGAACGACGACACCGGCGCGATCACCAAGGCCATAGAAAACGTCGCCACCGCCAGCCAGGCCATCGGCAAGATCATGTACGAAGAGGCCGCCAAGCAGGCGGGTGCAGAGGTAGGAGCCGCCCCAGGCGCAGCCCCCGGCCCCGAACCGCAGCCGGCCAACGCAGGCGCCGAGGCGAAGAAAGATGAAGACGTCATCGACGCGGAGTACGAAGTAAAGGAATAGCGCAACACGAGAACGATCAGAGCCGCGCCCGTAAGGAAGCGTTCACCGCGTCGAGAAGCAGGCTACAAACGAAGAGTCTGCAAAGGAGTAGCCAACAAAGCAATAGGCCACAAGGATAAAGCCAACAAGGCAATTCCCCAAACGCCCCGGGCAGCAACCTGGGGTTGTTGATCAACATAAGGAGATCCGGTATGATTGACTCTGAAACAACTCCCTGTCGGTTCCTTGTGCGCCAGGCAGGTAATGGCGCCTTTGAAGTTCATATCACAGAGAGAAACACATGGTTTCCTTGTAAGACCAAGGAGGACGCCGAAGCGATCGCCGCCGCTCCTGTTTTGAGGCACGAGAGCCTCAAGGAACTGAGGACCGGTCTGGCGTTCGCCGACGAGCTCGAACGAACGTCCATAGCCCTTGAGAAGTACCAGATGTCTGGTTGGACGTTCTTCAAAGGTCGGGCCGAAGAAGTTCGTGCGGCGGCAAGCAAGTCGTCGTGGTAAACAAAGCTGCCGGGTGCCATGCTTTCACGCGACGAAGCCAGGTATCCATGAAGAGGCTGTTTGATGTCAAGCCAGGTAGGTCGCACACGTAGGGCGGGCTCTGCCCGCCGCTTGCCTCAGTAAGCGTGGGGCGAAGGAAGATCAGAGACACGAAAGGAACCGAAGAATGGCGCGAAGCAAAGAACCTCAGCCGGGTAGGTCGCACACGTAGGGCGGGCTCTGCCCGCCGCTTGGCGGGCTTTGACCGCCAAGCCCTGATTCCTTGATTCGCCTGCGGAAGGCGGGCAGAGCCCGCCCTACATGACTTGTGCCACCCGTGCACGGCGGGAGACGAACTGATGGATGCCGACACGCCGCAAATAGACATCTGCGCCCCGCGCTGGTTCCGTTTCGGGCAGATCCTTGTCATGAATGCGTACGAGCTGATCCTGCTCGCTGCTGTTATTCCCATTGGGGCGGCGCCACTGATCGCGACGTGGTTCATCGATGACGAGGTGCTCCTGCTACTCATCCTACTGGCGGCGTTATTCGTCATGTGTGTGATGGTTGCGGCGTCGCTCTACTTTATCCCGTTTCTCCTCGCGAACGGGTACGCCTCGAAGCTCGTGAGAAGACATGTTTCGACGGCCGACATGTCGGTGGATCGCTATACCTGTCAAATCGCCTTGACGCCGCGGATTCACTCGGGGCTCCGGGGCTTTCTTGAAGATGCGGACGACATTGGTGTCCTGACCATCGGAGCGACGCACGTGCGCTTTGAAGGGGACAGCGTCCGGTTCTCGATCCCGTTCACACATGTGGTTGTGGAGGCGGAGAACATCGGGATCCGGGCGGCGTGGATCTCCGGGCAAAAGATCAGACTGCGGGTTCGAGACTTCGGACCATACGAATCGGTGGTTGTCATTGAACGTGGTTCGCTGACGACACCCACTGCGCGGCGCACCAGCGCGGCGATTCTCAACGTTCTGAGGGAGCGATCCATACAGGCCGGCCCGCCCATGGCTTTGCCGGTGGGATGACCGGTCGGTGTCGCCCAAGGCAGCCGGGTAGGTTGCACACGTAGGTCGGGCTTTGCCCGACGCTTGGCGGGCATTGACCGCCAAGCCCTGATTCCTCGATTCGCCTGTAGGAGGCGGGCAGCGCCCGCCCTACCCGGCTTGGGGTGACAGGAAGAGAGCTACCGCTGCTGGTCAGGAGCGACTCAGAAAACGCATATTCCGCTTCAAGACGGCGGGGGGGCATCGCGATTCCCGCCTGGATCGAGGGGCCTCATGCGGTAGAATGATGATCAGAAGTCCGGCAAATTGAGAATCCCGGGCGAACAGTTCTTTCGGGCAGGATAACCGGTCAGATCGCGTAAATAGTAAGGGGGATGATCACCCTCGCCCTGGAGATCTCCACGCGATGTCTGGTATTCGACAAATCGCGGCGAGCTGGTCCGGTCCCATCATCGCTGCCGCTGAGTTCCAGCGACGCGTTGAGACGTGGGACCTCGACCGTGGCGAGCGAATCGCCGCGTTCGACACGACAGTGGAGTTTTCGGGCCGCCTCGCGATTTCCGCGGACGGTACGCGCATCGTCATCTCAGCCTATGAACGAAATGGTCTCGCGTGCTATAGCGCGACCGACGGCACGGAACTTTGGCGGCGCAAGGATCTCAAGAAGGTCCAGGTCCTGCGATTCTCGAGGGACGATCGGCTCGTACTGTGCGCCCCAGCCCCGCAGCCCTATCAGGTCCTCGACCGCAACACCGGCGAGACCGTGTACACGATTCCGCGTGTGCGGAAGACTTGGGAGAGCGCGTTTGAAGCGTTTTGCGTCCACGAGAAGCAGAATCTGATCGCTATGACGTCGGCTGGTAAACGTCTGGTGACTATCAAGCCGGAACGCGAGGAATACGCCTTCACGGGCGTCGCCTTCGGCCCGGCGCATTTGTGCGTCTCGGAGGTGGGAGGTGATCTTAGATGCTTCCATTTGCCCGATGGGGGGCTGCGCTGGCGATACCACGCCGAGTACCCGAAGAGGGGACTCGTGTATGTTCTTTGGGTCTGCTACGCGGAGTGCGAGGGCTGCTTCGTCGGCGTTCTCATGAAAGACCTTAAAGACAAACATGGCATAACCTATGCGCTACTCAAGTTCGCTCCCTCACCGGAACAACCGCAGGTGCTCGTTGATCCACTGGCAGGTGCCTACGCCACCGCGTTTGCCAAACGCGGCTCCCGCCTTATCACCTCCACCGGCGAGGTGCTAGACACCGCTACGGGCGAGCGTGTCCTGACACTTTGGTCATGAACTGACGTGGGGCATGTAGACTGGGGCCAGAAAAGGTGTCAGGAAGATTTTCCTGGCCTCCTGAGCGGCTTTGAGCCGGGTAGGTCGCACACGTAGGGCGGGCTCTGCCCGCCGCTTGGCGGGCTTTGACCGCCAAGCCCTGGATTCTCGATTTGTTTGCGGGACGCGGGCAGCGCCCACCCTGCCGTCTCGACGGATTCGGCACCCGATGAGGTAGCGTCGGCCCCCCGTGGCCGACGTGAGTAGGGGAAAAACGCCTCCGTATACCACGTCGGCCACGGGGGGGCGACGCTACGTCCAGGGGTCGCGGAACCGGTAGGCGGTGTGGCATGGGTAAGCGGAGCCGCGTCAAGCGGCGGAGCTTACCCGTGAGCGCCGAGCTCCCACGAGCCCCCACGGGTAACGAGTGAGTCACCCTGAGGGGTGACGCACGCGTTGACCCATGCCACCCCAGCCGGGTAGGTTGCACACGTAGCCAGGTAGGTTGCACACGTAGATCGGGCTTTGCCCGCTGCTTGGCGGGCTTCGACCGCCAAGCCTTGTTTCCTCGATTCGCCAGCCGGAGGCGGGCAGAGCCCGCCCAACAAGTCTGAAGAAGTTGCCCACCCGCCCGGGAGTATGTCGATGAAAAAAGTGAACCTCACTGAGAAGCTGGCGACCTTCGACGAGACATGGGTGCCAAAGGTTGTCGGCGAGCTCAACGGTCAGCACGTCAAGGTCGCCAAATTCCGGGGCGAATATGTCTGGCACCGGCATGAGGAGCAGGACGAGTTGTTCCTAGTGCTCAGCGGCCGGATGGAGCTCTGCTTTCGCGACAAGGTGGTCGAGTTGGGCGAAGGCGAGTTCTGCATCGTGCCCCAAGGCGTCGAGCACAAACCGGTGGCGAGGGAGCTATGCCACGTGCTGTTGTTTGAGCCCGCCTCAACACGGAATACCGGCGATATGAGCAACGAGTTCACGATCGAGTCTGAGGACCTGGAACGGATATGACCCGGCGCGGGATGTTGATTCGATCGGTACACGACGTCGAGAACTCAACCCAACCGCGCACCGAGAAGCAGTCGTTTCCGCAGATCCGCTGGACCTGCGCTACCCGTCCATCTGACAAGAGCGCAGCCGCCCTACCTGGCGTTCGGCGAGAAGAACAAATGGGCGTTGCCCCCGACGGTTGCGGAGTCGATAACAACCTCGTAGGCACTGCATGGTTCCAGCAGGTGCCAGGATATCGGGCAGTCGATATCATCCCGGCTGCAGTCGCCCAACTGCAACGGGGAGGGGAAGCCCTCCTGCCAGCAGAAATCTTCCCACTCCTCATCAAAGCAATCGGCGTGATAGATCAAGTCGTAACCTGGCACGGCCCTGACCTGGACCAACCACGCCCCACCGAGCGACCAGCTTATTGTCGGTTGATTCCATTGTCCGCTCAGCGAGATTTCCGCGCTGCTCGGGTCCTCGCCGGTCGTGTCATCCAGATTGCGGTAGCCGTAGATCGTCCAGTTGCCGACGTCGACACCTCCGTCGAAGAATTCGTTGGGCGGGCAGCCGTCGTCGTCATCCTCGGTATCAGTCTCGGTCTCGGAACCGAAAGTGACGAAGATATCGCGCTTCAAATCTCCGCCGACGATTTCCACCGTCAGCATGTCGACCGCGTCTTCCCGCGCGCCCGGGACAAGCAAATCGATGACCGGGTCCGGGTTGTTGCTACGGACGGTGATCTCTGTCGAGTCGTAGTAGTAGTAGTAGAAGCTAGCGCTTCTTGCGACCGACAAGCGGACGACGCTACCCGTAGGGATACAGGACAACTTGGCCGTCGCGACATAACTCTCTCCCGGCTCGGGAGCAGCGGGTGTCGTTGAGAATCGATCCAGCACCTCAGTGTCTTGGAGGTTGATCAACAACTCCTCAAACGGCCCCGTCGCGGGTACGCTCAAGGGCTGACTCGTCCCCATCGGGGTCCCAGGCAAACGCGCGAAGGCCTGGATTTCGGCGTGGCTTTGTGAGATGGCGGGAAATGGATCATAGACGTTTCCCGCAGCCTCTTGTTGCCTGATCTGGGCACAAATCGCGTCGGCGAGACTGGGCGCTCCATGGTAGCCCTTTCCGAGCGTGCTGCAGTAGACGGTCAGGGCTTTGAAAGTGGCTTCACACATGACGAATGTACCGCCTCCCGCCGGCGGATTCAGGGTGCCCGCCGCGACCGCCGCTCCCAACTCCGCGCATAACAGGTCTTGTCCCCCCGGAACATTATCCGTGAACGTGCAACCGTGACCCAATGCGCTTGCGATTTCCTGGCAAAGCTCGGCATCCGTTATGTCGGTCATCGGTACGCGAACAGGCAATTGCACTTTGTATTCGCCGGCGATGCCTGTCGGCCTGGCTGGGAATGAGGGGTGAGCGGGATCGCCCGGACTGCCGAAGGTCACGAATACCTCTGCACCGTCCACCGGCCGGTTGCAGCGCTCGACGTAGACGATCACCGTGTCTTTCGGCGCCGCGGAAGCCGAAACTTTGGCGCCCAGTGATCGCGAAATCGATACGTCGCACCCCGCCCGTTCTCGGGCGGCCGTCGCCGTTTTTGGCTTGCCGGGCGATGAACCCGACAGGTCCATCGTCGTGTTCACCTGTGTCGAACCGTCGGCCGAAACGGCGCTGACGGCAACACGCGTCGCGCTGATCCAATCGAACTCGATCGTGCTGCCGTCCACGCCGAGCATCTTGCCGAGTTGCCCGGAGTCGTCGAAGAAAATCCAGGTGGCGTCATCGGTCCCAAGCTCATAGGGCTCCTGATAACGCAATGCGGTCAGATTCGT
Organism: Phycisphaerae bacterium; assembly: GCA_030593565.1. Classification (GTDB taxonomy): domain Bacteria; phylum Planctomycetota; class Phycisphaerae; order UBA1845; family UTPLA1; genus JAFGQA01. Next base: position 721 of record JAUVGW010000245.1, on the reverse strand, counting down.
CGGCAGCCCTCTCCCGTCCTTTTCGGCGTACACGGTGAGACCCTCGCCGTCCTCCGTCAGACCACCGAGAATGCGTGGATCATCCGGGTGGTTGTACAGGATGAACTCGCCGTCAGAAAGTTCGTCGATCTGAAAGGCAGAGGAATCCCCGGCCGGCGGGGCCGGCGGGTCGCAGGCGATCATCGCCGGGATGGCGATCAGCACCAGTGCGAAGTGAACGGATTGATACGGTCGCCTGATTCTGCGCATCATCGTTATGTCTCCTTTGATGTCCAGTTCGTCAGCCCGATGGCACGTGAGCAATGCCGGGCGATTCGCCAGAGTTGGCAGTTGGTCACCTAACCCGACATAGGCTGTAGACCGGTATTCTCCATTTTCTATACTACCGAAACCCCATCATACAACACGGAGCCTGGTGGGTACAAGTTTCGTAGGGCGATGAAAAGGGGACGTAGCGATAAAAAGGGACGCAGCTAGTTTTTCTACGGGCCTTTTGGGCTGATGCGTTGACGTGCCACACGAATCGCCGAGTGCCATGCTTTCACGCGACGAAGTCGCGGGCAAGCATGTTGGCGTCAGGTAGAACATGCCTACCCGGGCTCCGCCCGTGAAGGCATGGCACCCAACGCCGTTAACTATCGTACGGGGTTTTTGATGGTTTTGAGTCATAAAGAACGCTCCTTTCTGCCGATTGTCGCCTGCGCAATACCAAGGCGAGCAG
>JAUVGW010000446.1 GCA_030593565.1 Phycisphaerae bacterium | reverse complement strand
CCGGTCTAGGCCTTGGGCCAGCCAATCCGGATCGACGTGGGTGTCGTTGTTCAGCAGAACGACGAACGGCGTGTGGGCTGCCCGCAGCCCGACGTTGCAGGTGCCGGCGAAACCGAGGTTGCGTTCGTTTCGGATGACGGTCGTGCGGGGCCAACAGGCCTGCAAGTAGTCGGTGCTGTCGTCGGTGGATGCGTCGTCAACGATCGTGACGCTGAGGCGATCATCGGTCTGGTCGGCGAGCGACGCCATCAGCCGAGGCAGGTAGGCTCGGCCGTTGTAGTTCGGGATGACGACGGTTGCCTTGGGTTCGGTCATGTCGGTTCATTCGACGGCCGTGCCGGTCGGCAGCGAAACGTTCGCTGACGCATGGCCGCACGAGTATAACGCGACGGTGGGGATTGGGGATTGACGATTGACGATTGGCGGAGCACCTGGAGGAGATTCAGGACAACCGTAGCGTCCGACCCCCGTGTCGGACGTCGAATACCAATGGTTTCCGCCGGCCGACAGGGGCGTCGGCCGCTGCCAAAGCAGGCAAACCGCTATAACCGTGGCGGTGGGCCTCGTTGGACGAACGGTGGACGATGCTGAGCGCGAGCACAGATTGTGAGCATGCCGAGGCGAAGCGGCGGATTCGGGTGGTGAGTCTTGCCGTCGTCGTGAGCCTGGTTGTGTGCGCGCTGGAGTTGATCGTCGGTTTGATGTTCGGGCTGGAAAGCCTGCTTGCCGAAGGTGTTCACACGTTGATGGACGGCGCGGCGTCGCTGGTGGTGCTGGTTGCGGTGTACCTCGCCGCCAAGCCGGCGGATCGGGGTCATCCGTTCGGTCATGGCAAGTACGAAGCGCTGGGCGCCGTGGTCGAGGGATCGTCGGTGTTCGTGGTCGCCATCGGAATCGCTTATCGATCGGTGGTTCGTTTGTCACACGGAGAGGTTCCGGAACAGATCCCGATTCTTGCCTGTGTGCTGATGGCGGTGACGTCGGTGGTGTATTGGGTGGTATCAACCCACCTGATGCGCGAGGCGAGGCGGACGAAGTCGCCGGCGATTCTCGCCGAGGCGTTGCACCTTCGCACGCATATCTACATCACGGCGGGAGTCGGGGGCGGGTTGTTGATCGGGCGTTTGGGTGGATGGCTGATAGCCGATACGGTCTTGGCACTGGCCGTTGCCGCATGTCTGTTTGGTGTTGTTTTTCACATATTCCGCGAGGTGTTGCGGCAATTCACGGATGCGGCGCTGCCGGAGGAGGAGATCAAGATATTGGGTGGGCTGATCGATCGATATGCGGCCAGATTCGTCGAGGTCCACGACGTTAGAACACGGCAATCGGGCTCCGAGCGGCACATTAACATGCACTTGGTCGTGATGCCGGAAACGACGGTGGCCGAGGCGCACGCATTGAGCCACGAGATCGAAAGCGCGATCGTGGGCCAATGGCCTGCGACACGAACGACCGTTCATATCGAGCCGCATGATACCAGTGGTGGGGTTCCCGTCGATGACGGGACCACCGGTGCGGCAGGTAGACGTGATATCCCATAAACGTGAGAATTCGCGTAATAGACTTAGTGATGATGACGATGGTGTCGTCGCAGTAGCTGGTGTTTGCTAATCGGACGACGATGTTCAGCGTGTCTCGATTTTGGGACGTTGCCGTAAAGGCGGGTTTCTGACGGCAATGATCTCGCGGTGGTGTGGGGATCAGATTGTTGAGATATGGCACAAGTTCATCACTGGTCAGACAGAAGGCAAGTATGCTATAATCCTTCGCACGCGCGTGTCATGGTGATTTGGCGTCGCGTGCGGAACCGAGGGAGTAGGAGTTTTAGTCGACATCTCACGGGTTCGTCGGCAGTTGATATGCCGCCGTTTACCATGATGATGATTGCGTAGATTTCGTATTGCCTCCGGTTCCATGACATCCTGATGGCATCGTGCCAAACTGGCTTGCCGACCCGTTGCGGATCGTTCCTCCTCCTTCTCGAGATGCAGCGGGTCGGCGTTTTTTTTGCGCGCATTCCTAAGTGTTGAATCCGAGGTCGGGCGCGCGAGGCGTCTATAGCAGTTTGCCTGCTTTCGTGATTGCCGACGCCCGTGTCGGCCGCCGGAAACCGTTGGTCTTCAACGTCCGACACGGGGGTCGGACGCTACGGTTATCTTGAATCCGCTATAGTGCCCCTTCATCGCCTAAATTCTCGGGTGGCACGGTCTGGCGCAGCCGGGCCGTGCTGGGCGTCAACCACGGCCCAGCTTCGCTTGATTGTTCCGCCCGCCGCCAAACGGCAAGCCATGTTGTGACGTCTGCATAAATTGCTACATTCCTGAGACACTACACTCGGGGGTGTTGACTTCAGTGGGGCGGCGGTGTGCCACGTCGGCAGGGCGGATGATCTGGGGCTGCCGGAGTGGCAGTGGAGTCTCGCGAGGCAGCTTCGGGCGGCTGGCCGTTAACTATTGGTGTTACATAAGGATAGGGCGGCCTGCGGTTGATCTGGTGGTCGTCGCGATGTCGGCACGGGGGTTGCTGTTGCCTGGATGGGGGACCGTCTGTCCAGGTCGACCGACGGGTACGGTGAATTCAAGACCGGCTGGCAAGTGCCACATGGAGGCTTTGATCGATGGGTGTCAAGCAACTTACATTTCATGAAGATGCTCGCGCGTCCCTGCTGAGCGGGGTGGAGAAGTTGACGGCTGCCGTGAGGGCGACGCTGGGCCCGCGGGGTCGGAATGCGATTTTGGATAAGGGCTGGGGCGCACCGACCGTGACGAAGGACGGCGTGACGGTGGCGGAGGAGATCGAGCTTCAAGACAAGTATGAGAATCTGGGCGCTCAACTTGTGAAGGAGGCGTCGAGCAAGACGTCCGACGCCGCGGGTGACGGCACGACGACGGCAACGGTGTTGGCCGAGGCGATGTTCAAGGAGGGACTTCGCCACATCGCGGCCGGCGTGGACGCGATGGCGATTAGCCGGGGGGTCGACAAATCGGTTCGCGCGGTTGAGGCGGCGCTGGAGGCAATGTCGCGACCTGTCAAGGCGGATTCGCGGGATCTGGAGGACATCATCCGGGTGGCGAGCATTTCAGCGAACAACGACCGCGGGATCGGCGAGACGTTGGCGGATTGCTTCAAGCAAGTCGGCAAGGACGGCGTGATCACGATCGAAGAGGGCAAAA
>JAUVGW010000391.1 GCA_030593565.1 Phycisphaerae bacterium | reverse complement strand
AATCGAGCTTGCCCGTGGGCCTGCAAGAAGGAGCGTCGCCAACAAAGCACCCATCATGCCCATCTCCTCCCCCACCGTCGACGAAACGCTCTCGGCCGCGACGCAAGCGCTCCTCGACGCCCGCACCGACGCCGGCCATTGGGAAGGCGAGCTTTCCGCCAGCGCCCTTTCGACGGCAACGGCGACCTGTGCCCTCGTCCTGTCCGACCGCGCCGGCCAAACGAGGCAATTCGCCACGATTGTGCGGCAAGCCCTCGACTGGCTCCGCGACCATCAAAATCCCGACGGCGGCTGGGGCGACACCGTCGACAGCCCCAGCAACCTCAGCACGACCACGCTCTGTTGGGCGGCAATCGGCGCCGCCGGGCCGTCGCACGAAGATAGCCGCCCCGCCGAGAAACGCGCCGAGGCCTGGCTTCGGGATCGCGTCGGAGATCTGACCCCGGCCAACCTCGCCCGATCCATCCGCGATGCCTACGGCAACGACCGCACATTCTCCATTCCGATCCTGACCATGTGCGCGCTCGCTGGTCGGTTTGGATTGGGCCGTGACGCATGGCGATCGATCCCGGCCCTGCCCTTCGAACTGGCCGCCTGTCCCCCCGCTTGGTTTCGCCGGCTCCGGCTCCCGGTCGTCAGCTATGCGCTCCCGGCCCTGATCGCCATTGGACAAGTCCGCCACCATCACCGCCCCACGAAAAACCCCATCACGCGATGCCTCCGTCACCTCGCACGGGATAAAACGCTGCGCGTCCTCGAATCGATCCAGCCCACTTCCGGCGGCTTCCTCGAGGCGATCCCGCTGACCAGCTTCGTCGTCATAAGCCTCGCCTCCATGCATCGGGCAGACCACCCGGTCGCCAGGCGGGGACTCGCGTTTCTCACCTCCTCGGTGCGAGATGACGGAAGCTGGCCGATAGATACGAATCTCGCCACGTGGGTTACGACGCTTTCCATTCAGGCCCTCGCTGCCGGCGGCAACGGCGTGACCGCAAGCCTGACCGCCGCCGAGCGCGACAAACTGCGCGCGTGGCTCCTGGACCAGCAATACCAGACCGAGCATCCCTACACCCAGGCCCAGCCAGGCGGCTGGGCCTGGACAAACCTCCCCGGCGGCGTCCCCGACGCCGACGACACAGCCGGGGCGCTCCTCGCGCTACGCCACCTTACCACGCCCGACGAAACCGCCCCGGACCGCTCCGGTAAGCTGTCCCACCCCAGTGAGCCGGGCCGTCCCCGGCCCGGGTTTGCGAATGAATCCGACGCACGGCTCACCCGCGCCGCAACGACCGCCGCGTGCTGGTTGCTCGACCTCCAGAACAGAGACGGCGGAATCCCCACATTCTGCCGCGGCTGGGGAACCATGCCTTTCGACCGGAGCACGCCCGACCTGACCGCCCACGCCCTCCGCGCCTGGCTCGCCTGGCAGGGCGATCTCCCCGACCACCTCCGCCCTCGCCTCCGCCAGGCCATCCAAAAGGCCGTCCGCTTTCTCGTCCGAAGTCAACGCGAAGACGGCGCTTGGGTACCGCTGTGGTTCGGAAACCAGGCAAACTCGAACCAAGATAATCCGCTGTATGGCACCACGCGCGTGTTGCGGGCCGCGGAGGTCGCGTCGGTCGGCGGCAAGCTCGCGGGAGATTGGAAGCAGGCGCGGCAACGGGGCATCGATTGGCTCCTGGCCGCCCAAAACGCGGACGGGGGGTGGGGCGGCGGTCCTTTGATTCCGTCCTCGATCGAGGAGACGGCGCTTGCTGTGGAAGCACTGGCTGGCATTGACGGTCGCGGCGATGCAGTGGTGATCGATGCGATCGAGCGCGGCCGAGCCTGGCTCGCCAAACATACCGACGGCGGCACACGTTTCACACCCGCGCCTATCGGCCTGTACTTCGCCAAGCTGTGGTACCACGAACGTCTGTATCCAGTGATATTCACGGTGGCGGCCCTGGAGCGCGCCCGGCCATCCGCATCGCGCCCATCGGCCGACACACATGCGGCCCCGTGAAGCTGCCGGCCTGTGCTCAAGTAAGTTTTCCCCGGTCCGGCCTGGACGCCCCACGGGTAAACTCCGCCGCCGCTGGCGGCTCCGTTAACCCATGCCACCCCATCGGGAGCCCATGGATTGCGATCCATGGGCTTGGGGCGATGCACCATTCGGTGCCGTAGCCTGCCGGAAGTAGCCTGCACATGATTATTCGCGGGCAACGCCTATTGCCCTGCCTATTGCCCGTGTCGAATCGCCATTCCATTGTGAGCGTGTCGAGACCGCCCTACACTACCTCCAACGCCTTACGGAGGCCCTGGGAACCGACATGACCGAACCGGAACGAATCCTCGTCAGCGTGCCCAACTGGGTCGGCGATGTCGTCATGGCCACGGCATCCCTGCGCGCCCTGCGGCGGCGGTTCACACAGGCCCGGATCGTGCTGTTGATGCGGCCTTACGTCGCGGACGTGCTCGCCGGTACCGGCTTCGGCGACGTGAACATCTTCTGGCCTTCGGACAACCCGGGACCCAAAGGCACCCGCGGCAACATCGGGCTGATTCGGCAATTGCGTCGGGAGCGCTTTGACCTCGCCGTGCTCCTCACCAATTCGTTCCGCTCCGCCCTCGTCGCCCGGCTCGGCGGCGCGCGGAGACGCGTCGGATACGATCGCGACGGACGAGGCTGGTTGCTGTCGGACAAGCTCGCGCCCAAACGGGAACAGGGCCGCTTCGTCCCCGATCCGGCCTTGGACTACTACAACCGATTGGTCCGGTTCCTGGATTGCGACGACCCAGGCGACCGCCTGGAACTGGCAACCTCGCCCGCCGACGAATCCGCGATCGACGCCAGGCTCGGCGCGACGCCGGACGACCGGCCGCTGGTGGTCCTGAATCCCGGTGCGAACTACGGATCGGCCAAGTGCTGGCCGGCGCAGAAATTCGCCGAGGTGGCCGATGCCCTCGTCGACCGACACAATGCCCGCGTCGTGGCCTCGCTCGGCCCGAAGGAACGCCGGATCGCGGATGCATTGAAGGCGGGTGTTCGACGGGAGATCGACGTGTTCGTCGATCCGCCACTGGGCCTCGGACCCCTCAAGGCCCTGATTCGTCGTAGTCGGCTGCTGATCACCAACGACACGGGGCCCCGGCATTTTGCGGCGGCGTTCAATGTGCCGGTCGTGACGGTTTTTGGTTCGAGCGATCCGGCATGGACGATCACGCGGTTTGCGAAGGAACGCTCGGTCACGCTCGATTTGGACTGCCAACCATGTATGGAACGGACGTGCCCGCTCGAGCACCACCGCTGCATGCGTGATTTGGCGCCGGAGATGGTCCTACAGATGGCCGAGGAGCTGTTGTCTTCCACGGCCGCGACATCCGGGACGGTTGATCAGCCATGTTCGTAACGGACCATCAGCGTACGGACCCGGTGTTCCGGGAGCCTTTGCACACGGCCGGTCTGGACACCGTTCGCGGCGTGCTCGCGTGCATCGGCGACCGTTTGGCGGCCTGGAGCCGGACCAGTGACACGATCTTGGTCAACCCCGGGAACAGCGCGTCGTCTTTCTACGTGAAGCGTTATCACTATCCGCGCTGGCGACAGCGAGTCCGCGGCATGTTCCGCGGTATGTTCTTCGGAACGAGCCGCGCCCGTAGCGAATTCCGTGCCTTGCGGCTGATGCGGCAACTCGGCATTCAGGCGGTGAGGCCCGTTTCGTATGGTGAACGGCGTATCGGGCATTTCGTGCGGAGCTGTTTCCTGATCACCGAGGCGGTACCGGACGCGATGCCGCTGTCGGCGTTTATTAAGACCTTCGGCCATCGACGCGAGTCGGGACATGCGGTCCGCGTGCGCCGCGACATCCTCTCGTCGCTCGCGCGGCAGGTGCGTCACATGCACGAGGCCGGATTTGTGCATCGGGACCTGTTCTGGCGGAACGTCCTGATTCGCATCCTCCCGGATCACGAGTTCGAGTTTTATTTCATCGACGCCTCGATCGGAAAGCGCATTCGCCTGCCTCAGCGCCGGCAGGACAACATTGTGCGAGACATTGCAGCTATGGGCGTCCTGGCGCCCAATTTCTGTTCCAAGGCCGACCAGATGCGATTCCTGTTGGAATACCTGAATACCAAGCGGCTCAGCGACGACGACCGTCGGTGGCTGCGGCGCGTGCAGGCCCGATCCGACTTGATGCGCGAGGCCGAGCTACAGAGACTGGACCGCGGCACGGTGTTCGACCCGCCGCTTGGTGCGGCCACGCACAATGCATAGCAACGCGGTGGGCAGCATTCCATGGCGGATCGAATGAACACAAGACTGACGATGGTCGAGCCTGCCATGCTGCCCGTACTGGAAGCCTGCGGTTTGTCATGCTACAACGATTACGTTGCGTGTCGTCTTGGCGAGACGGTCGCGCGCAGCAGGACTACGGAAACGCGCAGGTTGGTGTTGGATGGCGCGGGCCGGCGGGAAACATGCTATCTGAAGACATACCGCCATGGCGACCGGTCTCGCCGACCGTGGTTCATCCGCGACAAAGCGCGAATCGAAGCCGAGAACTACGACACGCTTCACCGGCGCTGCGGTGTGAAGGT
>JAUVGW010000230.1 GCA_030593565.1 Phycisphaerae bacterium | reverse complement strand
AATTCCGGGCCTGCTTGTCCGAGATGGGCATGACGCCCTCGGCGAGGTCGCGGCTGTTTACCGGCGGGCGTAGCGGAACCGGGAACCCCTTCGCCGATCTGGATTGAGGAATGGCGGGCAAGAAGACCAAGCAGTCGGTGACCGCTTAACCGAGGCACATGGCAGAATCAAAACACCCGCACGTCGCGGCGGCGGAGCAGTACGCCGCGCATCAGAACGGCATGGGGTTGGACCGGGCGCGGTTCATATTCTATCGGTAGTGCCATCATCATGACACCGAGTGCGTCCGCCCCTCCGGGGCGGAGACATGCGGGTCGTAGCGTCGCTGTTGCTACGCAGTATCGCCTTGTTACGCAGCATCGACTTGCTACGCGGGGTCGCGGCTGCTATGTGGGTTCGGTCGTGGTGGGATCTGTGTCCGGCTTGGTTCGGCGGAGGTTGAGAATGAGCTCGATCTCGCCGATGGTCTGGCCGGTTTCACGGGCGATTTCGACCGGCATCAGGCCCCGGTCGGCCAGATCGTAGATGGGCTGGTGGCGGGCGTCGTGGACGGCTTTGCCTTGATCGGTTGCGGGCGCTTTCTTGTTCGGGACCTCGCCTTGCTGTGGTGTTTCAGGCTGTCTGGAATCCGGCGGGCGCGTTTCGTCGGTCGAGGTCGCCGGTTTTGAGGTACTTACCGGCGTGACGCCGGTGCTCCCCGGTTGGTCGGATGCCGGGGCGTCGTCGTCGCCACCGTCGGTGGTCGGGCTCGCGGGGCTGTCTGGTTGGGGGCCGGCTTGGGGCTGTGCCTGTTCGGCCAGGCGTTTGGCCTCGTCGATGAGGATGCGCATGGCGGAGATGCGTTTGTCGGCGTCGGCGATGGATTGTTCCAGCTTCGCGAACTTGGTATCGATCTGGGCGTTGATGTTCCTGGCGAGCTTGTCGAGTTCGACGAGAAGGTCGGCCATGTCCCGTTTGACGCCTATGCTCTGTTGCGTGGCCCCGTCGATTTCACGACGGTACTGGCGAGGCGAGCCGTCGAGGGGGCGCCGGCGCCGCATGTTCATGATGACGACGGTGGCGAGGACGATCACGCCGCAGAGTAGGCCCCATTGCTGTAAGGTCGGCTCGGCGAGTATGGCGATTGTGGGGATCATGCGCGTTATCCTCGGAGTCGCTGAGACGCCTGTTGGGCTTCGAGCATCACCTGCCGCAGAGGAACGCTGTGGGCGATTGCGGCCTTGCGGCAGTCGTCGTATTCGGGTGAGGCCGTAACGATATCGCCGGCCCGGCGGCCGATCTTGATGCGGATATCGCCGTAAGGGGTGGCGACGGTTTGTGTCGTTCGCTGGAGCTTGGAACGAAGGCACTCGCGACGGCGGATGCCGAATGTGGGCGTTTCAGCGAACAAGACTGATTCGCACGCGTTGGCCTGGTCCGGCGAGCAGATGACCGAGAGTAGTGTGCCGGGACGGTTCTTCTTCATCAGGATGGGCGCTGCGAAGACGTCGAGGGCGCCTGCGGCAAAAAGCGCGTCGAAGGCGTGGCCGATCTGTTCGCCGGTGGCGTCGTCGAGGTTGGTTTCGAGGATGACGACGGCGTCAGAGTCGGCGGTATCGGCGGCGTGGGGCGCCACCTCGCCGATGAAAAGGCGCAGAACATTGGGCCTGGTGGCATGGTCGCGCGAGCCGGCGCCGAAGCCACAGGATTCGATGGTCATCGCGGGCAAGGAGCCGAACTGATCGGCGATGGTCGCAAGGACCGCCGCGCCGGTGGGGGTGGTCAGCTCGCCGATTTCGTCGCACGGGGCGAGCGGGATGCCGCGCAGGAGTTCGGCCGTGGCCGGCGCGGGGATCGGCAGGATGCCGTGATCGCATTTGACCGTGCCGCTGCCTGTGGGGATGGGGGAACAGACGATGCGTTCGATGCCCAGATGCTCGATGCCGATGGCTGCGCCGACGATGTCGACGATGGCGTCGACGGCGCCGACCTCGTGAAAATGAACCTTGTCGATAGGGATGCCGTGGACCTTGGCCTCGGCTTGGGCGAGGCGCGTGAAGATGTCGCCGGCGCGGCACCGGACGCGTTCGGGGAGGTCGGCAGCGTTGATGATATCGAGGATTTCCGGCAGGCCACGGTGTGGGGATTGTTCCGCCGTTTTCACGCAGACGCGCGTGGCGGCGATGCCGTTCTTCGTAACGTTGAGGATGTCGAGGTCGTATTCCAGAAGGTTCAGCTTGGTTAGCTCGGCCCGGAGGAGGTCGGGGGAAAGGCCCGCCGCGATGAGGGCGCCGAGGATCATGTCCCCGCTGGCACCGCAGAAACAGTCGAAGTATCCCGTTTTCATGGATCGTTCCGGCGTGGAGGGTTGTTTTCCAACCGTTTGTGGGATAGGAGGCTACGTGAAATGCCCGAGTGAGGCAAGAAGGAGTTGAGTTGGATTGTTGGGGTCTTGTCGACGTTGTGAGCTGTTGGTGGTTTGTTGGATCCGCCAAACGGCAAACCATAAGTGTGAGGTTGCCTTGCGTGCGGGGCAATCCATTGATGCTGGATCATGTTCGGTCACTGTCGCCGCCGCTGTCGGGATTGCTGTCGCGTTCGGAATAGGGAGCGGCATCTTGGGGGGGGCATCGCGTTTCGGCGAGCATTTGGGCGAGTTGGTCGGCGGCGTTCTTGGCGGCGCCGGGCTTGACGATAGGTTCGATGACCTCGGCGAGGTCGTGGCGGATTCTGTCGAGGGTGCGTGGTGTGGATAGCCACTCGATGGCGGTGGCGATGATGGGGTCGGTAGAGCGGTAGTAGGGCATGAATTCGGGGACGACCCGTCGGCCGGCGAGGATGTTCGGGATTGAAAGGTGCTTGGTGGAGATAAGCCAACGACCGAGGAGGCGGTACATCCACCGCCCGGCGTTGTACATGACAATCATTGGAGTGCCGTGGTATGCGACTTCGAGTGTGATGGTGCCGGAGGCGACAAGGACGAGATCCGCGGCGCGGATCGCGGCGGCGCGTGATGGGCCGTCGTCACAGGACGAGCAGGTCAGTCGGTCTCGAAGGCCGCGGTCGGCGGCCTGCTGGACGAGCGTCTCGATCAGTTCGTGAATGTTGCCGCTGGCAGGAACGATGATAAACCTGGCACGCCGGAACCGTTTGGCGAGGACCTGGGCGACTTCGAGTTGGCCGGGCAGGACTTCGCGGACGACGTGTTGTCGCGAGCCCGGTAGGAGAGTGACGACGGGGGCGGCGCCGTCGCGGAATTCGTCGATGCGGGCTTGATCGACATCCGCCGCGAGGAGGTGGTCGAAAGCGGGGTGGCCGACATACGTTGCCGGAATTCCGTCGGCCTTGAACCAGTTCTCCTCGAAAGGCCAGATGCAGGCGAGCCTGTTGACGCGGCGGCGGATTCTGGCATTTCGCCATGCGGCCCAGGCCCAGGTTTGTGGGGCGATGTAGTAGAGGACCGGGATTCCGAGGCGCTTGCAGATTTTGGCGATCGGGAGGTTGAGGGTGGGCGAGTCGACGAGGACGGCGGCATCGCATGGCTCGTCGGCGAGCCAGCGCTTGAGCCTTCGGAGGAGGGCCAAGGCTTCCGGAACTCGGCGGATGGCGGCGAGGGCCATGGCGGAGCGGGTGGTCATGTCGTAGTAGGTCTCGCAGCCGGCATCGCGCATCGCCGGCCCCGCAAGACCGATAAAAGTGGCGTTGGGGGTCGTTTGGCGGAATGCCTCGATCAGGCCGGCGGCGTGTTGGTCCGCGCTCTGCTCGGCGGCGCTGATGAATATCCGGATGTCGGGCCCAGCGAGCGTCATTCGATTTCCTCGGGCGTGGCGTGTGCCACGCCATGACGACGTTGCACGATACTGCTACGAGCGTCGGAGGCAAGGAGTTGTGAGAGGAATGAGGCTTGGCGGCGGCGGCCGAAATTGCGAGAGGTGTTGTCCGGCGGGCAACTGAGTCGTTCCGTCGCCCCCGTTGGTGGCTACGGATTGCCTGATCCGGCGAGCAGAGTGATTGTGCGATTGCCCTGGAATGGACAGGCGACGCGGATTTCGAGGGTTGACGGTCTGGTCGAAGTGGTCTAACCTATAGGATTCGACGTAGTTTTTGTTTCTGTCTGGCGGTCCTGACCAGAGAAAGGCGGGAGGTGACATTTGGCATCGGCATTGGTCCGCGAGTTGATTGATTGCGGCATCCATTTCGGGCACCGGGCAAGCCGGTGGAATCCTCGAATGGCGCCGTATATCTTCGGCAAGCGGAATTCCATTCACATCATTGATATTCGTGAGACCGTGAAGGGTCTGCTTCGAGCGAAGAAGTTTCTGACGGCGTTGGTTGCGCAAGGTCACGACGTGTTGATCGTCGGGACGAAGCGTCAGGCTCGTGAGATCGTGGAAAAGCAGACTGCTCGCGTGGGAATGCACTACGTGAGCGAGCGGTGGCTCGGTGGAACGTTAACGAACTTCAAGACGATCCGGTCACGTCTGGCTCGTCTCGAGGAACTAGAGGAAGAAGAGCGCACAGGCAAGATCGAGTCGTACAGCAAGAAGATGAAGGCGACGATGGCGCGAGAGCGTCGGAAGATCACGCGGAACCTTCAGGGAATCCGGAAGATGACGCGGCTGCCGGGTGCGTTGGTCATTGTGGACGTTCGGCGAGAGCAGAACGCGCTGCGAGAGGCAAACAAGCTGGGGATTCCGACCGTTGGGCTTGTGGACACGGACGGCGACCCGACCGGTGTCGATATTGTGATACCCGGTAACGATGACGCGATGCGGGCGGTGGAACTGATCTTGACGCAGTTGGTCGATGCTGCGGCATTGGGCAAACGAGGTCGGCCCTCGCGGGCGTCTGAGGAGTCGTCGGAGGGTGGTCCTGTTCGCCCGCGTCGATCGGCGCGTCGAACGACTTCCGAATTGGCCGAGCGCGAGGCGCCGGAGCGGAAGATACCGGTCGAGGGCGCAGTCGCGGATTCGGGTAAGGCTGTGGAGGCGGTTGCCGCACAGTCGCCTGAGACGCCGGCGCCGGCGAAGGCCCCTGAAGGCGCGTAGGCGCGGTTCCGTTGGGCGAGTTCGTTGCGAGTGCATGCTGGAGCCGTCGTGGCGCGACGGTGGGGACGCGGGCGAGATGCCTGTGTCGCGCGCAAGTTTCAGAACGCATTCCGAGACCAGTAGACTAGAACATGTATGCGAGGGTCGGTTGTTGCCGATCCATGTATGGCCGGCGGTGCCTGTTCGGCCGAGAGACGAATCCACACATCAGGAGAGATAGCGACGATGGCTGAGATATCCGCCAAGCAGGTTCAGGCGCTGCGTGCGAAGACTGACCTCGCGATGATGGACTGCAAGAAGGCGTTGGTAGAGGCAGATGGAGACGAAACGAAGGCGGTGGAGATCCTTCGCAAGAAGTTCGCCGACAAGATGACGGACCGTGCGCACAAGGAGACGGCGAACGGCCGGATCGGTGTGTTCGCGGATGGTCAGGGTGCGGCGTTGGCCGAGATTCGTTGCGAGACCGATTTTGTGGCGACGAACGACGCGTTTCGGGATCTCGCTAACAAGTTGGCGGAGCAGGTTCTGCGAACCGGGATCACAAATGTGGAGGAGTTGACGGCGTCGAAGCTACATGACGGACAGACGGTCAAGGGGCTTCTTGTCGATGCGTACGGCAAGATGAAGGAGAATCTCGGCATTCGTCGTCTGACACGGATCGAGGGTGCCGGCGCGTGCTACGTTCACCATAACGGTCGCGTCGGGGCGGCGATCGTGTGCGACACCGATCCCGGTGAGGCGGGACGACACGTGTGTATGCACGTTGCTTCCACGCAGACGATTGTGGGTTTGGTTCGGGAGGATGTTGACGCGGCCCTCGTGGCGGAGGGGCGTGAGCGTGCTAAGGAGGGGACGGCCGGCAAGCCGGAACAGATCATCGAGAAGATCGTGAACGGCAAGATGGGTAAGTGGTTTTCGGAGCGCGTGCTGACGGAACAGCCGTTCGTGATGGACGACAAAAAGTCTGTGGGCGCCTTCGCGAAGGAAGGCGGATTCTCGATCAAGGGGTTTGTCAAGTACGAAGTGGGTGGAGTGGACTGATCCCGAAAAGCCGCGTCTCGCGGCTTTTTTTTTGCGCGCGGTGTTGATCGCGTGTGTGTCGGTTTGGGGGTGTGGGACAACGAGGCAGGGAACGGATAAGAGCCATGGCGAAGAAGAAGACAACAAAGCGTCGCACGCGGCCGCAGTGCAAATTCCGTCGCGTCATTCTGAAGATATCGGGGGAGGGCCTCGGCCGGCCGGGCGGTTTCGGGATCGACGGGGAGGCCGTGCGGCGAATCGCCGGGGAAGTCGTGTCCGTGACGGAACTCGGCGTGCAGGTCGGGGTGGTTGTCGGCGGCGGGAATTTCCTGCGCGGGGCGACGGTGGCGTCGAAGATCAACATCAAGGAGAGCACGGGGCACTATATGGGGATGCTGGCGACGGTGATCAACGCGCTGGCGCTTCAGGATGCGCTCGAGGAAGTGGGGCAGGCGACGCGCGTCCAATCGTCGATCACCATTCAGCGGGCGTGTGAAAGCTACATTCACCGGCGCTGCATCCGCCACATGGAGAAGGGGCGGGTGGTGATCCTGGCCGCCGGGACGGGTCGTCCGTTTGTGACGACGGATACGGCGGCGGCGTTGGTGGCGGCGGAGATCGGGGCGGATGTGGTGTTCAAGGCGACGAACGTGGACGGGGTCTACACGGCCGATCCGAAGAAAGACAAGAGGGCGGAGTTTCTGCCGGAGTTGACCTACAATGACGTCATCGACCAGCGGCTGAAGGTGATGGACATGTCGGCCGTGGACATGTGCGAGCGGAACGGCGTGCCGATTGTGGTTTTCGATCTGGCGAAGAGCGGCAATATGAGGAAGGCCGTGCTCGGCAGGAAGGTCGGCACACGAATACACGGCTAGTGAACAATCACAATTGTTTCTGCGGGTTCATTCTATCCCGAGTGTCTGTGGCACAGGCGCCTGAGCCTGTGACCCCACCGGCGAGACGCCGGTGCCACAGTTTGGTTGCGGCCGATGCTATACCGGCCGATACGTCGACCGCAGGAGGCGACGCTACTTGAATAGATAGGGTTGCAGCACGATTCGCAACGTGGAATTCCACGGCATCATCATGACGAACAGTGACGACACGCGGGATGCGGGTGGTCCGGGCCACCGGGAGCATCTGCTGGATATGGATCGGGATTCGTTGCGCCAGCGCTTCGAGGCCGAGGGAGAAAAACCGTTTCGCGCGAACCAGATACTCGAATGGGTTTATCGTCACGGGGCCACCACGTTTGACGAGATGACGAATCTGTCGAAGGGCTTGCGGGAGCGGCTCGGCGGCGGATTCGATGTCTTCGCCTCGCGCATCGTTCGGCGGTCGGCGGGTCGCGACGGGACGGTCAAGCTGCTACTGCAATGGGCAGATGGGGCGACGACCGAATGCGTGATGATTCCGGATGGGCGTCGCCGGACGGGCTGCATCAGTTCGCAGGTCGGCTGTGCAGTGGGGTGCAAGTTCTGTGCGAGCGGCTTGGACGGTTTGCAGCGCAATCTGACGACGGGCGAGATGGTCGAGCAAGTGCTGCGTGTTGCTGCGGAGGCGGACCGCGCGTCTGAATCCGGTCCGCGTGTCGGCCGGTCGGAAACAGAGGAAGCGAGGAGCGGGCGAGACGGTCTGACCAACGTCGTGTTCATGGGGCAGGGCGAGCCGTTGGCGAACTATGACAGCGTTCTTCGGGCGGTTCGCATCATCAATGCGGAGTGGGGGCCAAACATCGGGGCTCGCAAAATTTCGATCAGCACGGTGGGGCTGCCGAAGCAGATACGACGTCTGGCGGGCGAGGGGATACAAGTGAATCTGGCCCTGTCGCTTCATGCGGCGACGGACGGGCTGCGGCGAGATTTGGTGCCGTTGGCGGATAGGGTAACGCTTGGGGCGCTGGCGGAGGCGTGTTCGGAGTATTTCGAGAAGACGGGCCGCGAGATTACGTTAGAATACGTCTTGTTGGCCGGCGTGAATGACCGGCAGATGGACGCGGAGATGCTGGCGAGGTTCGCGGGGCGGTTTCGGTGCAACGTGAATCTGATTCGATACAATCCGGTGGGAGATCTGCCGTTCGGCCGACTGACCGGCGAAGCGGCATCCACGTTCCAGCGGCAGTTGCGGTCGCAAGGTATCAACGCGCAGATGCGGAAATCGCGCGGGCTGGACGTGGACGCGGCTTGTGGGCAGCTTCGACGTCGCAACGAGTCGGAGCTTTCGTCACCCGCCGAGTGAGCATGTCGGCCGGGCTGTGGGTGACTGACTGGCGATGGACGTTGGACGGTTTCACAGGCGGCTCGCGGATTCGGCGGGATCATTGATTCCCGCGGGATCGGGCGTGGTCTGCGCGGTGTCGGGCGGCGCGGACTCGATGGCATTGCTGTACGGGCTTCACGTCGTCAACGGGATTTCGGATTCCGGCTGGCGGTTGCACGTCGCGCATCTGGATCATGGTTTT
>JAUVGW010000012.1 GCA_030593565.1 Phycisphaerae bacterium | reverse complement strand
CACAGACACGATCCTATCTCATGGCGACACAGAAGAGACCTGATATTGTCCGCGCCTACTTTCAGGAGGCTCACGTCAATTACGCAGCGGAGTGACACTATTCATACATGTTCACATAATCAGGTTCGGAGTAGTAAGCGTGAATCGCGGTCCAACGGTAGCGATCGTCTTTACGCTGTGCCACGGTTTTCGAGTTCACTGAGATGCTGCTTGTGGTCGGCGAGGATGCGCGCGATCAGGGCGTCGGCATCGGCGTTGCCCGTTTTTCCGACCGAGTTGTAGGTCTCGATCATCTCGCGGATGTCCGCAATGATGTCGGGGATGATGTGATCGAGCCGGATGTAATGCATGCCGGTGGACATGATGCACCGCCGGGGCGTAACGGGGATGCCGCGGAGCCGCATGACCGCCGTGGCGATGTCGCGTCGGCGTGCCTCGGCGTCGGCGGTGAGTCGCTCGATGAGGACGTGTGCCTCGGCGTCGTCCCAGTTGACAAACGGGCGGACCTCGGCGAGTCGGGGGACGAGGCTGTGGAACTCGGCCTGCAACAATCGGTTCAGGACGTCGACGGCCTGGTCGTCGGCTGTGGCGGTGTCGATCTGAAACTGAGGGGGCGATTCGTTCAATGGACTATTCCCGAAAGTCGAGTTCGGCGGTTTTGACGGCTTCCTCGACAGGCTGCTCGGCCTGTTTCGTGACGGCGTAAAGATTGCTCGACCGCTCGTCGGAGAAGGTCTTGATATTGCCGGCCCATAGCGTGCCGATCAGGAGGATCGCGAGGGCGCAGACTGTAGCAGCGGCTTGGCCGAGGAAGGGCACACGGATGGCCGGCTGGCCGTCGTCGCTGAAGCACATGGCGAAGGCGACACGCGCGTAGTAGTACAGACTGAACAGCGTGTTGGCGACGGCGACGATGACGAGAAGGATGCCGATGGGGCCGCTGTCAAACAAGGCGGCGAGAAGCCAGAACTTGGCGATGAACCCGCCGAGGGGCGGCATGCCGACGAGGCTGAACAAGAAGGCAACCATCATGACGGCGATAACGGGGCTGCGCCGGATCAGGCCGTTGAACGCGCCGATGTCTTCCCGACCGGTGGCCCAGTAGACCATGGCTATACAGCCGAACACGCCGAGGTTCATCAGCAGATAAACGGTGATGTACAGGACGATCGCGCTGAAGGCCGGGTGGGCTGCGCCCGAGGCGGCCCCGCCCGTCGGCAGGATGATGGCGACGGCCATCAGCATGTAGCCCGCGTGCGCGATGGAACTGAAGGCGAAAAGGCGCTTCATGTTCGTCTGGCGATAGGCGGAGAAGTTGCCCAGCGTGCAGGTGAGGGCGGCCATGACGGCAACGGCGAGACGGACCCAGTTGAGCGTTTGTTCGGCGCCGTCGCCGAGTTGTGCGGCGAGGACGGCGACGACTCGGAGCAGCAAGCCGAGGCCGGCGGCCTTGCTGGCGACGCTGAGCCACGTGGTGATTTCGATCGACGCGCCTTCAAAAACGTCCGGGCACCAGAAATGGAACGGGACGGCGGAGACCTTGAACATGGCGCCGATCATGAAGGCGACGATGGAAACGCTCATGAGGACGGTGGGGGCATTGAGAATAGCGCCGCCGGCTTCCGTCGTTCCAATCGTGAGTTGCTCGACGATGGCCCGGCCGATGACAACGATGTCGAGCGAGTGGTACTGGCCGTACAGGAGCGATGCGCCGTAGATCATGATGGCGCTGGTGACGGCCCCGAACAGGATGTACTTGAGCGATGCTTCCGTTGCGAGGCGGTGCTTCTTTCGGAAGCCTGCCAGGGCGTAGGAGGGCAGGGAGGTCATCTCGACGGCGATGATGATCATCAACAGGTTGGTCGTGCTGACCATGAGCGCCATCCCGAAGGCACTGCCGACGAGGAGGACGTAGAACTCGGTCGCGTCGCGTTTTCGGGCGAGTTTTTCGGGGAGGCGCGCGTCCTGCCCGAGGAACCACATGCCCGCGATGAGCACGAGGAAGATGCTGATGAGGAAGATGAAGAAGTAGCTGAACTGATCGGCGACGAGCATGGGAACGCCGCCTGCGCCGCCGGCCATGCCGGCCCAGTTCGTGCCGAGGCCTTTCCAGCCGAGGGCGCAGAGCCCGGCGGTCAGGAGCCCGCCGACCATGGCGATGGTGCCGGCCACGCGCCAGTTTCGCCCGGCAATGATGGCGCCGATCAGGATCGCGACGATCGTGCCGACGAGCGCCCAGTGCGGGCCGAGCATGGAGAGTTCGTCGCCGGTGGGCATCCACATCGGAGTTGAGTTGAGAGCAATAAGAGTCATTGAAACGTCATAAAAACCGAAAGCCGAAAATCGAAAGTCAAAATCCCAAATCGTTTAGCCACGAGCCAACGGGGAGCGTGTATTCCATATTCGCATGCCGCCAAACGGCGAAGCCCCATCGAGTACGCCATCCAGTATCGGCCACCCCCGAGAGGAAGACCGGGTCGAGGACGACCCGGCTCGCTGGCTCGGGGGGTGGGTCTTTCCATTCCGCATTCCGCATTACCGATCAGCCTCCCATCGCGATGACGACGTCTTGAGCGGCCGTAATGGCCGGCTGGAGGACATCCAGAACGTCGGCCAGCGTGCCGTTCATCAGATCAAAGGTGTAGCTCGGCAGGATGCCCATGAAGATGGCAAGCGCGGCCATCGGGATGAGGATGGCGGTCTCGCGGGCTGTGGCATCCGGATAGCTGGCGTATTCCTTGCGGAGCTTGCCGAGATAGACCCGCTGGATCATCCACAAGATGTAGCCGGCGGTCAGGACGACGCCGAAGGCGGCGATGACGGCCACAGGCTTGGCCCAGGGCCACGGGGCGCTGAATGTGCCGAGCAGGACCCAGATTTCACCGATGAAGCCGCACAGGCCGGGCAGGCCGAGCGACGCGAAGAAGCCGAGCGTGGCCAGCGAGCCGTAGCGCGGCATCGAGAGCCACAATCCGCCGAAGCGGTTGATGTCGCGATGGTGCGCGCGGTCGTAAATCACTCCGACCAAGAAGAAGCACATGGGGCTGGAAATGCCGTGCGCCAATATCTGGAACATCGCGCCCTGGAATCCGACGGTCGTCATGACCGCGATGCCGAGCAGGACGTAGCCCATGTGGCTGATGGAGCTATACGCGACGAGCCGCTTGAAGTCGCTCTGCGCCAGGCAGCACAGGGCGCCGTAGATGATGTTGACCAAGCCGAGGACCGCAAGGAAGTAGGCGGCCCACACCGCCGCGGAGGGGAAGATCGGGTAGCAGACCCGAAGGAACCCGTAGGCGCCGAGCTTCAACAGGATGCCCGCCAGGATCATGGAGATGGGCGTCGGGGCTTCAACGTGGGCATCGGGCAACCACGTATGGAACGGGAAGATCGGCACCTTGATCATGAAGCCGATGAACAACATGACGAACATCACCTTGGCGAACGGCCATCCGAGGAAGAGCCGGGCGGGATTGTTGAACTCCTTGGCGATTTCGGGGTGCGTGGCGTATTCGATCAGGCTGAAGGTCCCGGTGCCGGTGACATCGGCGCTGGCGAAGTACATCGCAAGCAGGGCGATGAGCATCAGCACCGAGCCGGCGAGGGTATAAAGGAAGAACTTGATCGCGGCGTATTCCTTCCTGGGGCCGCCCCAGACGCCGATGAGGAAGTACATCGGCAGGAGCATGACTTCCCAGAAGATGTAGAACAGGAAGAAGTCCAGCGCGGCGAAGGTGCCGAGGACGCCTGTTTCGAGCAATAGGAACAGGGCGAAGTAGCCCTTGGGGCTTCGGTTGATCTTCCACTTGTCGAAGCCCCAGCTCGCCCAGGCGGAAAGCCAGGTGATCAGCGTCGTCAGGATGATGAGCGGAAAGCTGATGCCATCGATCCCGACGTGCCAGTTGATGTGGAAGCCGCCGACGTTGATCCACTCGACTATCTGCTCGAAGTGCATGTTTGTGCCGTACGGCCCGTCGAAGGCCCAGCTTCGCAGGAAGGGATCGAAGAGGGTGCATGAGAGCAGGAAGACAGCAAAGGTGAATAGCCAGGTGATCGATCTGGCGTATCGGCCGGGCGCGGCCAACACAAAGACGATTCCGATCACCGGCAAGAAGATCAGCCATGAAAGAATAGAAGATTCCACGGTGCGACTCCGTCAGTCCCGAAAGCGTTCATCCGCACGCGGACTTCTGGCGTGCGGCCGATTCTCCGTTTTTTTCCATCCGCGGTGATCGGCGGGGCCGCTAGTCGGCGGCGCCGGCGATCAATGCCGCAGCCAATACCACCGCCACGGACCCGGTGGCAATGAGGACGTACGTCCTGATGCGACCGGACTGCGGGCGGCGTGCAACCGTTCCAATGCCCATCGCCACCCGGGCAATGCCGTTGGCGATGGCGTCCACCAAGCCGATGTCGTATCGCTCGACCGGCATGTCGAGCTGACGACCCGTGAAGATACCGATAACGCGTCCGAAGGCGGCGGTCAGGTTGACCAGGCCGTCGACGACGATCTTGTCGAACAGGTAGGCAACCGCGCCGAGGACGATCGTGCCGCCGACGAGGACGTTGTCGTATACGTGATCAAAGTAGAGCTTCTGCACGAGAGCGCGGTGGCACCAACTGATCGGCCAAATCTGAGTGATCCGCTTGCCGACGGCGAGGCCGTTGCGGTAGATCAGCCAGGCGATGCCGATGCCGATGATCCAGGCGAAGCCAACCAGGCCGATCAGAGCATGGTGTGGGTCCTTGCCCTCGTCGTGGGTGAGCGTCATCATCATCTTGTCACCGGCATCGGCGATAGTTTTCGCCGTGCCGTCGAATGCCACGATGGCGGGTGTGTGGGTAGCACCCATCTCGCCGCTCGCGGCGTGGTGGATCAAGGGCCGGAAGACGTAATAGCTACAGAAGACCGTGCCGACGGCCAGGACGACCAGCGGAACGAACATCTTCCAGTTTTCGTGGGCGTGGTCATACACGTGCTTATCGCGCGGCTTTCCGCAGAAGGTGAGCCACCAGCACCGCATCATGTAGAACGGCGTAACGTAGGCGATGATGATGGGAAGATAGAACATCCATTTCGGCAGCGCGGGAAGCGTGGCAGCGATGCCGGTTTTCTTGGGCGTGCCCGTGGCATGGTGGTCGCCGCCGTGAGCGTCATCCGTGCCGCCGTGAATACCATCATCGGAGCCGCCTTCTGTGAAGGCGGTGCTTCCGGCGTGACGAACAGGCTGAATCGATCCTGCGTGTTGTTCCGGCGTTTCGCTTGGCGGGTGGGTTTGGTGTGGTGCGGACACCGCCTTCACAGAAGGCGGCTCCGACGTGGCAGAATGTGACTCCGATGGAGCGTCCGTGTCGTGCCAGTTGTAGGTTCGCTCGTAGGCGACGGCGAGAATTTCATCCTTGCTGAAGAAGCCGCCGAGGCCCGCGTGTGTCCAGGGGATGCCGAATCCGGCAATGGCCAGCACGCCGACGAAGAACGTCCAGCACGTGAACGGCATCTTCTTACGCAGGCCGCCCATCTTGGTGATGTGCTGCTCGTGGTGACAGCCCTCGATGACTTGCCCGGAGCAGAGGAACAGCATGGCCTTGAAGAAGGCGTGCGTCATCAGATGGAACAACGCGGCGACCCAGGCCCCGACGCCGAGGCCAAAAATCATGTAGCCGAGCTGGCTGAGCGTGGAATAGGCGAGGACCTTCTTGATGTCCGTCTGAACGATGGCAATGAGCGCGGTGATCGTCAGCGTAATGCAGCCGATGACCGCGACGAAGAACTGGGCGTCGGGTGTGAGCAGCCTGAATACCCGGGCGACGAGATAGACGCCTGCGGCGACCATCGTCGCGGCATGGATCAACGCGCTGACCGGCGTGGGGCCCGCCATGGCGTCTGGCAGCCAGACGTGCAGTGGGAACTGGGCGGACTTGCCCATGGCCCCGCAAAACAGGCCGATGCCCATCAGCGTGGCGAGCGTCATGCCGGAGACCTGCCAGCCGAACAGGTTGATCGACGAGGCGAAGATGCCGGTGCCGGCGTAGAAGTCCGTCGAGAAGTTACGGGCGGCTTCGTCCAGATCGAACGTGCCGAGATAGAGCACGACCATGGCCAGCCCGATGATGAAGCCGAAGTCGCCGACGCGGTTGGTGACGAAGGCCTTGATGGCGGCGTCGGAGGCGAATTTCTTATCGAAATAGAAGCCGATCAGGAGGTAGCTGCACAGGCCGACGAGTTCCCAGAAGATGAACAGAAACAGCAGGCTGCTGCTGACCACGAGGCCAAGCATGCTGAATGCAAACAGGGAGAAGTAGCAGAAGAACCGGTGATACTTGGACTGGCCGTCGATCTCGTCGCTATGGCCCTCCATGTAGCCGATGCTGAAGAAGAAGATGCAGGACGAGACGAACGTCACCATGAAGAACATGATGACCGTCAGGGAATCGAGCTTGACGCCGACATCGATGGAGATGTCGCCCATCGAGCCCCAATGATAGCGGTAGGCGTTCTTGGTGAGTTCGTCACGCGCGGCGTCGCCCGTGCCGTGCCAACCGACGAGCACCCAGGTAGCCAGTATGCAACTGATGACAATGGCGGCGAACGCGACATAGGACGCGTAAGGCTTGCCGAACCTATGGCCGAACAGGGCGAGGATGACGAAGCCGATCAGTGGGATCAGGACGCCGATGGCAAGGAGCGATTCGTATTGGTGATCCATGATGAAACGTCAAAAAGTCAAAACGTCGAAAGTCGAAACGTCGTAATCCTAAACCGTTTAGCCGCGACCCAACGGGGAGCGCGTCTTATGCCAAACCATCGGCTCCTGCACTAGTCACAGTCCCTTCAGCCGACACGGGGATCGGCCGCTACGTCACAAACGCAGCTCGTCACCGCGGTCCACGTCGATGGTCCGCAGGGTGTTGTAGAAGTTCATGAAAATCGCAATCGCGATGGCCGCCTCGGCGGCGGCGAGCAGAATGATAAACAACGCGACGATGTGGCCGTCCAGGCCGCCGGTCTGATACTTGCTGAAAGCGACGAAGTTGATGCTCGCGGCGTTGAGGACCAACTCGACGCCGATGAGGATCCCGATGGCGTTCCGCTTGGTAACCATGCAGAGGATCCCGAGCGAGAAGAGCAGGACCGACAAGATCAGGTAGTGCGTCAACCCGATGGTGAGGACGCCATCCAGCAGAAAGTCGTAGAACTCGTCGGGAAACATCGTTCGTTAGTTCTCCGGTCTGGCAAGATAGGCCGCGCCGATCATGACGACGAGCAACAGGACGCTGGCGACCTCGAACGGCACAAGGTATTGCTGCAACAGGGACTCGCCGACCACCTTGACCTGCGGCGACTGAACGATGGGCTGGTCGGTGGCGGTGGCGCTCCAATCCACCTGGAGCAACAGCGTACACAGGCTGGTGGCGAGCACCACGGCGATCACGACGGCAATGCCGATCTGAACACGGCTCGGCGTGAAGACGACAAAGGGCGACTTGCTCGTCAGCATGACGCCGAAGACGATCAGGATCAGCGTGCCGCCTGCGTAGACGATCAGTTGGATGGCCGCGAGGAAGTTCGCACTCAACACGAAATAGAGACACGCCACGCCGCCGAGGGTGCCGAGCAACAGGACGGCGGCACGGACGATGTTCTTCGTGACGACAATGCCGATCGCACTGAACAGGGCGACGGCGGCGAACAGGTAGAAACCGAGTGCTTGTTCGAATACGTCCATCGTTGCCTCTGCGTGGGTGCGAGACAAGGATTCTCGCACCAGCGGTTCCTCCAAAGATCGCCCAAGAGCCCCCGACCTTGGTCGGGGGGTACGCTCACACGACTAGGGAGGCTACCCCCCGAGCAAGCTCGGGGGCTCCTGACAGTTTTCTTGCCTACCGGCTTTGACGCCGATGCTCCCCTATGCGCCGGGCAGGTGGTCGATCGCCAGATAGCCGACCATCCGCCGCTTGTTGATAAATCCGTACGCCGCGAGGCCAAGGACGAACGCGGCGACGAGCACTCCAATGGCGACTAGCACCCAGTGTGCCAGACCATCGAGAACGACGAAAAATCCGATCTCATAATGTTCGACGAGGAGCATCCACAGGGTGTTGCCGAGAAGAAGCACCATCACCAACGGCAGCATGACCTGGATGCAGGCGTAGAGCACCTGATCGATCCGAATCCGCGGCAGCGTCCAGCGAATCCACAACTGCGTGTAGAACATGGCCGCAGCCTTGAGGATGAAGATGACCGGCCCATCGAACATGACGCCGCGGATCAGGCCCGAGGCGATCTGGGTATACCAGGCGCCGGCCCATTCAGGAGCCCAACTCGCCGGCAGCGGTGAATGCCAGCCGCCGAGGAACAGGATGACCACCAGGCCGCTGATGCCGAACATCGCCGCATACTCGCCAAAGAAGAACAAGGCCCAGCGGAAGCCGCTGTACTCGGTGAGGAAGCCGGCGACCAACTCCGATTCGGCCTCGGGCAGGTCGAACGGAGCCCGCTTGCACGAGGCCAGCGCCGCAATGTAGTACGTGAAGAACGCGACGAAACACCACGGGTTCGAGAATATCAGCCACGTCCAGAACCCGCCGGATTGCGCGCCGGCGATCGTGGTGAGATTCATGCTGCCGACCAACATGACGGGGATGAGCAGGCTCATGCCCATGGGAATCTCGTAGGACACCATCTGGCAGGCCTCGCGCATCGCGCCGTAGACCGACCATTTGTTGTTGCTTGCCCAGCCGGCGATGATCGTGCCGATGACGTCCAGGCCGATCATGGCGAGGATGAAGATCAGCGCGACGTCCAGATCCCGGAAGACCCAGGTCGCGGCGAACGGCAACGCGACAAAAGCACAGATGACCGGGATGAACGCAAGATACGGGGCAAGGCGGAACAAGAAGCCGTCGCCGCCCGGCGGGACGGTATCTTCCTTTAGGACGAGCTTGATCCCGTCGGCGGGCGACTGCGCCCAGCCGTGCCACAGGCCGACGCGCATCGGGCCGAGCCGTGACTGGATTCGACCGGCGACCTTGCGTTCCCACCAGATGCCGAAGGCGGCAAAGGTGCAAACGAAACCGACGATGCCTGCGACGGCGATCAGATCGCGGACGATCTCGCACTGAAGCGGCCACAGGACATAGGCCGTGATGGGCATTTGGCAGGGGCCGTCGATGCCGTCGTAGAAGGCTTGGGCCGTGACGTAGCCGCCGCCGCCGCTGGCGATGATGCGCTCCACCACGCCGAACAGCCAGGATACCGCCCAGGCGCCCAGGCCGACGACAACGATCGCGCCGCAAAAAACGACGACCGCCACATACGAAAAGGCGAGGATCGCGCCGATCTGTCGCCAGAAGATGATGCCGATCGCGCCGGCGATCAGCGCGCCGCCCGCACCGAGCGGCCCGAGCACGCCGAGCCAGGCAACGGCGATCCGCCAGTCTTGGATCTGTTCTTGCGCATGAATCCCAAACGCGGAGAACACTACGATGCCGACCAGGACGAGTACCACGCCGAGCCCGAAAAGCCCGCGAATAGCCCTTGTACGGTAGGCGTCAAGGACTTCAGGCGTTCTGGGCGTCCAGGGGATAGTGATTTGACTCAAGGCAGGGCTCCCACGGAGTTCCCACATGCAACCACGCCAACTTTGAGGATCAGACGTTATAGCGAGTCACCACGACTTTGCAATGGGCATTTCGGTAAATCGGATCGACCGATCCCGACATCGACTCGGGAGCGTGTCGCTGCCGCGGGCGACCCACGAGAAACCGGCCCGGGACAGCTTCAGCTCGCGTGCGAGTCGCTGATTAGGACCGTACACGCTTCGTTGTCCCCTTGGAGGGGCCATCTTTTCGGGCCGTTCCGTAAGCCAACGAAATGGACGCATATTCCCGGATGCGGGAACGCGCATCGTCAAGACCTGCCTTGAACAGTCCGACCAGCCCATTCTGATCACCGCGACGGCGAAGCCGAGGGCAATCGACCTTATGGCCCCGCTCTCCGGGGACAGCCCGATTCGACACGATACGATCATGAATCGTAGGTTTAACCAAGGACTCATCCGACGCTACGGGACGTTGATGCGCCAATTCGAAGTGGGCCGATGATCTGATAATCGGACTCGAAACACATGGAGGGGCTCATGCGTCGAGACGTGCACAATCAACTCCAACGATATCCGAATTCTGCCCTGGTCCTCCTGATCACGATGGTGAGCATCTCGCTTATCGCCGGCTGCGGGAGCGCGCCGGTGGATACAATCGGGCCGCCGGCATCCGCTAAGGGAGACATGACGTCCGCGAAGCCGTCCCACCCGCATGGCGGTCCTCCCGGAGGCGGCGGCGACCCCGCAGAGCCAAGTGCGCCGATCGCGGACGCCGGGCCTGACCAGCAAGTCCTCGCCGGCGAGTTGGTATTTTTGGACGGGACCGGTAGTTCAGATCCCGATGGCGATACCCTGACCTACCAGTGGGAGAAGAATGGGCGCGCGAAGAAGGAGGTTCAATTGCAGGACGCTGACGGGGTGATCGCTTCGTTTCTCGCTCCCCAGCAGAGTGATGGTACGACCTTCCGTTTCACCCTGACTGTCGACGACGGCACGGCAACCTCAAGCGACAGCGTCGAGGTTCTGGTACTCGCGGCCGAGCCGCCGCCCGCGCAGCCGGAGTTGGTCATCATCGCCACGCCGTCGTTTGGCGGCGTGCCGCTGGCGGTCACTTTCACCGCCGACACCGCCGGCGGTGAGCCACTGCCCGACGGCACCTACGCGTGGGACTTCGGTGATTCCACCGTCGGCCAGGGCCAGCAGGTCTCGCATATCTATGACCTCCTCGGCGTTTATCAGGTGACGCTCTGTCTGTTGAATCCCGATGGCTCGCCCAGCGGCATCCCCTGCGCCACGGCCTCCATCTCGGCGGTGGAGTACCGCACGGCGGACATGCCGGACAGTTGGCTCGTTCTTTACAACCTCAACAGTGCTGAGAGCATTCAGTGGAAAGACTGGTACATTCAGCAGTGGGGCATTCCCGCAGAGAACACGTTGGGGCTCAATGTCGATCCGAGCCTGGAACGGATTCACACGGATGCGTTTCGCAGCGGGATCTTTTTCCCCGTCGTCAACCACCTCAGCGCGAATCCCGAGCTTGCGGCCAAGATCATGGGCATTCTGGTCGGGTACCGCGTGCCGGGGAACTTCTACCAAGATTCCGGCATGCCCATCTACCAGGGCGGCGGCGGATGGTCCGTCGCGAACAAGCTCCAGAACCTCAACCCGGCGGACGTAGACACCACGATGTCGCCTCAGAACCCTCACTTCTTCGTTGCCTACGCGACGCCCGATCCGGATCGCCTGCTCAAGGGCACGCTGGCCCAGTACACGTACATCACCGCGAGAATCGATGCACCCACGCTGGCCGACGCCCAGGCGTTGACGTTGCGCGCACGCGCCATCACGATGAGCACTGCGCCGCTTCCGAGCACCGACTGGATCTACCACGACTATGAGGACCCCGGCGCAGCAGGAGGCGACCAGTGGACCCTCCTTCGCACGACGGTCGAGCACCTCGATCCGCCGCACCCTTCACAAGCGTTGCCCTGGCGTGCGTTCGAATCCGATGGCCCGGACGAGGAACCGACTCACGGTGCCGCGATGCGCTTCAGCTATTACCGCGTCAGCGGCTGGGACCTGTCCGACTGGAGCGGCTCGACCTCGGGCGCCCGCATTCTCGGGTTCGCGATGAATAGTTGGGGCGCGACGACGGTGCGGAGCACGACCGGACACGGCGGACGCTATGTCCCGAACGCGCTGTTCAACGGGGGATTTGCCGGAGCCGTCGGCGCCACCGCCGAGCCGTTCGTCGCCACGGTGCCGAATCCCGCAACGATGATCTGGTGTCTGGCCGACGGAAGGACGCTGAGTGAGGCCGTCTTCCACGCCAATCGGTACGCCGCCTGGATGTGGGAACTCGTTGGCGATCCCCTGCTGAGAGTCCCTGCGTGGTTCCAGTAGGGCTCGCCCACAGCCAGGAGTCGTGCGCCGCGACGACGGCGGCGGGCGAGCTTCGGTCCAATCGCGCAAAGAAATCGGGCCGCCTGAAAGGCGGCCCGATTATTCGCTCGCGTTTCGTGAATTCTAACTGGGTGCGCCGCCGATGCTCCTATCGCCGACGCCGGGCGACCACCAAGCCGCCCAGAACCAGCAGGGCAAGCGTCGCCGGTTCCGGAATCACGGGGCTATCCGTTGCACCAAACCCGCTCAGGCTGGTTCCGTCCACGAACTTCGCCGAGACGATCATCGGGACGTCCGGAGGCGTCGCCTCGCTCAGTTCCGTCGTGAAGAAATACTCGCCGGGGATACCGCCCGGGCCTTGGATCAGCCCGGTGCCGGTGAGTTCAATTTCGAATGTCTTTGAAAAGCCAGAATAGATCTGGTTAGGATCCACCCCAACGCCGCCGATGAGGCCGATGTCGAAACTCCCCCAGCCATTCACATGCTCATCCCAGAGCAAGTCCCAGTCGTCAGCAGGGGCAGGATCAACACCATCGATACGAACCAATGTCGCCGACGAGACGGTGTCCGGCATGTTGAAGAAAATCTGGTTGACCCTGTACGGGATCTGGCTCGGGTTCTCGTCCGTCATGTTGTCGACAATCAGGCTCAACGTCACCGTGCCGGCATCCAGATCGTCCGAGTCAAGCGTGAAAACAAACGCAGCAAGTAGGTCCTCCGCGGGGGGCGGCGTCGCCCCGTCGCTGACAACCTCGCTCAAAGAAATGGTCGCACCTTGAGTCGGCGCTACAAACAGTATGAGAAGCGCCGCAACGCCTGCAATGGTAATGGACCGCATTCTATCTCCTCCGCCAGTGCTATACTGTCTTCCCTCCAAAGCAACGCGCCGCGCAATGACTGCGCATGTTCGCCTCGCTTCGGTTCCGCTACATGAAGTTATGCTAGCAAAAATGAGGTGCCGATACAATGGAGATGGGGCTGTTTTAAAAAAAAAAAGTAAAAGTGCTCAGCGAAGATGATATCGGATCCCTGATAAGTCATAACTCCCGATGTTCAGGGCACTTACCGCTCCCGGCACGCGAGGAGAGCCACGAGGACATCGTGCGCGACCGTTCGTAATTGTTCGCCTGAATCGCCGTTCTCGATAGCGCCAGTGGGGTTTGCAGACGGTGTAGACGATGAAATACGTACCTGCTCCTGTCGGATGATCCCCTTCCGATCCTAGCCGCCCCGGCCCCACGAAACCTCGATGCATTGCCCGCAGATTCGCCACCACCCGACGCATCTTGTTGCTGACGACAATCTGCCCTCTGGGCCAGCCCTCTGGTTCTTGATGCGGTCAGTCATTGAACAGGCCGGACGGATCAACCCTGCTGAGCGGATTGCCTCCGACATACAGGTACACGTTTTATCCACCTTGGATCCCGATCGGGTCCCGTTGCATGAACCGCCCTACCGCCGGGTCATAGTACCGCGCGCCGTCGTGCAGCCAACCCAGGTCCCGGATCGCGTCGGCATATCGGTGATGCAGCCCGCGTTCCCGTCGTAACCCCCCTCCCGCGCCGCAATCCTCATCGCTGCCATCACTTGGCGGGGTCTTCGGTTCTGCGATCTGCCTCTGGAGCCTGAGACATAACGTAACAACGCTCGGATCGCCGTGGTGTAATGACGCAGGTATCGGGATTCTCGGTCAGTCATCATGATCACATCATGGTGTAGTGCCTCTCAATTGTGGAATTTTACGGCGTATTGACGGGTTTCATCCTTTGAAGGGAGGATGGAACCATGAAGCCGGCTCCGCGGATCACTTTGTCAGGCGAGCAGCGAGCGATCTTGGCGCGATGGTCGCGATGTCGCAGCACACCGGTTCGGCTGATGCAGCGAGCAAAGATCGTGTTGCTGGCGGCCGAAGGCAAGATGAACAAGGACATCGCGGCCGAACTCGGCATCATGCCTAACACAGTCGTCCGCTGGCGAAGACGGTTCATTGACGGCGGTTTGGCCGCGATCGAAAAGGACCGGCCGCGCGGCGGTCGTCAGGGCTGTCACGCCTTTCTCATATCGCCGTGCCGCATTCCGGGCAAACGCCGCTTTCGTTCCAGATCAGATTGTATCCCACTTTCGGCAATGCCCTGGCGGGATGCATCGGCGGTCGCGGCTAAACGACGGAATCGGTTGATTTCGGCCACGGGGCCACCATGCCGTCTAGCCTCATGGGCCGCCAAACCTGTCATGGATTCGGGGATTGGGGCCGCTATAGCGGTTTGCCTGTTTTCGCAGCGGCCGACGCCCCTGTCGGCCGTCAAAAACGGTTGGTGTTCAACGTCCGACACGGGGGTTGGACGCTACGCCTTCTCCAAAGTTGCTCTAACGCCGCCCCTTGACGTGATCGCCCTGTTGTGGTCACCGTCGAAGTTCGGGGCCGGCAGTCACCGCTCCTGCGTAGCTTGAATGGAAAGAAGGCCAAGACATTGCCGACGGCGCTTGTCGGCCTGGCGGTGCGGACCTGGGCTTCTGAAAGGGTGCACATGATGCTGCTCCGCAATTATGACCACTACATGGATGTCAGGCGCTTCGACCGTGGGGCCGGTCAGGCGGTAAACGCCGAAGGCTGCCAAAACCCCGACGCGAAGGGTAATTTTTCTCGCCAAGGCGATGACACGCTTGCCCTGTAGTCGATGGAGGGAAGCCGTGGTTTCAGATTATCGAACTTGCCGCCGTCGTGAATGGTGACGCGCGAGCCACTTTGTCTGAGCCCCGCTCTGGTGTGAAACGCTGGACCGTGTATCGCGATGGCACGCAGGTTCTCATCTTACGACTATTGATTCATTCCATCTGTGTTTGCGGGTAGTAGCGTCGGCCCCCTGTGGCCGACGTATGCGAGGGGGACCTCTCCACATTTTACGTCGGCCACGGGGGGCCGACGCTACCCGCAGATTCATGCGGAATGGACCACTATGTGCCCACAGAAAGCCAGCGACCGGCAGAAGACCGACGCCGTTTGTGGACGAGGAGCTTTTTGATTACTGCCTGCTCGTTCATAACGTCGTCTTTCAGGGCGGAGATTGCCTTTTCCTGATAGCCGATGGTCGCGGTCATGATGGCGGCCGATCTTCAGGTTCCGGCATCGTCCATCGCTCAGCCGCCCAGCAGCGCCTGCACGAACGCCTGAATGTCATTCCCGTCAGCACGCCCACTGACATTCATGTCGGCTATGCACAGGTCGCCTTCATCGCTTGCCGGGTCGAGCAGGGCCGCGACGAACTCACTGATGTCCATGGTCGGCCCATAGCCGGAGCTGTCGAAGAACGCCGCGCGGAAGGCCTGGTAGTCGTCACAATCCACGTCGTTGTCGCCGTCGAAATCACCCGCTTCGCACGACGGGCCGACGGGACCGCCGTCCGGTCCGGTGTAACAGACGCGGAACTGGGAGAAGTCATCCTCGTCCACGTCGCCGTCATCGTCGAAGTCACCGAGCAGGGCATCCGTCACGAGGATGGGAATCTGCTTGGAATCGGTGCGGTCCAGGGCATCGCTGACGTGGAAGATCGGGCGATAGATGCCCGCTTCGGTTGGCACACCCTCGATGATCCCCTCCTGGCTCATGACCATGCCGGGTGGGAGACTCAGCCATTCGATTTCGAGCGAATTCGCGTCGGTCAGTTCCGTGAGCCCGTCATAGGAGGTGAGCAAGTAGCGGTCGGAGGTGCCGTCGCCGGCGGATATGCCGATCGTCGGCGTCAGGCCCGTGTTGCCGCTTCCATAATGGAAGCGGATGTTGCCATTCTCGTAGAGCGTCGCGCTGAAGTTGCAGGGAGTCCCGCCGGCTTGCGTGGAGGCGTCCCAGCGGATCGTGACCTGTGCGGGCGTGTCTTCGTCGATGAAGATGTCTCCGCCTTCGTCGGTCCGCAGATCATCCCACAGGGCGGCGATGCGTTTGTTGTAGCGCAGCAGGACTGTGCTGTTGTTGTAGGTGGAGCCGACGTAGGGGCCGAAGTTGATCCAGCCGTCGGTTCCGATCTTCACGTCCGTCAACAATTCGCCCCAGAAGGGAAAGGCGAACGGCAACGTGTAATCGAATGCCGTGTCATCGTCGTGCCAGCCTTGGGCGATCCCGACGGCGGCGAACTCGCTGGCGCCGAGATCCGACTCCCCGTAGACGTCCAGGACGGACCAGACCAACGGCTCGTCACCGCCGATGGCTTCGAGTGAGATCGGTCCATAGGGCTCGCTGAGTCGAGCGGCCGGCAAGCTGCCGGTGGCAATCAGGGGGTCTTCCGTTCCTTGTGTGAGTCGGACGTTGTCGAGGGCGATGCCGTCGCTGTCGATGGGGTAGTTGTCATATTGCTGGAAGCGGATCCTAAACGTGGTCGTGTAGCTGATTCCCACCGTAGCGACCACATCGTCGAGGTCGATCCTGACGGTTTGATACTGCTCGCCTCGCGGGCCGCGCTCACCACCATCCTCCGGGCCGCCTCGGTCGCCATCAAACAGGTCGGCGATGCGATACCATGTGACGCCGTCGGCACTGATGGCGACGCCATCGCCTTCGGCGGAATCCTGCCAGACGTCCGGCAACGTGTGCGCCTCGTCGCCGAAATCCCGCCAGTCATACTCGAAGATGACCATTGACTGTCCAGCCAGATCCGCGACGAGGGTAAGTTCGTTCAAGGAGTAGGAGCCTTCGGCGGTCGAGTCAAGGGTCGCGTGGTAGGCGCCTATGGGGCCGTTTTCGGGGGTGATCTGGATGCGCCCGGTGTTTGTGGAATGGGTATGCCAGTACGCGGCCGGGGGCGGGCCTGACTCGAAGTCCTCGATGAACGGGAACACTGCCGGGTAAAGCACCTCGATGCTCGTTGTGGCAACGTTGGATATCAGCAATCCGTCGTCCGCTACGTATTCGAAGGAATCCATGCCGGAGTAGAGCAGATTGGGCTGATACGAAACGACACTGCCGTGCGAGAGCAGCACATAGGGGGCGACGTCAATCAAGCCTCCGTTTGGATCGTGGAGCACACCGGCCAGGGGCAACGACTGTATCGTGTAGTCGACCGGGTCGGCGTCGGGATCGATGGCATTCAGCGAGATATCGACGGTCTGGTCAACGGCCGTGGAGGCGGCGACATCGGCGGCGTACGGAGGCTGGTTCGTCGGGGGTGTTCCGATGGCCGAGATCGAAACGTCGTCGATGTTCCAACCGGCGAACGTGTCGCTTCCATCGGTCGGCCCCATGGCCCAGCGGATCAGGATAAATGGCTGATCATCGGCCCACGCCGCGATATTGTACGATTGTTGGCTCCATTCGGCTTCTTCCAGGTCTTCCGCCCCTCCATAGCTCCAGACGGTCGCCCACTGAATGCCGTCCGCCGAGACTTCGATGGTGGCCTTGTCGTAACTGCCGGCCTCGACGCCCAGCCAACGGGCGAAATTCAGCGTGACACGTGACAGACCCGAGCAGTTGAATGGGAGCATCGTGAGATAGCGCGGGGGCATGTCATCCTGATACGCGCCGGCCAGATTGTAGCCGTACACATTCAGGCCGGTGGCGCCTGTGGTGGGATCGCCACTATTGCCTTGTGGTTGGCCGAATGCCCAGTCGCCTTGGGTGATCCAGCCGGGATCGACGTCGAGACTGTCCACGTACACCGGCTGGGGCGTGCCGATGGAAAGCGTGACGGTTGCCTGATTGGAATCGAGAAGGCCGTCATGGGCACGGTATGCGAACGCATCCGGGCCTTGATAGTCAGTGGTCGGGGTGAAATCGACGACGAAGCCGTCTGAGAGAAGCGTGGTGGGAACGGCCGTGATGGGACCGGCGTTGGGATCGGACAATTGGCCGTGCGCGGGCAACGAGGTGATGACGTACGCAAGGATGTCGCCGGGATTCGGATCGGTTGCCTGGAGGATGACCGAGACAGGTGAATTCTCGGCGGTTTCCACGTAGATGTCGTCGGCAACGGGCGGTAGGGGACCGTCCCCGGCGGCAACGATGCGAACCTCGTCAATGAACCAGCCGTCGCGCTGGAAGATACCGTCGGCGACGATGTGAAAGCGAATCTTGATCGGCTGCCCGGCGAACGGTGAGAGATCGTACACGTGCTGGGTCCAGTCATAATCACCGGCGGTGTCAGCATCGACGACGCCGACGAGATTATCCTGCGCATCCACGATTTCGATCGAGCAGGTGTCGTAGAAGGTCTCGAGCATGCACCAGTCGTAGTATTCAAGGAAGATAGGAACGGAGACGCCGCTGAGATTGATCAACGGCGTTTGAAGCCAGGCATCGGTTCCGGCATCGTAAGTGGAGTTGAGGTCGGTACCCCAGCAGTTGTCCCCACCGATGGCGCGCGTGCCGTTCAAACCTGCCAGGGGGCCGCTTCCATAGACCGACTGGCCGAAGATGGAGACGCCGGAGGTGGGCACGCCCCGTGTCCATTCGTCGAGGATGCCGCCGTGCGTCCATCCCGGGCTCGCACCTTCGCTGTTGTCGTAGAACAAACTGACGGCATCGCGGAAGATGTGGGTCTTTGCGCCGAACCCGTAGAGCATCTCGGTGCTGTATGGATAGATGGCATAGAAGAAGCCGCCGCTGCTCGCGCCGACGTCGAGATGGGTGCTGATGATATCGGTGTAAATGACCTGCACGTCCGGGGCGACGGTCTGCCCGACGGTGTATGTTGCGCCGTCGATCGGCATCCAGTCAAAAGGCTTGTCGGACCGCACAAGAAGACTGCCGGCATAACCCGCCAGCGGTGTGCTCCATACGAGCATGACGGTGTCGCCATCGGCGGTCGCGCTGATGGTCTTGATCCGGTCCGGCCAGCGCAGTCCGGCATGGGCGGCCGCGACCGCGGCCGCGGCATCAACCCGGCCGAAGCCCAGACGGTGGCTGTGCCCCGTGATGCCGTCGAACCGTCCGTAGGGAGGGTCGACGGGGACGGCGGTATGCTGCGCTATGGCCCGGGCCTGGGCGGCGGTCATGGTGGGATCTTGCGAGATGATCAGGGCGAAGACACCCGCGGCCAGGGGCGTGGCGGAACTCGTTCCGCCGAATTGGTTGGTGTAGTCCAAATCAGGAAGGCCGTTGTAGCCGCTGCTGCCGGTATTATCGACGGTCGTGATATCCAGCCAGGAGAATCGAACGCCGTCGTCTCCGCGATCGTTGGTGGGGGCGACGACGCCTACTTCGGGGCCGACATCGCTGAATTCGGTGTGGGCGGCGTTGCTATTGGTGCCGCCGATCGCCATGGTGGTTTCCATCTGTGCCAGTGCAGTGACACCATTGACGGTGTGGTCGTTGTTCGCGGCAGCAAACAGCACCAGGCAGCCCAGGCCGTCGCGCCCGTTGATCGCCGCGTAGTTTATGGCGTTGACTACATCCGGCGGGAGCAACGTGCCGTCGGCAAAAGACCAACTGTTGCTGAGGACCGCCGCGCCGTCGCCGTGGTCGCCGTCATCGTTGGGATCGACGCTGAAGTAGAATCCGTCCGCCATTTCGCTGATGGTCGCTCCGAAAAACTTGACGCCGATGAGCCCGCAATTCGGAGCAGCGCCGCGCACGCCAATGGAATTGCCGGCCGCGACCGCGACGCCTGCGCAACTGGTGCCATGTCGCTGGCCACCGTCGGGGCTCGGGTCGTCATCCGGCGGCTGGACGTCGAGGTCAATCCCGGCCGCCCAATTGGGCAGTAGGTCGGGGTGCCATTTCTCGACGCACTCGTCAAGGATCGCCACGCGGACGGACGGATCGCCCTGAGCGCTAGGTCCGTGATCGCTGTCCCAGGCGGCCTCGACGTTGATATCGCTTCCCGGCTGGGCGCCCTTGTCCGTGTCGCCGTCGAGATGCCATTGGTGACTGAGGTAGTACGGATCACTGATGACCGGCGGCGATTGAGTCAGCTTCGGCAAGAAGAAATCCGGGTGGGCGTAGAGCGTCAGGTCCTTCCGTTCGTGAAGTGCGTTCGCCACCGACAGCGGGCTCGTCGAGCGCGTATCGCGCAGGCGTAGGATATAGCGGTTCTTGCCGCGTTGACATTCTTGGATGTCGCAGTCGTAGGTCTTCGCGATCTCATCAATGGTGACCGGATCTACATCGGCGCGGAAGGCAACGATGATCTTGTCGGTCTGGTAGATCGGTACATCGCTGCCGACCAGGTGCAAGACCGGCAAAGCAAAGACAAGATCCGGAAGCTCGCGCAGTTCGGCGACTGTGGTGTCGTGGACCACGTGCAGACCTCGCTGCCGGAGGGTGTCTTCCAGACGTACCGCGCAGCCTGGAAGACGTGGAGGAGACTGGCGGGGAGGAAGACAAGCGGGTCGAACGGCGACGTCCCGGCCGTCCGGGATGTTGAGGCTCACCAGGAACTGTGAGGGCGAGATGAGCATGTGCCGCGGCCCGTTGGCATCGTGGAAATATCCCCGCTTTGTGGCCCCGGGATCCTCAGCGCCGGCGGCGGCGAAGCTGGTAACGCTAACAACCAGGCCCACAACCGCGGACCTGAGCGAACGGTGTCGGCTCACTGGCTGCATGATCATGGCTCCGGTTATGTGAGGCGCGTCGTTGCTCGCGCGTGTCGGTCTATTGCCGAGGCGCGCGGTTCTTACGCCCGGTGCGCTGGCCATCTTCGGGCAAGTCGCTGATATCAGTGTAGGCTTTGCCCTCGGAAACCACAAGTGTTCTTGCCCGCATCGGTCGGCTGGAGTTGAATAAAAGGGCATCGAACGTCGAAAGACGCGTGCATCGGTTCGACGGTTGCCATCCACATCAGCCCCGCTGTCTCCGGTATAAACGCAATTCGAGTGAGGAGCTTGTTTTAGCGACGGGATTCGGTGTTTGACCCCAAAGGGCGGATCGATCCCATTGTGCCAAAAAACCCCATGAACAGGCACCGAACAGGACCTTATGCCTGACCATCAAGACCGCCAGCCGTGGTCCAAAGCCGAGGCGGTTGGGGAGCGAAATGAGGGCGTCAAACCTTGACACTGTGGAGGCAAACGGTTATTTTTCAGGATGGTGACGCCATGATGGGTTCGCGCCTTGCCGGGCTCATTCAAGCGGCGCTGCGGTGGGCATAATGATGGAGAGGGGCCAAATGATGTTGCCGGTGGCCGGGCAAGTCGCTCCGAATTTCGATTTTCTTCACTTCCCGCGTGAACAAGAGCGCCGAGGCTCGTTGTCACACGGGTGGAGCGCCCACCGACCGAACAGCAGGATAGGCAATTGAGAATTGGATAGACCTGACGCCGCCTTTTTTTGCAGACGGATGTTAACGTTCCCAAAAAGCGTATTGATACAGAACCGTTTGTCGATTTTGTTGAACCATGTCGTTCCTTGGCTTTTGGATGAGGAGGTATCCCATGACGACCATCAAGAACAGACAGTTGCACGTACTCGGAGCAGTCGCGCTTGCCACGGCGCTCCTGCTGCCGACGGTGGCGACGGCGCTTCCGCCGACACCGGCGAACGACGATCCGGCAAGCGCGGAGGTCATCGGGCCCGCGATTCCGGTCATGGTCTTCGCGACGCTGGAGGGCGCTGCGAATGACCTCCAGGACACCGGATTGCCCGACATCGGCGCGGGCAATGATGACGGTCCGGACGTCTTCTTCGATTTCACACCTTCGGCCACGGACACCTATCGTATTCAACTTGTTCCGTGGCAACACGCACCGCTTCGTTACTCCTCGACCGAGCGCCGTTTCGTCATCTACATCGGCACGGATTTCGACACGGTGCCGGTGTACATTGACGGCCTCCGAGCGGGCTATGGATCGAGGCCGGTTCATATGGACGTCGCGTTGAATATGGGCACGACATACACCATCGGCGTCGATCACAACGCCGCCACCCGCGACAACTGTTCATTCACGCTTATCATCGACACGATTCCGGCTGTCATGCCGGATGCCTGCGCATCCGCGGAGACAATCCCGACGACGTTACCTTACGCAGTTGTGAACGACATCGATGGTGCTGCGGCGGATTTCACTTACGACGATTTCGGTAGCGGTCGTTGCGCGGTGCGCACTGCCACAAACGCGACGGGAATCGACCACGTGTACAAGTTCACGCCCACAGTCGACGGTGACTATGCCTTCGAGCTGATCTCGCAGGGCTTTGACGGCGTGCTCTACATCGATGATTCCTGCGATCCTTTCACATTGGACGGCTGCGTCGGTGCTTCGCACAACTCTGGAGGCAGCGACGGGTACCACGACCTGGTTGTCGCCACATTGGAGGCCACCAAAGACTACTACATTTTTGTCGACGAGGATGACGGCACCAATGACACCGGGAACTACGTCCTGATCGTGGACGACGCATTCAACTACGAAATGAACGAGATCGAGCCGAATGAGACACCCGCCGGGGCCAGTCCAATCACCACGCCCCTCAACGGCGGGCAACTCCTCGGGCCGCTGGACGTGGACTGGTTCGCCGTGACGGGCCTGACCGGCGACCGCGTGTACGCCTGGGCGAATAACGGTGGTAGATCCAACACCACGATCGATCTGGACATGGGCTTCTACGCGACCGACGGCGTCACGCTGATCGAGTTTGACGATGAAGATGCCGATAGTTGTTCCGCCGACGCGACGTACGAGGACCTCACGTATATCTACTCAACAAGTTCGCCTGTGATCGCCGGCGCGGCCATGACCGCGGACGGCACACACTTCTTGAACGTCTGGTACCAGAGCACATCGACCCATGTCGTCCATCGCTACCGCCTGCATGTCGGGGTCGAGCCGGCCAGCCGGTTGCCACTGCCGGAATGTGAGCCGAACAACACGCTTGGCACGGCCGATTACTCCGGGAAGCACTACTACGCGGGCGTCATCGATACGACGACCGACGCCGATTTCTACGCCTTCGACGCGACGGCCGGGGACCGCGTGTTCATCGCGTTTGACGGCGATCCGGAACGTGATGCCGACGGCTTCATCACGGCCAACAGCGATCCCAACGCCTTCCACGGCAAGCTCCTCGTGTACGATCCCGATCAGGACGTCATATACAGCGACATCAGCGATTCAAACTCGATCCAGAGTGGTCCTGACTACCCGGCCCAGGGTGGTTTCTTCGTCGCCCGCGCGACCGGCACGCACTATGTCGA
This sequence comes from Phycisphaerae bacterium, assembly GCA_030593565.1. Taxonomy (GTDB): domain Bacteria; phylum Planctomycetota; class Phycisphaerae; order UBA1845; family UTPLA1; genus JAFGQA01. The sequence goes on along the minus strand of JAUVGW010000012.1, from coordinate 9,479 downwards.
GGTCAAACCGCAAAGCACCTCCTCGCAGGTCGGCCCGACGGAAACATACGAACTGGCCATCTTCCTGAACGACGCCGCACCGGCCTTGACTGAAGACGTTGACCCGATCCTGACGCTCACGCCGGATGATGACAACGACCTGATCGACGTGACCGCCACGGATAACGCCGGCGGCGACACAGGCATCTGTGATGCCTGGCTCGTCGATGCCACGAACGTGCAAGTCTCGGGGCTGGTCTTCACGCCCGGCGACGGGTCGGTAAGTTTCCAGGTCACGCTGGTTGACGGCATGCAGAGCGGCGCCGGCAAGCTGTTCGTCGAGGACTGTGCGGGCAACACCGCGTGTGCGATGGCGGCGATCGACGTTGATCCGCCGGTGTGCAGTGGCGCGAACTTCTCAGCCCGCTCGCCGGTGAGCCTGCATGACCCGATCCACGTGCCAGACTACGAGACGTCCGGACCCGGCATCGACGGCACCATCGACGTTGCCGAGGCCGGCATCATCACCAAGATCACCGTTACAATGTCGATCGAGACGCTCGGGTCGAGCAACATCGACTGCTGGCTGGAGAGCCCGACCGGGACACGCGTCGAGTTGATCACGGATCGCGGCAGTAGTTCGGGGGTCGACATCACCGACGCAACCTTTGACGATGACGCGGACGAATCCTTCCCCGGCTACAGCGGCACCCCGCCCTACACCGGTACCTGGCTGCCGGATGACGCCGCCGGCCTGGCCCAGCTCAACAGCGAGCAGGCCCAGGGCAGATGGAAGCTCAATGTCGTCGACGACTCCTCCTCCCCCGGCGGCGGTTCCCGCCTGGTCGAATGGTCCATGGTCATCAAGGCTTCGTTTGGCGCTCCCGAGACGTACGCCGGAACCGCCACCGACACCCTGGGACTCGACAGTGGAATTGCCTCGGTCGTGCTAACCGACGTGGTCAATACGCAACTCGACCTGTCGCCCGAGTTCGTGCCGGGCGATACGGAAGTCAGCTATTCCGTCAGCTTGATCGACACATCGGTAAACGGATCGGGCACGCTCACCGTCACCGACCTCGGCGGAAACACGTGTGTGGTTCCCATTGCCCTGCTGGGCGCGGTCGACGGGACAGGGCCGTCGAACAGCGGAGCCGTCACCACCGACCTTCAATTCGGCGCGGAGGTACAGGCGGTTCTGCCCATCGACAGCCCGACCGGCGCGACGTCCTCGGTCAACGTGGGCGATTCGACGTTGGTGGGTGAGGTGGAAGTCGAGTTGACGATCGACACCAAGGACACCGGCCGGATCACGTCGACGCTCACACACGGCGGCGACTTCGCGTCGTTGCTGAATCGTACCGGTATGGACGATCGCTTCTCGGTCGGCTTGACCAAGGACGGCGGCATCGAACTCATCCTGGACGACGACGCGCCTGAGGCCGACGACACGCACCTCGAACCCGCGGCGGGATCGATCGAGTTCCTGGGCCTGCATCAGCCGGACGGCCGCGGCGAGTTTATCTTCAACGGCATCACCACCGATGATCGCGACCACATGCTGTTCGGTTTGGCCGGCGCCGACTCCTCCGGATCGTGGGATCTGTTCGTGGCAGACTACCGCCCGGGCTACTCGACCACCACTGGCGTAGCGATCTTCCGACGCTGGTCGGCAACCATTAAGAACCCGTGCGCGGCGGATCGATACGTCGGCACCACGATGGACGCCTATCCCGGTACGGGTATTTGTTCGATTGCCCTGGCCGGTGGCGCGACGAACCTAGCCGTAGCAGCTACCTTCACGCCCGGCGACGAAATCGTTGATTATGTGGTGACGCTGACTGACCCGGCGCTGCCTGGCAGCGGCACACTCGAGATCACCGACTGCGCCACCAATGTCACAACCGTGCCGATCAGCCTGGCAGCGGCTGGTATCGACCAGAGCCCGCCGGTGATTGGCGGCATGGTCAACCCGGTGTCGCACGAATTCGCAGGCACGGCCTCCGACAATGAGGTGGACGACACCGGAATCGAAGTCGTCGAAATGGCGCCGTATGCCGACAACCTCCAGATCGTATCGATGGCGCCAGACCCACCCAACGGGGCCAGTCACGTCAGCTTCGTGATTGCCTTGGTCGATCCGATGGCCAACGGTCGCGGGTACGTACGCGTAGTAGATGGCTGCGGTCTTCGCGGCTATGCGCTGGTGGAAATCGACGCCCTGAGCCCGGTTTGCACCGGCTCGACGGGCCACACGCAGCGCTACCTCAGCACCGATCTGCCGCAGGTCATTCCGAACAACAATCCTGCCGGCGTCTCGTCCGACATCGTCGTGACCGATATCGACACCGTCGAGGACGTCAACATCACCTTCAACATCCTGCACCCCAATGCGTCGGATATCGACATGACGCTGACGAGCCCGATGTTCATCGATCTGTTCTCGGATAGGGGTAGCACCGGCAATGACTTCATCGACGTGACCCTCGACGACGAGGCCGCCGAGGTGATCCCCAGCTCGTACACGGCCGCCCCCTTCACCGGCTCCTGGCAGCCGGAGACCGGTTCGCTCTCGACGCTGGACGGCGTGCCGGCGGTCGGCACTTACACGCTGAAGGTCGCGGATGACTACAGCCAGTACCCGGATGGCACGTTCGAGAGCTGGGCGTTGACGATCGAGTCGTCGACCTTCCCCGACAGGTACGACGGTCGGGCCGAGGATGGCGAAACGCATGACAGCGGCATCTGCACGATCGAGCTGCTTCCCGGTGCTGACAACCTGACGCTGGCGGTCGATCCCTTCGATCCGGGCGATGCCATCGTTCGGTACTCGGTCGCCCTGACCGACCCGAGCCAGTGCGGCAGTGGTGCGGTGCGCGTCACCGACTGTGTCGGCAACGTCGCCGACGTGCCGGTCGAGCTCGGCCCGCGTGGCGACGTGAACGAGGACGGCAACGTCGACTTCGACGACGTCGCCCCGATGGTCGACGCCCTGCTCAACGGCGGCGGATGCGAAGCGGACGTCAACAAGGACGGAGTCATCAACGGCGATGACATTCAGTGGTTCGTCGACCTGGTGATCCCGTAGCCCGGACGCCTTAGCGTCTCGCGCGTCTTCGACGCACATACACGGGCTCGCCCTGCGGTGTTCCGACAGGGCGAGCCCGTTTCGCATCGCTGGGTCGTGGTTCACTTTGGGTGCCACTGGCGGCTTGACCGCCAGTGCCGACACTGGCAGCAAGCTGCCAGTGGCACCCATTGATCAAAGTGAACCACTACGCATCGCTGCCAACGAGCATTGCCTTCGCTTAACGCCCGCAAGCGGGGCGCATGTCGGCGCCATACGTACCGAGCACTCTGTTCAACGCGCGAGAAGGGTGGCCGGGGGGCCATAACCAGATGCTCAGCCTCCTGTCGAGTCAAGCCGGCTATTCTCGGTCGGGCACTGGTTCGATATCTCGAAAACGAGGCATTTTGGATGATTCTTCGCGGTGTTTTTCCCGATATGCGTGTAGCCAGTCTATCCTACGTGGTAGATTTGTGGAGCCGAATACGTGAGAAGTCTTGCGTTTACACTTGTCGAGCTGTTGATCGTCGTGGTGATCCTGGGGATTCTGTCGACGGTTGTCGTGCCGCAGTTCAGCGACGCGAGAGCGGACACACAACTGAGTTCGTTGACGACGGACCTGAAGATAATCCGCGCGCAGATCGAGTTGTACAAACTCGAGCACAACAACAATTACCCGACGTTCTCAGAATTCCGGCGGCAGATGAAGAGGCGCACCGACATAGATGGCAATATCGGCCCTGACTTTGGGCCGTATCTCCTCAGCATTCCGGAGAATCCGTACAACAACATGAAGCTCATCAAGGTCATTCTCAACGGCACCTCGGGATGGTACTACAACGAAACGACTGGCGACTTCAGGGCGAACGACGGCGCCCACGACACGTTGTAGTCGGCGATATCGCAGATTCGAGGCGAAGGGCGCAGCGACACCAGAAGACAGAACGTCAAGGGCGCGGTAGTCATCGAGGCTGTCGCGCTCTTTTCATGTTGCCACTTTCGCCCTTATGGAAGCCAACGATGGCCATTTTCCCCGAAGCGGCAAGAGCAAGATTGGCACGACGGAGCAGCCGGATGGGCTGGATCACAGCGAGAAAACCCGTTGTCGCCTGAATCGAATGGCTCGACCACGTGTGATGGCCGGTTGAGGTTCGATAAGTGGGAAATGCCCGATAAGCAGGACGTCTCGATCCACATAGCTTAGTCAACCAACCGTACCGGCCGATAGGGATGCAGACAGGCTCGTCCGGTCGATCTCGGGTTGGAAGGAGTAGTATCATGTTGAACATTGACAGCGGCTTCTGGATTCATATTCCCGGGGGATCCAAGGATCGCATTCTCCGGCCGGCGATGATCCTGGGCTTCAACGACGATGTCTACACCGCCAAACTGGAGGAAGAGGGCATCCGGATCAAAGAAGATACATATGTCTTCATATACCACGAAATAAGGAATGTGTTCAGCCAGCAGGCTGCGCATGTCATAACCGTTGACAACGAAGACCTCAATCCGGTGATCGAGTTTCGCATCACTGGTAAGCCGGTCTCTGTTGAAAGCCGTCAGGCCTTCCGCGTGTCAGCCGTCATGGCGGACCTGACGGCCAAACTCGGAGATCAAGACGGCTGCCAACTTCTGGACGTGAGTTTTTCGGGCTTTTCCGCCGTTGCTTCAGCAAGGCACAACATCGCAAAGGTGCTCGACGTAACGTTGTGGCATGAGGACCGGGCTTACTCCGGCAAGGCCAGCATCCAGAGCGCCCGGGAACTCGCGCCGGGGCGCATCCGGTACGGATTCCACTGTGCTGAGGACAAGTCGGTGCAATCCGGGATCATGAAAGGCCTGCTGTTGTTGACCCTTGGGCTGCAAAACAGGCAACTCCGTCGCGTGGCAGGCACAACGTAACAGCAGGGATCTCGCCGCAACCGCACTGTATCTGTTGCGTGCTTTATGGCATTTCACGTTTGTCTGTAGCGGCCGACGCCCCTGTCGGCCGCCGGAAACCGTTGGCCTTCAACATCCGACACGGGGATCGGACGCTACGTTCACTCCGAAACGGGTTCGTGACACAATCGGCGGCGGGGTGCCACTGGCAGCTTGCCTGCCAGTGTCCGTGTAGGGCGCTATCTGTTGAGACACTGGCGGACAAGCCGCCAGTGGCACCCGTTGGACCCTTCGGAGCAATGCCGCCGAATCTGTCATGGGCCCCTCCGAAACTGCTCTGACGCCTTCCCCTTGACGTGATCTCCCTGTTGTGGTCACGTTGAGCGCGGGGCCGACCGTTACCGTTTCCCCAAAGCCTGAATAGAAAGAAGGCCAAGTGCACAACCAGACCATCCGCAATGTCGCCATCATCGCCCACGTCGACCACGGCAAGACCACGCTGGTCGATCGGATGCTTCACCAGTGTGGGCAGTTTCGTGAGGCACAGCTCAAGGGTGAGCGCATTCTCGACTCCAACGACATCGAGCGCGAGCGCGGCATCACCATCCTGTCCAAGAACATCGCCATCCGCTACAAGGACACGAAGATCAACCTGATCGACACGCCGGGCCATGCCGATTTCGGCGGCGAGGTTGAGCGGGTACTCAAGATGGCCGACGGGTGTCTGCTGCTCGTCGATGCGTTCGAGGGGCCGATGCCGCAGACGCGGTTCGTGCTTCAGAAGGCGTTCGAATTCGGGCTGCGGCCGATCGTGGTCATCAACAAGATCGACCGGTCCGACGCCCGCCCCGCCGACGTTCTTGACGAAGTGCTCGACCTGTTCATCGACCTGGGCGTCGATGAAAATGCCCTCGATTTCCCGACGGTCTACACTTCGGCGACACGGGGCACGGCCACGCTTGATCTCGCCGAGCCGGTCAACGACATCTTCCCCCTGTTCGACGCGATTCTTGAGCACGTGCCGTCGCCGGAGGTCGATCCCACCGCCCCGCTCCAGATGCTCATCACGACGATCGACTACAACGACTACGTCGGCCGTATCGGCATCGGACGCGTCTTCGCCGGGACCATTCACGCCGCCGCGGCCGTCACGGTCATCCACCGCGACGGCACCCAGGCGAGCGAGAAGGTCGGCGAGCTGTTTGTCTTTGACGGCCTCGGTCGCGAGAAGGTCGCAAAGGTCGCCGCCGGCGATATCTGTGCCGTCGTCGGGCTCGATTCCGTCGACATCGGCAACACGATCGCAGACGCCGACGACCCCAAGCCGCTCCCCATCATCCACATCGACGAACCGACGCTGCACATGACTTTTCGGATCAACGATTCGCCGTTCAGCGGCAAGTCTGGCAAGTTTCTCACCAGCGGCCACATCCGTGATCGGTTGGAGAAGGAGATCCAACGGAACGTCGCCCTCCGCGTCGAGCCCGGTGTGACGCCCGAGGAGTTTCACGTCTCCGGCCGCGGCCTGCTGCATCTGTCGGTGTTGATCGAGAACATGCGCCGCGAGGGATACGAGCTTGCCGTCGGTAAACCGAAGGTCATCTTCCGCGAACTGGACGGCAAGAAGACCGAACCGATCGAGATGTGCATTATCGAGGTGCCGACCGTGCGCGTCGGGCCCGTCATGGAACTGATGGGGGCTCGTCGCGCGATCTGCAACAAGATGGACACGCGAGAGGACCAGTCGCACCTGGAGTTCACCATTCCCGCCCGTGGCTTGATCGGCCTGCGCAACCGCCTGATGACGGCCACGCAGGGCACGATCATCATGCACCACAACTTCTACGAGTACGAATTTTTCCGCGGCAGCATTCCCCACAGGGGCAACGGCGTCATGATCGCCAAGGAGCCCGGCCAGGTCACGGCCTACGCCCTGGACAATCTCTCCGACCGGGGCGCCATGTTCGTCGCGCCGGGTGCCCAGGTCTATCCGGGCCAGATCATCGGCGAGCATTGCCGCGACGACGACATCGTGGTGAACGTGTGCCGTGGCAAGAAGCTGACCAACGTTCGGGCCGCCTCCTCCGACAAGACGGTCGTCCTGAAGCCGCCGCGCGAGATCACGCTCGAGATCGCTTTGGAATTCATCGAGGACGACGAACTTGTCGAGGTCACGCCTGACGCCCTCCGCATGCGAAAACGCTATCTGGACACCACCGAGCGCAAGCGCGCGGCACGGGGACGGTGACGGATGCTGGTCGTCATCGGGCGCGCGCTCCAAGTGCGGCGGGGCCACAAATCAGTACTGTAAACATCTTTCACACTCAAGGTGATGACACGTACCCACGGATCCGGTGGGATCGTGGCACGTAACCACGGATGGAGCGCAGCGGATTTCATGGTCCAGGGAGGCGTCACTGGTGGGGTCTGGGGCAACGCCCCAGGATCCCTGGAACACACTGCCGACGTGCGGCGGATCGGCGGCGCCCTCACTCAGGGGCAACTTGTGTCGGCGTCATCGAGGAGCTTGTCAACGAAGGCGCTCAGGTCGTCCGTTATGTCGGCCTCAGCAGTCTCGCCGTCGCTGTCCATGTCGGTGCCGCCGCAGTACGAGCCTGATAGAACACAGGTGACGAAGTTGGCAAGATCTCGCCCATCGACGAAGCCATCCCCATTGGTATCGCCGGCGCACTGCGGATTGGGGATGGTGACGGCGAAGATGCCGCGCGAGCCGTCGTCGAAGGTGGCCATGAACGCGACCTGCCCGGCGTCATTGAAAGGGGTGGGGCGGCCGTCTTCTCCGTTGCCCTCGGTGCTCAGGAGATAAATGGAAATGACGGTGTGGGTGACGCCGGGTAGCACCTCGATTTCATCGCCCTCGCGTACGAGGAGGCAGAGTCGGCCGGATGCATCGGTGCCATAGAGAGCCCTGTCGTCGGCCGACGTGATGTTCCCACGTAAATAGTTGATGAACACGGTCTGTCCCTGACCGTTCAGAGGGCCGCTGGAGATCCCGCTGAACTTCACGTCAGAAGGTGCGCCGGGGGCGTGATCGTCCTCGCGAACAATCATCTGCAAGTTACCAGGGGGGCCGATCCAACTGGCGGTGTTGTTATCGCTGTCAACGCCGGTGCCTTTCAGCGATGCGTTGACCAGCACCTGTCCGGCCTGATTGATGAGGATCCGGTTGGGGTAGTTGTACTTGACGCCCGCCGGTGCACCGGCCGCGGGGTCGTCCTGTCTGACGACCAGGAGGGGATTATCCGGCGCTCCCGCCCAAGCGCCCCGCTTGTTGCCGGAACCGACGCCCGAACCTTCAAGCGTCCCCGTAAAGGCCACGAGGCCGGTGGCGCTAAGAGACTTGGCATACACGTAATCATAGTCGATCCCTGCACCGACGCCGTCGGCGGGGTCGCCCTCTCGGGCCACAAGAACGAAACCGGCGGGCGAACCGGACCACACGGCCTCGTCATTTGCGAACGTGATGCCGTCGCCGGAAAGGTAGCTACTGAAGAAGTACTGTCCCGTCGAATTGAGGAGCGGCATCTCTCGAATCATGTCGAAGAGAACACCCTCTCCCACGTCGGGCGCCGGGTCGCCGATCCTGACCGCGAGTGAAAGAGCCTCCGGCGGACCGCTCCAGACGCCGAACCCAGCAGTGGTGGTTACTCCGTCGGTGATCGATGCGTGGAAGGAAAGGTGGCCGGTATCGCTGAAGACGGGCGTATACTCGGGAAAGTATGCATAATCAAAGCCAGTCACCATGTCGGCTGCCTGCTCACCCAGACGCGCGGCCAACCGGGCGTCGCCGGGCGGGCCCGCCCAGAGGCCCATCGGCGGCTCGCCGCGCTTTTCCGGTCCAATGCTGTCGTAGAAGGCGATGTGACCGGCGCGGTTCACTGCGACCGCGAAAGGCTGCAATTCGGGGTAAACCTCGGTCGGCATGCTCGCGGGGCTGTCACCTTCGCGAGCGGCGAGGACGAGGCCACCGGGCGGACCCAACCAGATGCCTCTGTCGTTATCCTGCGTGATGCCGGGGCCGGTGACGGTCGCCGCAAATGCGATCTGTCCGCCGCTGCCGATTGAGGGCATGCTGAAATAAGAGAACTGCACCCCTTCAGGCATGCCGTCGGCTTGTTCCCCGACGAACGCCAGGGTCTGGATCTCGATCGTGCCTGCCCGCACGCCGCCGCACGCGATCAATACAACGGCCGCGGTCGTGGTGACCACGATGGTCGTTCGATTCATCACAGCGCCTCCACCTTCCACTCAAACGTGAATTGCTCCGGCAGACCATCTCTCTTAATCATAATATATATCTCCGAGCGACGTCAATCGCAAAGAAGGCGATTCTTGCCGGAATATCGACGTATTTGCGAGAGATCACCGCCCTTCTCCTCCTCGCCAACTCGTGCTTTGTCACAGCTAAGGATTCGGGTTATCCTGCCTTCTTGTTCTTGACGTCTCGGAAGACAAGGAGGTTTCCCGATGCAGAAGAAGTACATTGTTCGATTGAGTGATGAAGAACGAGATACGTTGAAAGAGGTGGTCA
>JAUVGW010000326.1 GCA_030593565.1 Phycisphaerae bacterium | reverse complement strand
GCGCACTGCCGCAAACTGCCGCAAAGTCTTTGGATGACGGTGTCGTTTGTTCTGCACATGATCGCATCGCGTCCATTCGTTAATAGATGCTCATCGTTCCGCTTCGGAGGCGGATTCCAGAAAGAAGGTGCGTCCGGGACGCACCCTACACCTTCCCCAACTTTAATGCTCGCATTGACCCAGAAAGCACGTTACGATATCCGACCGAGGGTTAGGGAATAGGCAATCGAAAGGCGGTTGGGGATGTCGATTGTTTACGTTTGCATCGGGAAATCCTTCACGACGATCATTGTTTTCGCCGGGAGCGTTGCGGCTGATTGCGACGCGCCCTTTGCTTCTCTGCGCCCGTGGCAGGATTGGCGCGATGACGGAGGACCGAGCGTTGTCATTGTGCGTTTGGGGATAAGGGAGTTTGCACTTGCGAAGAGAGAAAATATTTTTGCTATCCGGACTTGACTGACAGTTAGCGGACGGCATAGATAGATTGGAAGGAAGTAGCACAAGCACTCGAATGGTCGGCGGCACAGGAACCCAAAAGACAGCGTAGTCCTTGGGCTAATCGTCTTGTCATTCATTCTCGCCGCCGTGCATCGTGCAGTGTCGTCAAACCGTGGTCATTCGCGGGACGTGGGGGGTGCGCGCTGCTCACGGTCACGAAGGGCATAACGCGATCGGGAGGGAGGTCGGGCGTGTTGGGGAATGGGGCAAAAACGGGGGAGCTATGCGGGATCCCGGCGATGTCGGTGTGCCCGGTCGGCACGAGAAGCGCGTCGGCTCCGTCGCATGATGGCAAGCATCGGCAGCGCGAGCAGTGCGAGCGTTCCCGGCTCGGGCGTGATAGTGAAGTTGACGTGGCCGGAGCCGGTGGCGAGCGCGCCGGAGGAGCCGTAGTTGTCGAGGGCCATGTCGTAATCGATGAAAAACGTGCCGTTGGCAGGCAGGATCACCTCTGCCGCCACGTTGAATGTCCCGGCCACCGGTTGGCCGCCGAACGTGTTCTCCGTCTGGGTGTCGTGGAAGAGGGGTTCATGCGTGTCTGCGTCCACAATCGAGTTACTGAAGTCGGTCGCCAACATGCCGGTGGGCAGATCAAAGGTGTAGGTGGCATCCACCGTGACGGTGAGTTCGCTGTGCGTCGTGATGTAAATCCGACCGGTGGAAATGGCCCAGATATGGCTACTGCCGGCGGCGTTATCGACCTGAAGGTCGGCGGCGATGTCGAAGCTCCCATAATTGATGAGCCACGAGATGTCGTACTCGGCCGCGGCTTGGGCCCCTGGGATCGATGCAGCATGCGAGTCGAGGAAGGGGTTTTGAACATCCGTAAAGACATGGCTGTTACTGGGACCGGGAAATGCGTCCACGCCGACCAAAAGGCCCCATTGAGACACGTTGAAATCTGCAATAGCGGGATTAGGGAAACCGAAAGCACACGCGGCCAAGGCCAATATTGCCAATGGGATACGCTTCTGCCCTGGGCGATGCGCCCTCGCCCCCCCCCATCGCTGATGTTTGCGTGCCAAAAGCATCCGATTTACCCAATCAAAAGGAGTTCTCAACACATTATACCGCGGCCTGTTGAAGAATCAAGGCCGCATCGGGAGATAGCTATGAATCGTCAGAAAAACCTTGTCACGACCTCGTTCGTGATCATCACGATGTTCTTCCTGCGGACCGCATCCGCACAATCCCCCGCCGTCTTGTATGTGGACGCTGAGGCGCCCGGAGGCAATGGACTAAGCTGGGGCACGGCTTTCAACAACCTGCAGGGCGCTATCACCGCGTCCGCGGCCGATCAGAATCCGCCGCAGCAAATCTGGGTAAAACGCGGCATCTACAAGCCCGGCACCGATCGCGCCGACGTGTTCGCGCCAAAATCCGGCGTGAAGATCTTCGGCGCCTTTGCCGGGACAGAGGATCCACAGAACTTCGATCCAGAAGCAGACCCAGACCCGAGGGACTTTGTGCTGAACGCGACAATCCTCAGCGGCGACATAGGAGAAGCCGGCATCTCTGCCGACAACTGCTACGCGGTGGTTGTATTCGGTTCCGCATTGCCCACGACATGTCTCGACGGCTTCACAATCACCGGTGGCAACGGCGGGTATTACGACAATGGGGCGGGCGTACATATTCACGATTGGTGTGACCCGACCATCGCCAACTGCCTGATCCTTCGCAACCAAGCGTCGGGATGGGGGGCCGGGATATACGTGGGCCAGCACTCCGACCCCAGGCTGGAGAACTGTACGTTTCAGGAGAACCGAGGCGCTTGGGGCGCCGGGCTGACAAACTTTGCCGGTGGCGAACCGCGGTTGTTCGACTGCACCTTCATCGACAACGTCGCGACATCGCACAGCGGCGGGATGCACAACGGCGATTACGGCATCGCGCGGCTCGTCCGGTGTATGTTCATCTCCAATGTGGCCATGGGATATTACGGCGGCGGAGCATTGGGCAACGACACCGGCGAGGTCGGCAACGCCGAACTCGTCAATTGCCTCTTCAGCGGAAATACGTCACCTAGAAATGGTGGTGCGATCAATAACTGGAGCAATGGGAATCTCACGCTCACCAATTGCAGCCTCAGTGGGAACACAAGCATCTGCGGAGATGGCGGAGGCATCTTCATGGGCTCGAACGCCGATGCCACCATCACGAATTGCATCCTCTGGCAGAACACCGACGTCGACGGCATGAACTATGCCGCCCAAATCGAGGCAACGGGCGCCACGCTGGAGCTTGAATACAGTTGTGTGCTCGGCTGGACCGGCGGCGGCACGAATACCGGGGCCGATCCGCTGTTCATCGACCCCGACGGTCCGGACGGCATCCTCGGCTCGCTGGACGACAACGTGCGGTTGGTGCCTTCTTCGCCGGGCGTTGATGCGGGCGATGATGATGCCACGACCGAGTCGCTCGACCTCGACGGCAAGACGCGCAAGGTCGACGGAGACGGGGACGAGACCATCACCGTCGACATGGGCGCCTACGAGTATGACGGCGAGGACGAAGACTGTAACGAGAACAGCGTGCACGACCTCGCAGATATTCGCAACGGCACGAGTGACGACTGCAACGGCAATCTCATCCCGGATGAATGTGAGGTGCTCGAATCGGATGGGTGTCCGGAAGGGACATGCACCGAGAATTGTCTGGCCGACTGCAACGAGAACTGCATTCCCGACGAGTGCGACATCGACGGCGGGGACAGCAGCGACTGCAATGACAACGGCATCCCGGACGAGTGCGAGTTTGAAGCCGACTGCAACGAGAACTGTGTGGAGGATGACGACGACATCAATCCGGCCGATCCCGATGGCAATGGTGAAGTCAGCGAGGATGCCAACGACAACGGCGTGCCGGACGAATGCGAGTTCGGTGTCTGGGAGCAGTGGACCGACGACTCCGAGAACTCTGACTTCGCCGATGGCACTGCCATCAATGTACACTACGACGAGGCAGACGAGTTGCTACAGCGAAATGCGGTGGGCAATACCGCACCGTTGCCGTACATCTGGGTGGCTGCCACCGGCAATGATACGATGGTGCGAATTAGCACAGTCGATGGAAACATTCTCGGGGAATACCACACGGCCCCGCGGCTCCATGTGTCGGCCGAGTGCAACGTGGCGATTGTCGACAGCAATCCATCCCGCACGACCGTGGACCTGGACGGCTCGGCATGGACGGCGAATCGTGAGGACAACACCGGCGGGCAGGGCTCGCTGGTCAAGGTCGGCCTCGTCATCGGCGGCGATCCCGTGGATGCCCAGGGCCGTGTGGACGCCGGCGGCGGCTACCTCGCCCCACCGTTCGACTATTGCACCTGTGAAGATCGCGACGGCGACGGCTTGATCCGAACCTCGCGCGGCCTCGGCGACGTGTTGCCTTGGGACAACTGGGACGGCGGGGACGACGCAGGCGCTGCCGACGACCCATTCGTGCCCGGCGTGGCAAACGCGGAGGACGAGTGCATCATCCGTTACGTCCGGACCTCCTCGGAAAACAACCGAACAATCGCGATCAACAAAGACAACGACGTCTGGATCGGCGGGCATTACGGAGACTACCACGAGAAGCTGGACGGATTCACCGCACTGCCATTCGACGGCACGCTCTTCGATCCCAATTGCGGCGGCTACGGCGGACTGGTCTCGTACGCCGAAATCAGCGGGACGTTTCACGAATTGCTCTGGTCAGCACGAGGCGGCACAGGACTACTTCGCTACGACGCCGACACCGATCCGCCGAGCAGCGATTGCGATTTGACCCATGGCAACTACGGCCTGGGTTTCGATCCGCTCACGGGACGGGTGTGGCACTCTTCAGACGAGGAGGACGCGCAATCCAAGTACCGGCTCTACGAGATTAATCCGGTGAACAATGACACCGTTGAATCATACATACAGGGCACCGATCCCGGCTTCTCGGCCAAGGGCGTTGCAGTTGACTGCAACGGTGACGTTTGGGTCGCAGAGGCGGATGGCAACGAGGTCTTGCGTCTCAACTCCGATCCGCTGGACCCCTACGATCCGCACACCATCGAAGGCACCTTGGAAGTCGGCAACGGCACGACAGGCGTCGCAGTGGACGGCAACGGCAAGATATGGGTCTCCGAGACGAACGGCAACTCGGTGAGCCGGATCGATCCGACACAGGGTGATGTTGGCACAGTCGACCTGACGGTGGACCTCGGCGACGGATCGGCTCCATACAACTACAGCGACATGACTGGCATGGTCGGTCTGCACACCAGCGGCACGGGCACGTGGACGGTCGTGCATGACGGCGGCGTGGAGGGCATGGAGTGGTGCCGTGTCACGTGGAATGTCGGCGCCTGCGACTCGGCACCCGATGATGCTCGGCTGACGGTCGAGGTTCGGGCGGCGGACAGCCAGGCGCAATTGGCGGCGGTGCGCTATACACACGTCGAATACACCGGCGGCATATATGAACCGCTGGCCGATATCCCCAATTGCCAAAACGTCGGCCGCTTCATCCAGGTGCGTGTCAGGTTCCAGGGGACCTTCCCGGGTGTCACTCCGTTCGACACGCCGGTGCTATGCGACTTGGCCGTCTTCCCGGTGATGGATTGCATGAAAGGCGACGTGAACTTCGACGAGGCGGTGGACGGCCTGGACATTCAGCCGTTCGTGGACTTGGTCCTCGACGAAGACCCTCCCTCCCTGCCCGCCCTTTGTGCGGTCGATACCAATTATAACGGCGAGGTGGACGTAGATGACATCTCGTGCTTCGTGCTGTTGCTGCTTGGTGAAGATCCATGTACAGGAACGTGTGACAACGGCGGCGGTCGCGACGGCGGTGGCGACTGTAACGCCAATGGCGTGCCTGACATCAATGACATCGTCTACGGCACGAGCGAGGACTGCAACGCCAATGACATTCCCGACGAGTGCGAGATCGACGAGAACAGCCAAGCCCCGGGCGGCCCGTTCTTCTGCACCGAGAACTGCGATCCGGACTGCAATGACAATGCGGTGCCCGACGAGTGCGAAGAAGACTGCAACGCCAACGATGTGCCGGACGACTGTGACATTGCCGACGAGACCAGCACCGACGTCAACAGCAACGGCATTCCCGACGAGTGCGACCCGGACTGCAATGACAACGACGTGCCCGACGATTGGGATATCTCGCAGGAGACCAGCGCAGACTACAATGAGAATGGCACGCCCGACGAGTGCGAGCCCGACTGCAATCATAACGACATCCCCGACGACTGCGACCTCGACCCGAGCGATCCCGACGGTGACGAGTATGTCAGTGAAGACTGCAACGAGAATAACTACCCCGACGAGTGCGACCTGACGCTGCCGCCGGGTTTTGGCAGTCTCGACTGCAATGATAATGACATCCCCGACGAGTGCGACCTGGCCTCATGCGAAGGCGAAGCGTGGTGCGACGAC
>JAUVGW010000360.1 GCA_030593565.1 Phycisphaerae bacterium | reverse complement strand
CCTCCGATCGAGGTTTTCGAGAAGGCGCTCGATAATGTCCGGCCGCGCATCCAAATCCGCAGCCGCCGCGTCGGTGGTAGCAACTATCAGGTTCCGATGGCCGTAAGCACGAAGCGCGCCCAGGCGTTGGCGATTCGCTGGCTGCTGGACGCTTCTCGGGCAAAGAAGGGCCGTCCGATGGCCCAGCGGCTGGCAGCGGAATTGCTCGACGCCTACAACAACCAGGGCGCGGCTATCAATACGCGCGAGAATGTCCACCGCATGGCCGATGCGAACAAGGCATTTGCGCATTTCGCGTGGTAGGGCCGGGTCGCGTTTTTCCGATGCAGCGTTTCGCCGCGTTTCACACGGTGTCTATTCGTAGGATAACTTGACGCGCCGTTTGACCGGGCTACGCGCCGCGGGTGCTGAGCGTGCGTCCATTCATTCCGCGTGTCTATTGAGGCTCGAGTAGCCCATTGAACGCGAGGTTGGTGTTTCAGGCCCACGGATTGCGATCCGTGGGCTTTTGGGGGCGTTTCATTGACCAGTCAACCTTTATTCAGTCAACGCTTGACCATTCAATACTCGATCGTTCAACACTCGACCAGTCAACGCTCGCCCCTTCACCGTTCGATCGTCCATATGGACTGTGCGGGAAAACTCGATAGGATGACGGGCGTGGTGCGGGTGTGATACGCAATACGACGCCCGGAGGTGATCCCGAGGCCGAGTCCGAGGATTTCGTCGATGTTTGATTGGCCGGCGATGAAGCACGCGGCAGTCAGGGGGAGCCCCCGGATTGCGATCCGTGGGCTTTGGGCGGGATTCGTTGAGCGATCGGGATTGGCGAGGGGGACGCGAATGGCGAGGCGGCGTTGCGTTGGGATGTTGGGCGCAGTGGTTGTGGCGGCGTTGGCGGCCGGGGGATGTGGGCCTGGGCGGATTACGGCTGATCCGGTCTACTTTCCGGCGGGGGGCTCCGAGGCGCACATCGTCCACATCAAGTCGTTCAACCGATTGGGTGAACTCGTGCGGAGGCGTGTGGGGTTTCTGGCGTCGATTCGCGGGGGGGTGACGGGGCCGAGCGTGGGGACGCCTGCGGGTGTGGCGTATCGAGACGGGCATCTATATGTGTGCGATACGGAGGCGGGAGCGATCCATGACTGGGATTTGGCTACGGGTCAGGGTCGATGGCTGGGTGTGCAGGGTGATGTCTTGCTGTCGAGACCTGTCGCTGTGGCAGTGGATGGGGTCGGGACGGTGTACGTGGCCGATCGGGGTCGGGGGGAAATCGTGGCGTTCGATTCTGGGGGGCGGGTTCGACGGATGAAACCTGGGCGAGGTGGTGAGTACAAGCCGGCGGCGTTGGCGACGGGGGGCGGGCGCTTGTATTCGGCGGACCTGGGGGAGCACCGGATTGACGTGTTTGACACGGCTGACGGGCGACACCTGGGGTCGTTCGGGGGCGTGGGCAGTGAAACGGGCAAGATGTATTATCCGATGGGGGTGGCAATTGGCGGTGGGGGGCGCGTTTATGTGTCGGACATGATGAACGGTCGGGTGCAGGCGTTTGGGGCGTCGTGGGAGGCAGTGCTGAGTATGGGGAAGCCCGGAGATCGATGCGGGAACATGGGGAAGCCGCGGCATTTGGCAGTGGGGCCTGACGGGGTGGTTTTTGTTGCGGATATGGAATTTGCCCGTGTGCATGTTTTCAACGACAGGGGGCAACTGTTGATGTTGTTCGGCGGTGATGAGGATCGGTCGGGGGGCACGCTGATGCCGGTCGGGGTGGCGGTGGCGGCGGCGGTTCCGGAAGCCGTGGCGTCGTTGGTGCCGGAGGGGTTCGGAGCACGGTATTTCGTGTTCGTCACGAATACGATTGGTGAGAAGCGGATCAGTCTGTATGGTGTTCGGTAAGCGTTGGCGTGGATGGCCTTTCTGTGTCTTTGAACTGACGGATTGATCTGATCGTATTACACTGTAATACTGACTGAGCCGGGGGTATCTCATAATGGAGGTCGGTGGCAGTCGCATGACGAGGGTATTGGGTGATGCACGAGCATAGCGATCATTCGCATGGGGCTGAGACGCCGTCAGGGCATGGGACGATTGTCGAGGAGTTGACCCATCATCTGCCGTTTTCAGTGTCCGCCGTGGCGATCGGGTTGACCGTCGCCGGGATCATCTGTTTCCTGGCGGTGGGTCTCGATACCGGGGGGCACGAAGCGAGCGAAGCACACGAGGCGCATGAAGCGCACGCGGCACACGAAGCGGATGAAGGGCACTCGCATGCCAATCCGTTTCAGGATCTGTTCCACCTGTTCCATCCGGTCCACATGTTATTCTCGGCGGCGGCGACGACGGCGATGTTCTGGCGTTTTGAACGTCGTGTTCTGAAGGCGGTGATCGTCGGACTGGCGGGGGCGATCGGGGTGTGCGGTTTGAGCGACATCGTGATGCCGCATCTGTCGCTGACATTGTTGGGGAAGCCGGTGGCGTGGCACATCTGTGTGATCGAGAATCCACCGATGGTGATTTGCTTCGCGGCGGTCGGTGTGCTCGTCGGATTGGGCGCGTCTCGGGGTGTGCGGCATAGCACTTTTTTTTCGCACTCGCTGCACGTCTTCTCGTCGACCATGGCCAGCATTTTTTATCTAATCGGTCCATTCGGGCGACTCGGGTGGGTGGACTCGATCGGGCTGGTGTTCCCATTCATCATCATTGCGGTGGTGGTGCCGTGCTGTTTGAGCGACATCGTCTTTCCGCTGCTGATGGCGAAGCGGGCACGCGAGAAATTCCGGGCCGAGGACCCGGGCTGTGGGGGGTAAGCGCAAGGATGAAGGGGGAAGGATGAAACCGTGAATGGCAAATAGCACTTGAGCGTGTGGGATGATTGAGTTTCCGGTTGATTTCTATAGCGATACGCAGACGCGTCCGACAGCCGGGATGCGTGAGGCGATCGCGTGCGCAGAAGTCGCAGATGAGCAGAAACGCGAAGATCCGAGTGTCAATCGGCTTCAGGAGATGGTCGCGGAGTTGACGGGGATGGAGGCGGCGTTGTTCCTGCCGACGGGGACGATGTGCAACCTGATTTCGTACACGATCCACTGTCGGCCGGGCGACGAGATCATCATCGAGGAGAGCTGCCACCCGGCGCAGTTCGAGGGCGGCGGCGCGGCGGTGCATGCGCGGGCCTCGTTGTTATTGCTAAAGACCGAGACGGGGATTTTCTCGCCGGACCAGGTAGAGCAGGCGATTCGGCCGGATGATGCGCATTTTGCGAAGACGCGTCTCGTGTCCGTGGAGAATACGCACAATATCAAGGGCGGCCACGTGTGGCCGTTGGAGTCTATGCGTTTGGTGGCGGAATGTGCCCGACGGCATGGGCTGCTGTTGCACCTGGACGGGGCGCGGTTGTTGAACGCGGTGGTGGCGAGTGGGACGCCGGCACACGAGTATTGCCGATTCTTTGATTCGTGTTGGATCGATCTGAGTAAGGGGCTGGGATGTCCTATGGGGGCGGTGCTGGCGGGGCCGCACGCGTTTATCGATCAGGCGTGGCGATACAAGCTGCTGTTCGGCGGGGCGATGCGACAGGCGGGGATCGTCGCGGCGGCGGGTGTGTATGCGCTGGAGAATCACGTCGAGCGATTGGCGGAGGATCACGCCAAGGCGAAGAAGCTGGCCGAGGGGCTGGCGCGGATCGAGGGGATCGATGTTGATCCGACCGACGTCGAGACAAACATGGTGATTTTCGACATTGCCGGAGCGGGCCTATCACGAGATGAGTTTCTGCGGCGGCTGGAGCCGCACGGCGTGCGGTTTAGCGCGATGCTGCGGCCGACGGTGTTGCGTGCGGTGTCGCATCTGGATATTCCGGATGACGGTGTGGCGCGGGCGTTGGCGGCGGTTGGGGCGGTGGTCGGCACGTGAGTCGGTGTCGGTTGTATGTTCGTCGCGGAACGATGACCCAAGAATGCGACCAGACATGTGGGTGGCAGCGTAGGCCAGCGGATTGCGATCCGCGGGCTTGGTAGGTTGCCTGCGCGTCATGACCGGCCGGGTTGTGTGGATTTCAGGACGTAGCGGCCGGTTTCGTCCGGGAGGCGGGGGGCGTTCTCGGTGAGCGGGGGTTCGACGCGTTTGGGGTGCTGGGGGAACGACTTGCCGGTTGATGCGATTGAGTGGGCTTCTTCGCGCAACTGACGGAGTGGGTCGTCACCGAGGGCCGGCAGGTCGTCGTCGAGATGCGAGAACATCTCGTATTCGATAAGCACATCGCCGGTGGTTTCATGTTGCCAGATTTCGACGATTCGACCTTGTTGGGGCAGGTCTATTGTCGAACAGGTTTCGATTTCGAGGTACGTCTGTCTGTCGACGACATGGTTGCGGTGGTCGTGGCCGGCGAGATGAAGGACGACGTTAGGGTATTCGTTGAGAAGCGTACGGAGCGTCGAGCCGGTCAGCGCAGAGCCGTAGCCTTCCCAGAGCGCGCCACTGGGGTGATGGGACGCGATGACGACGAGTTCGTCGCGTTGGGCTGCGGCGTCAAGTTCGTCGCGGAGGAATGCGACTTGTTCCGCTGATATTGCGCCTTCGGAGTAGACCAGGCCCTCGATGATCCACGCGGGTTGGCAGGTATCGAGCCCGATGAGGCGAAGGCCTGGGACGGGTGAGACGCTATACCAGCTTGGGCCTGTGTCGGGGTTTGTGAATCCGTGTCCTGCAGGCTCGGAGGAGGTGGAGAACATGGCTTGGATGAATTCGGGCGGCTCGAAGTAGGCCCGATCGGGATTCGGCCAGACGAAGCGAGGCAATTCGAAGAAGGAGGGGGGGCCGGGGTCGGCGGGTGTGACGTTGCCGTGGGCGAACAGGGCGAGTGGGTCGAGGACGACGGGGAGCACGACGCCGGTGCGACGCGGTAGGGGCAAAGGGGCCGTGAGGTTTCCCCAGAAGTTACACACGATAGGGAAGACACCGATGGCGAAACGGTCGTGATTGCCGATCACGACGTACCACGGGATGGAAGCGGTGTCGCCGTGGATGCCGGTCTGGTACAGGCCCTGCGGCGTAAATTCCGCGTGAGGGTCGAGCGTCGTGGTTGGGCGGGTGCTCGCGTCGCGGTCGTCGGGGCCGGTGAGTGGGTCGACGGGACGGCCGTCCATGACGTCGAGGAACCAGGCAAGTTCGTTTTCCTGGCTGTTGTCGCAGACGTCGCCGGTGTGGACGAGGAAGTCGATGGTCTGTCCGGAGGCATGGATTCGGTTCACTGATCGGATGATGCCGTCGAGTATCTGGGTGGCGTACGCTTCATGGGGACGC